>JBMNVK010000034.1:0-19526 GCA_050946755.1 Aminivibrio sp. | reverse complement strand
CCGTAGAGCTTTGCAGGCTTCAGGTTAACTACTATGACAATGCGCCTGCCCTCCAGCTCTTCGAGGGTGTAGAATTTCTTTATTCCCGCCACGATGGTCCTCTGTTCGTAGCCCAGGTCCACCGAAAGTTTCACCAGTTTTTTTGATCCCGGTATCTCCTCTGCCTTTAAGATTCGGGCTACCCGAAGCTCCACCGACCTGAAGACTCCGATATCGATCTGCTCCTCATGCTCCGGCTCTTCGATGACAGGAGCTTTCTTTGCGTCCCGGGCCTCTTTTTCCTTTTTCCAGGCAGCCATGTCTATCCTCGGGAAGAGGACCTTGCCCTTATTGACCTTCACTTCGCCGGGGCGCTTGCCCCAGCCCTGGTCCTCCGCCGGGGAGGACTGGGGGTCTGCCTCCAGGCCCAGCTGCTCCCACAGCCTCCGGGCTGTTTCAGGCATGAAGGGAGCCACAAAGAGGGCGCTCAGCCGCAGCACGTCCCACAGGGTATTCAGAGCCCTGTGAAGCTCCTCATCCCTGCCCTCCTTGCCCAGCTTCCAGGGCATGGTCTCATCTATGTACTTGTTGCCCCGTCTTATGAAAGCCCATATGGCCTTCAGGGCCTCGTCGAAGGCGAAGTCGGAGACCTTCCGGTCCACCTCCTCCGCCGTCTTTGCGGCCAGGGCCTCCACCTCTTTTTCCAGCTCCCCCGGCTGCTGCACCGCCGGAAGAACGCCGCCGCAGTAGTTTTCCACCATCTGGAGCGTCCGGTTTAGCAGGTTGCCCAGGTCGTTCGCAAGGTCAGAGTTGATCCTGCCCGCCAGGGCGGCCTCGGAGAAGTCGCCGTCCAGGCCAAAGGGCACCTCCCGCAGAAGGAAGTACCGGAAGGCGTCCGTTCCGTACCTCTCCACCATCTCGAAGGGATCCACCACATTGCCTACGGACTTGGACATCTTCTCCCCCTCCACGGTCCACCAGCCGTGAGCGAAGACGGTAACAGGGGGATTGATCCCCAGGGCCAGGAGCATGATGGGCCAGACTACGCAGTGGAAGCGGATGATGTCCTTGCCCACAAGGTGGTGAACTGAGGGCCAGAACTTGTCGAATTTCTCCCGGTCGTCCAGGTATCCGCAGGCAGTGACATAGTTTATTAGGGCGTCAAACCAGACGTACACCACATGAGCGTCGTCGCCGGGCACCGGTATGCCCCACTTAAGGGTTGTGCGGGAGACGGACTGGTCCCTGATTCCTCCCTTGATAAAGCTTACAATTTCATTATATCTGCTGCGGGGCATAACCCCCCGCAAGTTTTTTTCGTAAAATTCGAGAAGCCTGGGGCCGTACTCTGACGCCCTGAAGAAGTAGCTCTCCTCCTCCATCATCTGGAGAGGCCGTCTGCAGTCAGGGCACGTCTTCTCCTCGCCTATGCTGCTTTCGGGCACATAGGTCTCGCAGGGGACACAGTACCATCCCTGGTATTTTCCCTTGTAGATATCCCCCTGATCCATGAGCTGCTTAAAGATTGCCTGGACGGTCCTGAAGTGCCGCTCCTCAGTGGTGCGGATAAAGTCGTCATTTGATATGTCCAGGGCCTTCCAGAGCTCCTTGAAGTTCAGCACAGTGCGGTCGGCAAGCTCCATGGGGGTAAGCCCCTTCTCATCGGCGCTCTGCTGGATCTTCTGGCCGTGCTCGTCGGTGCCGGTGAGGAACATAACGTCGAAGCCCCGCATCCTTTTGTAGCGGCACATGACGTCGGCGGCGATGGTGGTATAGGCGTGTCCTATATGGGGAGTATCATTGACGTAGTAGATCGGCGTAGTCAGATAAAAACTTTTTTTACTGCGGGCGCTGCTTTCCGACATGTAATTCCCTCCTGCTGTCTGGCCAAATTTATCTTTTACGCTTCGGGGGCGAAAAGAAAGGATTTTATTTCATTTTTTGATAAACCATACTCCTTAGAGAGGATTTTGACAACCTCCCGGGAGGAGACCCCTGCTTCTATCATCTCGAGGGCCGCCTTCTTCCACTCTCCCTCTTCCGCTTTCTGAGGAGAGGCCCCCTCCACTACCAGCACAAGCTCTCCCCTTACTCCTTCCGCGACAGAGCGGGCAAGCTCTTCGAGAGTTCCTCTGCGGGCCTCCTCGTAGATCTTGCTGATCTCCCGGACGAGGGCAGCCTTGCGGTTGCCCAGAAGGGAGGCGCTGTGGCGGATGTGTCTTTCCGCCTTGTGGGGGGAGACGTAGAAGACAAGGGTGCAGTCGAGGGAGGCAAGATCGGTCAGCACCTTCTCTCTCTCCCCCGCCCTGTCGGGCAAAAAGCCGTAAAACAGGAAGGGGTGAGCCTTGAGCCCCGACATGACGAGGGCCGGCACAAAGTCCGTAGGCCCCGGGAGGACGGTAACTCCGATCCCCTCATCGATGCATCTTCTGATAATCTCAGCGCCGGGATCGGAGATGCCCGGCGTTCCGGCGTCAGAGATGAGGGCTACCTTTTTGCCCTCCTGCAGCATGGAGAGAAGCTGTTCTGTCCTCTGTCTTTCATTGTGGGCGTAATAGGAGATCAAAGGTGCGGAGATGCCGAAATGGCGCAGCAGGGGCCCTGAAACCCTGGTGTCCTCGCAGGCGATGATGTCGGCTTCTGCCAGAGTTTCCAGAGCTCTGGCCGACATATCTCCCAGGTTGCCCACGGGGGTGGGAATCACTGCAAGAGGCACGACAGTCCCTCCTTCGTATAGGCTGAGAGGAGCTCTTCTGTGTACTCTCCCCGGCCGTCCTCAATAAACAGGGGCGGCTCCACGATCATGCCCCGCCTGCCTCCTCTAAGGGCCTCCACCAGCACCACGGAGGCCTTCCTGTCAGGCAGGGGGTGCACGAAGCGGATCCTCTTGGGCTCAAGCCCGCTGCCTGAGAGCTCTGAAAGAAGCTCGGCGGTCCTGTCCGCCCGAAAGACCACGTACATCCTGCCCCTGTGCTTCAGAAGCCGCCTGCCGGCCCGGGCAATATCGGAGAGAGAGCAGTAGTCGCCATACCGGGCCGCCCTCTCCGCCGGCGAGGAGCTTGGCCTGCCCCTCCCGGGCTCTTCGTAGGGAGGGTTTGCCGCCACAAGGTCGAAGGACTGGGGGGGAAGGCAGGGGCTCTCCTGCCGGAGGTCTCCCCTGTGGAAGGAGACTCTGCCGGAAAGTCCGTTCAGGCCGGCATTTTCCCGGGCGAGATCCACCAGCTCCTTCTGGATGTCCAACCCAACCACGGACAGGGTGGGAAACCGCAGGGCCATAATGAGGGCCACTGCTCCGGTGGCGCACCCCAGGTCCGCGGCCCTGGCCTGCCTGCCTCCGAAGGTGCCTCTGACGTAAGCCGCCAGTAGGATGGTATCCACATTTACCCTGGGGCCTGACTCGGGCTGCCGGAGGGTGAGGGCTCCGAACAGGACGTCATCCCTGGTTACAGTCATCTTCCTGACGCCCCCTCAAAGGCCCCGGTCCGGCGCTCTGCCGGTTCAACCCAGTCCTCCACCTTCATGCCCACTACAGTGGAAAGGCCCGGCTCTGAGAGGGTCACTCCGTAGAGGATATCCGCCCTCTCCATGGTGGCCCTGCGATGGGTCATGACGATAAGCTGGATTCCCTTCTCCTGGCCGGAGGAGGCATACTCCCTGGCAAGGTCGCCGAATCTCAGCAGATTTGACTCGTCCAGGGAGGCATCAACTTCGTCCAGCACCGCAAGAGGCGCCCCCGCAGCCTCCATGGAGGCGAAGAGGTAGGCTATGGCGGTGAGGGACTGCTCTCCTCCTGACAGCTGGGCCAGATTCTGCAGGTGTTTGCCCGGGGGCCTGGCCACTATCTCTACGCCCGCGTCCCAGGCAGGAGCGTCATCCTTGCCTTTTTCCCCCTCCTCGTCCGTCTCCTCACCGGCCCCGGCCTGAAGACACAACCTGGCCTCCCCTCCGCCGAAGAGCCGCTGAAACAAGCCGTTGAACCGGCTGTTTATCCTGTCCAGGGCTTCGCTGAAGAGCTCTCTCACGTGGCGGTCCGTATCTGCTATAAGCTCCCGAAGCCGGGCAATGGCCGACCTTACGTCGGACAGCTGCTCCTCCAGAAAGGAGATCCTGCCCGAGAGAGACCGGTCTTCTGAGAGGACGCCCCACTCCACTGGGCCTAGGGCTCTAAGCTCCCGCTCCAGCCTCCGGACCGCGGAGGAGGCTGCCTCTCCCTCCTCCGGGCAGGGGACCCGGGAGGGATCGTAGGAATACTGGCCGTCCCACGTCTCCGTAAGCCGGAGGAGCTCCGCTGACAGATTTTCCTGCCTTGTCGAAAGACTTCTGCCCCTGGCCTCTGCTTCTGCCCTTCTCTCCTGGGCCCGGTCAAACCTTGCGGAGGCCCTTCCGAGCCGGGATTCATGGCTTTTTTCCGCTCGTCCCAGATCACCGAGGGCCCTGTCTTTTTCTCTGATATCCCGCAGAAGAGCACCCTGGGCAAGACCCCAGCTCCTGAGCCTGGCCAGCTCCTCCGCCTCCCTCTCCAGGATGGTACCCTTCTCGCCTGCCAGCCGGGAGAGCCGGTCCTCTATCTGGTCAAGCTCCGACAGGGTCCGGGTCCTGAGGTCTTCCGCAGCGGCCAGCCGTTCGGCTATGAGGGTTCCTGCGCTTTCGGCGGCGGCCAGGCGGCCGGAAAGGGAGGAGCCGTCCTCCGCTTCTGAGGCAGCCTCCTCTCCGGCGGACAGGGCCTCCATCTCCAGGCCTATGGCGGCAAGCCGCTTCTGCCACCGGTCCATGTCCTCTCTTCCGCGGAGGGCGTCCTTCTCAAGGCGGTCCAGGGAAGCGGCCCTTAGGTCTCTGTCCCGCCTCCTCTCCTCCAGCAGGGCTTTGACCTTTCTCAGCTCCAGGGCCAGGGCCTCCTTCTCGGCGCCCCTGGCCCGTTCAGCGGACTCTTCCTTTTCCAGAGCTGCTCCGAGGTCTGCCGCGGCTGCCCTTACCTTTTCCAGCTGATTAAGGGCCTCCCTGATTCTGCGCCGGCGTTCGATGGCTCCCTCCGTCTGCCTGCCCCTTCCTCCGCTCACCGTCCCCGATGAGAGGAAAACCTCTCCTTCAAGGGAGACGACAGGGCAGCGAACCCTCCGGGCCGCCATGGCAGACCCTGCAGAGTAGTCCTCCACTATGAGAAGGTCCCCCAGGATATGATGGACGCAGTCCTTCCATTCGTCCATGGGTTCTATGAGATCGTAAGCCCATCCCACCACTCCCTCCCCGGGAAGGGTGGCTCCCCTGTCAGGCCTGCGGGGGCGGCTTTTTTCCAGGGGCAGAAATGTAGCCCTGCCCGCCCTTCTTTCCTTGAGAAGGTCGATGCAGATGCCTGCCCCGGCGAGATCTTTCACGAAGATCCAGTACTGCCTGCCTCCAAGGTAGGCCTCCAGGGCCCGGGACAGGGAGGGGGGACAGGAGAAGGTCTCCGCCGCTACCGCAAGCTCCTCCTGCAATCTGCCGAGGCGTCTTGCGGATACCAGAAATCTGACGGATTCAGGATAGGAGGAGCTCTCTGCATTCTGCAGGTCCTCTGCGGCCGTCTCAAGGGCGGCCGCCTCCCTGCGGGCCTGCTGAAGGGCCGCAGCGGTCTTTCTGCTCGCCGCAAAGGCCTCGCCGTGGGCCTCTACGACCTCCTTCTCCCGCTCTTCAAGGGAGAGGATCCTGCCTTCCATCTCTCTTATCTCCTCCTCCAGGGCGGCCAGTGCTTTTTCAGCCTCCTCCATCCGCTCCTGACAGCTGTTCAAAAAAATCTCCCCGGCGCCAGCTCTGGACGTAAGGGTCTCCCTCTCTGCGACCAGATCGGAAAGGGCGCTGGAGAGGGCTTTTTTTCTGGCCTTCTCCCTATCGAAGGCCTCCCTTAGCTCCTCCATTTTTGTCATGAGGGCGTCTTTTTCCTCCAGGGCAGCCGCCAGCTCGCCGGACAGGGTTTTTTCCCTGAGGGAAATTTTATCCCTTTCCGTCCTCACCTCATCCCTCCGGAGGCGCAGAGCCTCCTCTTCCCCGGCAAGGGGAGCCTGTCGGGATCTTATCTCCCTTACTGTCGCCGCCGAGGCAAAGCAGCTTCTGCGGATCTCCTCTCTCTTCCGGCTGAGATCCTCCCTCTCCCGGGCCAGCCTTTCCATCTCGGTGGCGACTATTTCCTTTTCGTCAAGAAGGCGGCCGCGGAAATGCTGCCATAGATCTTTCCACCGGGACATGGCGACAATTTGACCGCCGAGGACGGCAATTTCTTTATCCAGCTCCCTCAGGGAGTCCTCTGCAGTCTTTCTCCTGTGAAAGTAGTAGGCCTTTCTTTTTTCCTCAAGGCTGTCCCGGATTGTCTTCGCCTCAGACGCGAGCTCGACGGCAGGGGCGATCTCCTCCCTGCGGTTGGTCAGCTCCGCTGACAGGGCCTCCAGCCTCAGGCTCTCCTCCTCGGAGGCCAGAAGCTTTGCCGCTGCCTCCGCTCTCTTCCTCCTGTACCGGTCTATGCCGAAGAGGAGATCCAGATAGGCCCTCCTCTGGGAAGGTCTCTGGCGGATGGCCTCGGCCACCTCGCCCTGGCCTATGAAGGCAAACTGGTCCCCCTCAAGCCTCCAGCGCCTCTTTACTTCGTCCAGGTCCGAGAGCCTGGTCCTTGCGCCGTCCACGGTGATCACCGATCCCGTCTCGTGGGAGTAGCTCCTGCGCAGAAGGCACCCCGGTGCATCGGGGCCGCCGTCTTCCCTGAGGCTGAGGGTAACCTCCGCTCTGGAGGCGGAGGGTACGGAGGCGCTTCCCGAGAAGAGAAGGTCTCCCTGCCTGGCAATTCTCAGCCGCTGCAGGCCGCCGTCGCCCAGCACCCACCGGAGGGCATCCAGCAGATTGCTCTTGCCGCTGCCGTTGGGCCCCACGATGGCGGTAAAGCCCCTGGAAAACTGAAGCTCCTGGGAGGTTCCGAAACTCTTGAAGCCTTTAAGATGAAGACGTTCTATAAACAACTGGACGGGCCTCCCGGCTTTCCATCTGCTCTATTCTTCGCTCCACAAGCTCAAGGCCCCCCTGGACCTCCAGCCTGAACTTGCTCCAGGCAAACTCGGGAGCCGCCGCCAGGAAAATCCTTCTGTCAAGCTCCTCCTCCCAGAGGGGCAGATAGGTCTCATGAATGTACTGGGCCACCGCGGGGTTGGCCTCCAGCAGCATGGCATCAGAGCGGTTGGACAGGGATACCTTTCTTAGGAAACGCTTTATGGCCATGGAGACGGCATCCTCCTTGAGGACCCAGCCGGAGCCGCCGCAGAAGGGACAGCTTCGTGCCAGGGTGGACCGGATGTCGGGTCTTGCCCTTTTTCTGGTTATCTCCACCAGGCCCAGACGGGATACTCCAAAAATCCTTGCCTTGTACCGGTCGTTCTGGAAGACCTCTTCAAGCCGGGCCAGGAGGGCGTCCCTGTCCTCCTCATAGTCCATATCTATAAAGTCTATGACCACAATGCCGCCTATGGCCCTGAGCCTCAGCTGCCGGGCGATCTCCCCTGCCGCCTCCAGGTTGGTGTCCAGGACGGTATGGCGCAGGTCGGTCTTGCCGATGAACTTGCCTGTGTTTACATCGATAACCGTCAGGGCCTCGGTGTAGTCTATAACAAGATAGGCGCCGGACTTCAGCCACACCCTCCGCTCAAGGGCGGCATCAATCTCCTTTTCTATCCCGTAGAAGTCGAAGAGGGGGACAGCTCCCTCGTAGAGGGTGACCTCCGGAGGCTCCTCCCCCGACAGGAGGGAGAGGTTGCTCATGACGCTCTCATACTCCTCGCTGCCATCCACAATAATCTCTGAAACGGAGTCGGTAAGCTCGTCCCGGATGACCCGCCCCAGCAGGCCCAAATCCCGGTAGAGAAGGCAGGGAGCAGACTGAACCCTGCCGTTGTGCTCAATCTCCCTCCACAGAGCCAGAAGGACCTCCAGGTCGTGGACCAGGCTCTCCTCCTCCACGCCCTCGGCGGCGGTTCTGACTATGATTCCGTAGTCCTCGCCCCTAAGCTCCCGGGCGATGGCCTTCAGCCTCTTCCGCTCCTCTTCCTCCCGGATCCTTTTTGATACCCCCGCCTCCTGGCCGTTGGGCACCAGCACCATGTACCGGCCGGGAAGAGATATCCTGGAGGTAACCCTGGCCCCTTTGTTCTTTCTTGCGGTCTTGGTAACCTGGACCAGAAGCTCCAGATTGGGCCGGAGATCGATTCCCCTGGCGTCATTCAGGTAGAGAAAGGCATTTCTGCCGTCGCCCAGATTTACAAAGGAAGCGTGAATTCCCGGCAGAACGCTCTCCACCCTGGCCTTGTAGATCTCGCCCGTCTTCTGCCTCTCCCACATCCGCTCCACGAACAGGTCGGCCAGGCGGCCCTCCTCCATGATGGCCACCCTGGTCTCTTCAGGATCAATGCAGCTTGCCACGATCTTGCGGATCATGGCTTTTTTCTCTCCTGCAGCGCCGGGACTAGGGGTTCAACCCGGATCTCTCCATCTTCCGGGGAGGAGGCCAGAAGGCCTACCGCCTCTCTGAGGATGAAGATATCGGGCCATCCTTCAATAACACCCCGGGCAGCCAGGGCCCGGACAAGGGTTCCCGGCCCCATCCTTGCCGGGTCTTTTGAAATGACCCGGAAGAAGGCCGAGGGAAGTCCACAGGGCCTGCAAAACTCCAGGATCTTTCCCCCTTCCAGCAGTTCTCCCAGGGCCGTCTCAAGGGCGGAGGAGTCCCCGTCCCTCAGGGCCAGCAGACTGGAGGCCGCCAGCTTGCGCCTGCCTATGGATCTGGCCTCCTCCGTTCCGGGAGGAGCATCGATCATGGCAGCGCCGGTGATGCTGAATCCCGGAGGGAGGCATCGGCTCCATCTGTGGGGGACGTCATCGTCGTAGCCCGTAAG
This sequence comes from Aminivibrio sp., assembly GCA_050946755.1. Lineage (GTDB taxonomy): Bacteria > Synergistota > Synergistia > Synergistales > Aminobacteriaceae > Aminivibrio. The sequence goes on along the minus strand of JBMNVK010000034.1, from coordinate 10,644 downwards.
CCATACATCAAAGGGTTCGGCCAGAGCGGGAACCCCTACGGAGAGTTCCGGCCCCAGGCTTATTCTGGGCCGGGGCGAGAAGCCCTTAGTCAGATCAAATTCCAGTCCCGCCCTCGTCCCGCTGCGGGTCAAAAGAGGAGGGATGGCAATATGGGGGATAAAGCAGGCCCTGCCCCTCTTTGAAAAGGTCATCCGAACCCTGATCATAAAACTCCCCCTCCCGACCTGTAGGGACATATCTCCTCCACGCCGCAGGCCCGGCAGGGCGCTCCATCCGCGCCTCCAACGGGTCTGCAGTCGGGGGACAGGCTTTCGTTCATGGCCCGGTCCCTCTCCCGGAGAAGAAACTCCCTGGTGACTCCTGTGTGGATATGATCCCAGGGCAGTCCCTCTTCAGGGGATATCTCCCTGAGGGCAAAACCGGCCGGATCCACCCCCTCCGAGGAGAAGGCATCCATCCACAGGGGGTAGGAAAAGATCTCAGTCCATCCGTCAAACCGGGCTCCTTTTCTCCAGGCCGCCATGAGCACTGAGGCAAGCCTCCGGTCTCCCCTGGCGAAAACTCCCTCCAGGAAAGTCTGCTCCGGCTCGTGGTACTTAAGGGTTACGGGGCTGCCCCGCCCCCTGAACTTTTCAGAAATGCCCCTCTTGAGGTATCTGCCGGCGTTTCTTAGCTCCTCCACTCCTGCCTGAGGCTCCCACTGGAAGGGGGTATGGGGCTTGGGGACAAAGCCCGCCACTGAAACGGCCGCCCGGGGCCTTTTGCCCTGGGCCCGTCCGATGGCTATGGCCCGCTCCGTCATTTCGATGATGCCGTCGAGGTCCTCTTCCGTCTCGGTGGGAAGGCCCATCATGAAGTAGAGCTTCACCCTGCTCCATCCCCCGGAGAAGACCTTTTCCAGGCAGGTGTTGAAGTCCTCGTCCGACACTCCTTTGTTTATAACATTTCTCAGCCTCTGGGTCCCTGCCTCGGGGGCAAAGGTCAGACCGCCCCTTTTCATGGCCTCCATTTCAGCGGCCAGGTCGACGGAAAAGGAGTCCATCCGGAGACTCGGAAGGCTAATCCTGACGTTCTTTGGGGCAAGAGCCTCTGAGAGCCCTCTTATGGCATCGGATATGCCGCTGTAGTCGCAGGAGGCCAGGGAGAGAAGCCCCACCTCCTCCCAGCCCGTCTTTTCCACCAGGGAGAGGGTCTTTTCCACCACTGAACTTACAGACCTCTCCCTCACGGGGCGGGTGATCATGCCCGCCTGACAGAAGCGGCATCCCCTGGTGCATCCCCTGAAGATCTCCATGGCCACCCTGTCGTGGACAATGCCCGCCGAGGGCACAAGAAGCATATCCGGGTAGAAGGCGTCCTCAAGGGAGTCCACAATTCGCCGCTTTACGGGCAGACTCTGCCGGGAGGATTTAAAGCGGGAACCCCTGCCGGGGGAAAAATCCCACTCCACGAGGGAGGGCACGTAAACTCCCTCAATTTCGGCCAGGGCCTCCAAACGTTCCCTCCTTGGCCTCCCCTTCATCTCTGAGAGGACCTTCAGCGCCTCGGGAAAGAGCTCCTCCCCCTCGCCGACGCAGAAAAAGTCCACAAAGGGAGCCAGGGGCTCCGGGGCAAAGGCGCCGGGCCCCCCCGCGGCGACAAGGGGATGATTTTCGCCTCTCTCTTCGGACAGCAGGGGGATCTCCCCCAGGTCCAGCATGGTCAGGATGTTTGTATAGCTTAATTCATACTGAAGAGTGAACCCCACCACGTCAAAGGCGTGGAGAGGGCGATCGCTCTCGATGGACGCCAGGGGAGTTCCACTCTCTCTGAGCATGGACTCCATATCGGTCCATGGGCAGTAGGCCCGCTCGCCGTCAGCATAGGGAAGGCTCTTCAGCAGAAAATACAGTATCTGGAAGCCGAGGTAGCTCATGCCGATTTCGTAGACATCAGGAAAGGCAAGGCAGACCCTGATAAGCCCCTTTTCCCCGGCTTTGGGGGGAGGGGCGCCGAATTCGCACCCCGCATATCGGGAGGGACGCTTCACATTTGAGAGAAGGGGCCACATCCCGTCGGCATATTCAGGCAGTTCCATAATGTGCCTCCTAATTTTTTGGCATCCCGGCCGTCAGGGGGACACCCCTTTAAATATTCCCGGCGGTGAGGCTGTCGCCTTTTCCGCCCGGGTTCATTATTTTCGCTTTCAGTAAGTTTTGACGGTGGATATGTAGACGCTCTGCGCAAGGGCAAGGACTATGGAAAGGGCCAGAAGGGAGCTTCCCCCATAGCTGACCAGGGGCAGGGGCAGCCCCGTTACGGGCAGCAGCCCCATGCTCATACCTATGCTCTCCGTCACCTGAAACCATAGCCAGGCCGCTGTGCCGGCTATCAGCACTTTGGCCCTGGTGTCCTTGGAGCGCATGCCCGTCTCGATAAGCCTCCAAAAAAGGGCCCCGAAGAGAAGGAGCATTAAAATAGCCCCTATAAAACCGAACTCCTCGCAGTAAACACTGAAAATAAAATCCGTGTGAGGTTCAGGCAGAAAACGGAGCTTGCTCTGCATCCCCTCCATAAAGCCTTTTCCGAGCAGCCCCCCGGAGCCCACGGCAATTCTCGACTGGATAACGTTATATCCCGCCCCCAGGGGATCCACCCAGGGGTCGATAAAGACCCGGATCCGCATCTTCTGATACTCTTTAAGGAAATGCCAGCCCAAAGGTATGGCTGCCGTCCCCAGGGCCGCAAGCCCCGCCGGATATTTCCAGGGGGATCCGGCGGCCACAATGGCTGCCATGGTTATGATCCCGTAGACCATGGCGCTGCCGGCGTCGGGCTGCAGCAGCACAAGCCCGCCGGAAAGGGCCGCCAGGGCCAGGCTGCCCGCGAAGGCAGGTCCCGTGACAGGAGGATATCGGCACAGATGTTTTGAAAGAACCAGGATAAGGGCCACTTTGCCGAACTCCGCAGGCTGAAATCTGAAAAAGCCCAGGTGAAACCAGCTCTGGGAGCCTTTTACCGTGAGGCCCAGGGCCATGACGGCAAACAGGAGGACAAGGGCAAAGGTGTAAATCCTGTAAGCCCAGGAGAAAATGCGGGTATAACCCAGCTGCAGGACCATTATATAGGCAGCCGCAGATATGGCCCCCCACAGGATCTGCCTGGACGCAAAGCTGCTTCCCCGGCCGTCGAAGCCGGCCCCTGCACTGAAGATGAAAGCTACCCCCAGGAAGAAGAGGATCAGGACGGGGATCAGCTGCAGCTTATCAAGCCTTGCCAGATTTTCTCTTAGACTGGGTCTTTTTTCCCCCACTTACTGTCTCCTGCTCTTTCGCGCCGACGCCCCTCTTTATGCGTATCACGGGGATGTTGGCCACGAAGGCCACAGATCTGTCGGCCCGGTCAAAATCCATCTCTATTTTGGAGGTGTCGATATCCATATATCTCGTGATGACCCCTATCATATCCCTGCGAAGGTCCTCTAGCATAGCCGGGGATATGTCGGCCCTGTCGTGGATGAGAACTATCTGAAGCCGCTCCCTGGCTATGTTTTTGGAGCCTCCCGAGCCAAAAAACTTCTTTAGAAAATCAAGAGCCATAACGGCTTCCCCCTATCCCTTCATACCGAAAAGCTTCAGGATGCCCGCCAGAAATCCCCTGCCCTGCTCTTCGCTGAAATCGGGAAAGGGAATGTTTTCTCCCCTGAGCCTTCCGGCAATTCTTGTGAAGGCTTTGGCGGCAGGAGCATCGTCTCCAAACGCGAGAGGCTCCCCCCTGTTCGAAGATTTAACTACGCTGTCGTCCTCCGGCACAATGCCCAGGAGGTCTACTGCCAGCACATCCAGCACGTCTCTCACGTCCAGCATTTCGCCCTCGCTGACCATGCGGCCCCTGAGGCGGTTGATCACAAGCCTTATGGGAGCCTTGCCCATGGATTCAAGAAGGCCGATGATTCTGTCCGCATCTCTGACGGCGGGCACCTCCGGCGTCGTCAGGACTATTGCCTCGTCGGCGCCGGCGGCCGCATTTTTAAAGCCCCCTTCTATCCCGGCGGGGCTGTCAAGAAGGATAAAGTCAAACTCCCTTCGGAGAAGGGCGCAGAGCTGCTCCATCTGATCCGGGGTTACAGCATCCTTGGTTCTCGTCTGGGCTGCGGGCAGCAAAAACAGATTGTCGACCCTCTTGTCCCGCACCAGGGCCTGATTCAGCCTGCAGGTTCCCTCAAGCACGTCGATAAAGTTATATACGACCCTGTTCTCAAGCCCCATCATTACATCAAGATTCCGAAGACCTATATCCGCGTCCACTGCCACTACTTTGTGTCCTGCCCGGGCGAGGGCCACCGATATGTTCGAAGTGGTGGTAGTCTTCCCAACGCCCCCTTTTCCGGATGTTATTACTATCACCCGAGGGTCCAATTATATTCTCCCCTTCCCGTCGCCCTGCGCAAGCTCCGCTTTCCGCCGGCAATCATGACTTTTCATAATTGTAACTCCCTCACGACAAGGGAGCTGTTTTCCATTGTAATAATAACAGGTTTTCCCCACCATTCCATTTCACTGCCCAGGGAGGAGCTTACCTTGCTTCCGATTCTGACCTGTCTGGCCTCAAACTGCCCCGCCACCAGCGTCCGGTCTTCCTGGCCGTCGAGACCGGCATGGGCTACGCCCTTTAGCCTGCCCCAGACACAGATGTTGCCCGAGGCAATGATTTCAGCCCCGTCATTTACATGCCCCACAAGTATTACATCCCCTTCATGTTCAACCCTCTGGCCGGACCGAAGGGAGCGGTTAAGGAGGAGAGCTCCGCCTGATGTCCTCTCCCTTTTTTCAGTCTTTTCAGGAAGAGGCTCGCCCGTTGCGACCCCCATGCACCGGAGGTCATCCTGGGTCTCTCCGTCAAGGCTTATCCACGACAGGATCCTCATCCTGCGGGACCACACATAGTCTGAAAGCAGCTTCTGAATGAAATACCGGGATACCTTTCTTCCCTGAAAATCAAGGACTATCTGCATATCGCCGGACAGGACGGAAGATTCGCTGAAAAGCCTTTCGAGCTCCGAAAGGAGACCGTCCTCGCTTCCCTGTTCCGGGAAGATCATCCGTATGCCGTACACTGCTCCCTTTAGAACTATGTTCGCCGAATTTTCACCGGACATGGCAGCACCTCCTATGGATTTTTCTGCGGGAAACCCCGCCTGATCTCCCTTCATTTACTGGGCCTTGCTTCTGGCCTCGGGAACAAGAAGGTAGGAAAGGATCTCTCCTACCATGGGAGAGGCCACGGAACTTCCGTGAAGGCCCGCCTCGATAACGGCCACTGCGACATACCTGGGGGAATCAGCCGGAGCGTATCCCGCAAAGAGGGCGTGGTCCGGCCCGTGAGCATTCTGGGCAGTTCCTGTCTTGCCTGCCACTGATATGCCGTAGCTGCCCGCCCGGCGGCCGGTGCCCCTTTTTACCACATAGTCGAGGCCCTTTTTTATCTGGTTCAGGTTTTCTTTGCTTACGGGCAGCACCGGGTCGTCCTCTTCCCCGGCGTAAAGCAGCCGGGGGCGAACCAGCCTTCCTCCGTTGGCGACGGCAGCATAAAGCCTTGCAATCTGGAGAGGGGTGGTCAGCAGAAAACCCTGCCCGATGGAGTAGTTTACAGTATCTCCATGATACCAGGTCTCCTTCAGGCGGGCTTTTTTCCAGTCCGGTCCGCCGACGGTGCCCCCCGCCTCCCCGGGAAGATCTATTCCTGTAGGGGCCCCAAGGCCAAAGAGGGAGCACCACTTCAGAAGCTTGGTTATGCCCAGCTTCAGCCCCGCCTGATAGAAATATACGTCGCAGGAGTCCTGCAGGGCCGTCAGCAGATTCACCCTCCCGTGGCCGGACCTCTTCCAGCAGCGGAAGGTCCTGTTTCCGAGGGTAAAGGCCCCCGTGCACACCACAGAGGTGCGGGGGACTACTTCCTTCTCCTCCAGGGCTGCCAGCGCCACCAGGGCCTTGAAGGTGGAGGCGGGAGGATATACGCCGGATATGCTCCTGTCGTGCATGGGTTTTTCCGGATCGTTTATAAGGGCGCTCCACTCCCTGGTGGAGACTCCCCACGCGAGAGGATTATTGTCGTAGGAGGGAGAGGAGTAGAGCACCAGGACCTCCCCCGTATTTGCATCCATTACGGCAATAGCTCCCCTGTGACCTTTCATCAGGTCCGCCGCCAGCCTCTGGGCTCCCAGGTCCAGGGTCAGGTGAAGGTCCTGCCCCCGCCCGGCGGGCCTTACGTCAATGGTCCTCACCTTCCTGCCCCTGGCATCCACCTCTACCGACTCCTCTCCGGGGAAGCCCCGAAGAAGCTCCTCGTACTGCCGTTCAATACCGTTTTTTCCTATAAGGTCCCCCGCCGCATAGTTTTCACCGCCCAGCTGCTTGAGCTCCCCCTCGCTTATCTCACCCACATAGCCGGTGACGTTGGACGCAAGGCTTCCCGCAGGGTAGATTCTCCGCCAGACGGGCAGGGGAAAGAGCTCTCTCGGAAACTCCGGGTCCGCCACAAGATCCGCCATCTGGGCAAGGGTTATGTTGCTCACCAGCCTGACAACCCGGTAGGGAGCCCAGAACTGCCGCTTTATGGAGCGGGCCAGATCTTCCTCCGTATAGGGAAGGCCGTGATTTGACAGAAGCCCGGCGAGCTTTTCCACCATGCCTGCCCTCTCGATATCAAGGGGATAGCCCATTATATCGAAGGTGGTCACGTTCACCGCAAGGAGGGCTCCGTTTCTGTCATAGATCTCCCCTCTTACCGGAGGGAAGCGGATTAGCCTCAGCCGGTTGTTTGAGGCAAGCCGCACGTAAGTGTCGGAGTGGATGACCTGAAAATAGTAAAGCCCCAGGGCAAGGAGAGCGAGGGACAGGATTACGGCAAATCTCATAAGCCTCAGCCTGCTGTTGTGGAGAGCGCGAAGATCAGACATCGCTATTTTTCAGCTTCCAGCCGTAGATCAGGGACGCCAGCAGGACCAGGGGAAGCAGGTAGCTTTGCTGCAGAAAGTAGGTTGTCAAAATGCTGATGCCCCTGGCGCCGCCCATAAAAATGCGAACCATTGATATGGGAAATAAAGCCGCCCAAAGAATGGCTCCAAACAGGGAGACCGTGCGGCCCGACTGAGGAAGGGAGAACCACGCCCATCTGGACATAAGGATTGTGACTACATAGAACAGGGAGGACAGGCCCGGAAAGCCGATCCAGCGCAGATCCCATAAAATCCCGCCCAAAAAGGAGGCCCACAGTATCTCCACCCCTTTAAGCTCGTTCTGGAGGGACACAAACACGAGGGTCATCAAAAAAAGCTCCGGCATTAAAACCTTGCCGGCAGCAAGGACCCACAGAAAATCCTGGACATACCAGGCTGCTGCGTAGATCACGGAGACTTCCTCCTGAGATCGGAATCGCCGTAGACCTCAAGGGCGTAGAGATGAGTCAGGTTAGCCCCGGGGATCACCTTCCACTCGTAGTAGGAGCCCCCCGTCCTTCTTGTGTCCGAAGAGAGGCTTCCCACGGGAATTCCCGGGGGGAGGGCCTCACTGACCATGGCAGTGCTGATGGTCATGCCCTCCGTGTAGGTCCTTCCTTCGGGAACGTAGAGCAGCCACAGCCCTCCCTCGCCGTCCCCCGCCACCACTCCCAGGTCTCTGGTCTCCTCTATCACCACCGGTATCATAAGGGATGAGGAAGTGATTAGCTCCACCCAGGAGTAGGTCTCCCCCAGGGAACTTATCCGGCCGGTTAAATATCCGTTATGGAGCACCGGAGCACCAAAAAAAACCCCGTCGTCAGTCCCCTTGTTTATCCTGGCCTCGGACCACCAGGAGAGGGGCTCCCTCAGGGTAACCCTGGCGTATCCGTAGTAGCGCTCAAGCTCCTCTTTCAGATGGCTCGCAGACCCCATGGACCAGGCCAGCTTGAGCCGGGCGTTCTCCTTTTCGAGGAGATCCAGCCTCTCCACGAGATGGCTTTTTTCCCCAAACCAGCAGGAGAGACCCTTGGCAGCCTGCTCAAGGACAACTGCCGGATACTCGGGATACCGCAGAAATTGCCCCACAGCGTCTACAGCCCCCCTGAATATATCCTTTCTGGGCGCGGCTGCAAGCAGCAGCAGGCTTGCGATTATCATCAGAAGTCCGTGAATCCATTCTTTTCCCAGGTGCTTTTCAGACATAAGTCAGCCACCGCACGGGGATGCCTACTTGGATCCCCTTTCCACTGAAAGAAGGACCTTCCTCATGTCATCAAGATTGTCGAGAATTTTGCCCACTCCCCTGGCCACCGCAAAGAGAGGATCCTCCGCGAGTATTACGGGGGTATTCAGGGCCCTTGAGAATCTCTCCGCAAGTCCTCTGAGCTGGGAGACCCCGCCGGACAGGAGTATCCCCTGGTCAACGATGTCCTTTGCCAGCTCCGGAGGAGTCTGTTCCAGGGCAACCTTTACCATGTCCTCAATTCTGAGGACAATGGGCTCCAGCGCCTCCCGCAGCTCAACAGAGGTGACCGTATCCGCCTTGGGAAGTCCGTCGGCCAGGTCCCGGCCCTTTACCGACATCTCCAGCTCCTCCTTGAGGGGCAGAGTGGAGCCTATGGTCATCTTGACCTCTTCGGCAGTGGTCTCGCCAATAAGAAGGGCGTACCTTTGCCGCAGCATGGCGATAATGGCGTTGTCCATGTCCTTCCCGGCAGCCCTCAGGGAGTTGGTAATCACTATCCCGCCCAGGGACAGGACGGCCACCTCGCTTGTGCCACCTCCTATGTCCAGGATCATGCTTCCCCGGGGCTCCTGAATAGGCAGCCCCACGCCAAGGGCCGCGGAGATGGGCTCCTCGACGACGTAGGCCTCCCTTGCCCCGGCGCCCAGAGTTGCGTCCACAACCGCCTTCCTCTCTACCTCAGTAACCTCCGCGGGCACGGAGATGACCACCCTGGGATTTGACAGAAAGCCCCTGGAGCCTCCCGCCTTTCGGAGGCAGTGGCGGATCAGCTGTTCCGTCATATCGTAGTTGGCAATTACGCCTACCTGGAGGGGCCAAATGGTGGAGACTCCGGTGGGAGTCTTTCCGGCCATGGCCTTGGCCTCCTTGCCTACGGCTATAACGTCCAGGATGCCTCCCTTGGGGCGCTTCCTCACTGCCACGGCGGAGGGCTCGCTAAGCACCACTCCCCTGCCCTTCACATAAACTACGATATTGGCCGATCCCAGATCTATGCCAACATCAGCACCGAACATCCCTTTAAACAGTCCGATCACCTGCTTCAGTCCCCACTTTCCGGGCCACCGGGCAGCTCTATGGCAATGTAATCCCCGTTAGCTACCACGTAATGGCCTAAAAACCTTATATCAAGCATCTTGGTCCTCCCGACGAGATAGCCGGTCAGCATTCTGTCCTCCCGACTGGGCCGCAGCGTTCCGTCCGGGTGATTGTGGATAAGGACAAGTCCCGATGAGTCCATCCGGATCGCCCTGCGCAAAAAGTATTTTACATCAAGAAAGGCTCCGTCCGGCCCTCCGTAGGATATTAAATCCCTGTCAATTACCGTCCCGTTTTTACGTACGTACAGGGCCACAATAAACTCCCTCTCCTCTCCTGCAAGCTCCGATGCCAGGGAGGAGAGGTATTTTTCCCAGGGAAGCCCCTCTTCAGGTTCCCCCTCCTTCGAGCCTATCCGCCTTCCAAGTTCAAGGGCCGCAAGGAGAACGCATATTTTTGCCTCTCCCAGACCCTGGATAGCCATCATCTCCTCTGCAGTAGCCCTGGAAAGTCCCCTGGCATTGCCGAACTCCTTAAGGAGCTCTGATGCAAGCTCAAGGACGTCCTTCCCCCGGCTGCCCGTTCTGAGGAGCACGGCCAGGAGCTCCGCCAGGGAGAGGGATGCAGGTCCCTTCCTCCTCAGCCGTTCTCTGGGCCGCTCTTCAGCAGGGAGATCCGCCAGCTTCATCTGCCTTTTTATCTCTCTGGCCAGAAGGGGTTGTGCCTTCGCTCATCGCCGATGGTCGTCTCCGGGCCATGGCCGGGCAGCACCGCAAGACCGTCAGGCAGGGCGGACAGCTTTGTCAGGGACCGGTCGAGGACAACGGGATCCCCTCCGGGGAGGTCCGTCCTGCCCACGCTTCTGGCAAAGAGGGTATCCCCGGAAAGCAGCAGGCTGCCCTTCTCCGACCTCACCAAAAAGCAGGTGCTTCCCCTGGTGTGGCCCGGAGTGGCTATCACCTGCACTGTCATGTCTCCAACTTCCAGCACATCGCCGTCGCTAAGGGCGGTGAAGTCGTCCGTGCCGGCAAAATCGTAGCCCATCCACGCCGCCGTCTCGGCGTCCGGACTCTCCACCATGGGAGCATCGGGGCCGGGCACATAGACGGGGGCGGCAAATCTGGCAACCGCATCGGGCAGGCCTCCGACGTGGTCCATATGGCCGTGGGTCACCAGAATTTTTTGCACGGTGATGCCCTCTCCTTCGGCAAACCTTTGAATTTCATCCCCATTTCCCGCCGGGTCCGCAATAAAGCCGCTGTTGCCCTCCCACACGAGGTATGTATTTGTAGCCAGAGGTCCCAGGGGAAATCGTTTATAGTTCATTTATGAATCATCCTCCGTTTTTTAAATCAGGAATCTTTTTCCAGTATCAGTGTA
>JBMNVK010000033.1:0-19900 GCA_050946755.1 Aminivibrio sp. | reverse complement strand
CGAGAAAGTACTGGATATACGGGTTTTCCTTGATCTGTTCCACGGTCTCCTCGTCGGTGAGATTGAGGCGGGCCTGCACTAAAAGAGCGCCCAGGGCGACGCGGAACGGGAGAGCGGGGTTTCCGGTACTGCCGAAATGATTTCTGTATCCGGAGAGAACCTCGAGTTCTTCCCAGGGTATGAGGTTTGCAAGACGGACCCATCTGTTGTTTGGGTCAGGTATAAATTCGAAGGGCATGTCTTTGAAAACCAGCTTCATCTGACCTACTGGAGACTTATACACATTCATCCCACGCTCTCTGCAGGGTTTTTGGGGCTTTTAGGCCCTTTTTCGAGCACTATATTACTGGAAATACCGGGTTATTTCCAGTATTGATAAGGATTTAGGAGTTGTTCAGGAAGCCCTAAATATGCAAAACAAGCCTTAAGGGAAATGGATAGACAGGTAAGTGGTTTGAAAACTTATGATAGAAATATAGCCTATAGAGGATTGTTGATTAGGCATTTGGTGTTGCCTGGGAATATTGAAAGCACTAAAAAAGTATTAGACTTTATAGCTAGTGAGCTATCTCCTGATTCCTTGGTAAATATAATGCAACAATATTATCCTGCCTACAAAGCCTTTGAATACGATAAAATCAATAGACGATTGAGCAACAGTGAATATAGAATTGCATATAATTATGGAGTAAAATTAGGTTTGAGGTTGGTATGAGCTTAGGTATCACTGCATAATTGACAGCAACAAATCCGGAGGCAGCCTCGAGGCCCTGGCCCGCCGGAGGCTGGACCAGCTGAACAAAAATATACGCGTTGGAGCGATGCAGGACGAACTGGAAAAAAACGGACTGCGCTCCGCCCGGGCGGGAGCATTCAAAAAAGCAAATTAGTGCCGGATGCTTATTGATATGCCGTGCCGCTGGCTATTTTTGCCGCATTCTGCCATGATAAAAGGGCATGCCCCTCCCGATGGTATTCCTGGTCTCCGCCATAGACAAGATTTGTTCTGCCGGCATTTTTGCCGGCGATCTCCTTCCAGCGCTCCAGGCCACGGAAAAATTCACCGGTAACCGTCCTGCCGGATTTTACTTCGACGGCATCCAACAATCCGTCGTTTTCAACAATAAAATCTATCTCAAAGCCGCTTCTGTCTCGCCAGAAATAGAGATCCGGCTCGCGCCCCTCGTTAAGGCGCGCTTTCAGCAGTTCAGATGCCACCATATTCTCAACAATCGCCCCTCTCAACGGATGGAGTTCAAGCTGCAATTCGTTTCGTATTCCGAGCAGATGACACAGAAGGCCTGTATCAAGGAAGTAAAGCTTGGGTGTTTTAACGAGGCGTTTGTTAAAATTGCGGAAGTAGGGCTTAAGGAGATAAATAACAGAACCCGCCTCCAGTACTGAAATCCATGCTTTGGCAGTATTGTGGACTACACCGCACTCGCTTGAAAGAGAGGAGAGATTGATAAGCTGTCCGGCCCGTCCGGCACAAAGCCGAAGGAAACGCTGAAACGTGGAAAGATCGCGAACATTCAGCAGGGAACGAACGTCCCGCTCGAGGTATGTAGCCGTGTATCCCGCAAACCAGGACGACAAGTCCACTTTTCGGACATGAACGGGCGGATACCCGCCTTTCAGCATTACGGCATCAATGTTTTCTGGTAATAATGAGGCGCTTTTCAATTCACCGAAGCTAAAGGGAGGCAGATGAAGAAGGGCCGTTCTGCCGGCAAGACTTTGGGTTATGCCTTCAACAAGGTGGAAATGCTGGGATCCGGTAAGAATAAAAAGCCCCATTCTGCCGTCAAAATCCAGACGCTCCTGAAGGTAAGAAAAGATCCACGGAGCGCGTTGAGCTTCATCGAGAATGGCTCCGTCCGGGAAGCGGTCTAAAAACCCCCTGGGATCGTTTTCGGCGAACTCTCGCTCGTCAGGGTTCTCAAGGGATATGTAAGTTTTTTGGGGAAAGATCCGACGGACAAAGGTAGTTTTTCCGGACTGCCTCGCCCCTGTTACTGTAATACAGGGGAACCCTTCAGTCAGAGTCAGCGCCGTTTGCTCCATTTCTCTTCTTACATACATACTATTTCCCTTCTGTTCTTATTATCTTTTGGACTTGCTGCCGGTTATGCCGTTAGGGTACAAAACATCCGGCTGATTGTCAATTGAATTGCCAATCAGCCGGACTAGAGTTTTAACCGGGGCAAAAAACATACAACAATTCAGCGTTAAATAAGGACCATTTTCCCCTGTCCTTGGCTTCAGGCGCTTCATTTGCTTTCCTGCAGAGTTTCGTGGAACAAATTGCAACCGTTTGGGGAGTCAGTTCACCTGAGTAATTACCTACATAATGGCTGGTATAGTATCATTAAACAAGGTATTGGGATCCCCTGTTTACATCTGCCCAATACGGCCCAGGAGGAGGATTAATCCATGTCCAGCGAAAAGACGCTTACCGGACGGCTGCTTAAGTTTACCAGGGATAAAAAAAGCCTGCTCCCCGCCCAGGAGAGGGCCGCCCTCTCCGACGCCCCTCTGGCCCTTGTCAGCGCCGGAGCGGGCACGGGGAAGACCTACACTCTCTCCTGGCGTTTTCTGCGGACCCTGCTCAAGGACGGAATTCAGCCTAAGGATATTCTTACCCTCACCTTCACGGAGAAGGCCGCTGCGGAGATGGCGGACAGGATAGCCTCCCGGTTCAGGGATATGATGCCCGTCCTGGACCCCGACGGAACGCTGCTGAAGGCTACGGAGGAAGAGCTGTCAGAGGCGCCCATATCCACCATCCATTCCTTCGCCATGAGCATTCTGCGGCAGGAGGCCCTGTTTCTACCGGCGGGCCTTGCCGCCCGGGCCATGGCCTCCCCCGAGGAGAGGCAGTTCATCGACAGGGCAACGGGAGCCCTTGAGGCCTTCGACCTAGAGTGGTTTAAAAATTCGCTTCCCCGGGAACTTACCCCGGAGACAATCATGGGCGACTGTCTGGAGGACCTGTCGTCCGTCCTGAACGCCTACTCCCCCGCCGCAGCCATTGAATTCGCCCTCTCCCTGGCCTCTACCCTTGAAAGCCGGGACGTCTCTCCCGACGAGCTTATAGAATGGGCCAACGACGAAGATTTCTTTATCCCGATTGCGGAGAAAATCAAGGCCGCCTGCCTGCCCCAGGCAAGGCAGGTCGCCAGGCTGTGGCTCGGGCGCGTCATACCCGGCCTTTTGGGAGAGCTGCCGGGGACGGGGCAGTTCAGGGAGAGGCTGGAGGCCTTTATGGGCCGATGGGCGGGTGTCCGGCCGGAAGACCTGGATGACGACGGCGCCATAGAGTTTGCCCTTTCGCTGTACGACCAAATTCTAGGCAATCTGAGGGGGGCGACCGGAGGGGCGGCTAAGGCCGCGGCGGCTCTGGCGGACGCCCCCGACGGCAAGCTCTCTACCCACCGGGAACAGTTTAGCTCTCTGTGGGAGGGGCTGACCTTTCTTAAAGCCGGCGGGGAGCCCTGCTACTTCCGTCTGAGGGAGGTGCTGCTGCGGTTTGCCGCCATGGTCTGGCACTCCTTCCTGGAGTACCGCCGCAGGAGGGGGGTCATCTCCTTCGACGATATGATCCGCCTTACAAAGGAGGCCTCCTCTCTGGCCAGGGCGGGCGGGCGGGGGAGAACTTTCCGGGAGATTATGGTGGACGAGTACCAGGATACCAACCCTCTTCAGAACGACTTTATCATGGCCCTCGCTGACCGGGAGAGCAGAATCTTTCTGGTGGGCGACCTGAAGCAGTCCATCTACGGCTTCCGCCACGCCGACCCAACCCTCTTCGGCTCCCTTATCAACAACAGGAGTCTTGGAGGGGAGTACATCCCTCTGCAGGCAAATTTCCGCTCCCACCCAAAGCTGCTGGCCTTTATAAATACTATGTTCGCCCGGGTCTGGAGCGAGGGGCTTTCGCCGTCCCTGCCCCACCCCTATGAGGACCTGGAGTTTCCCGGCGACGAGGAGAGGGCCAAAAAATGGGGACAGTCACCCATAAGCCATCTGGAGACCGTCTTCCGCACCCCCGGAGAGACTGACGGCAAGAAGGAGAGCGCCGCCCAGTCCCGGCTGAGAGTGGCCCGGGGCCTGGCCGCCAAGTTCGCCGCCTTCCGGGGGCTTGATATATGGGACAAAAATCTTGGAGAGGGAGGGGGCCTGCGAAAGGCGGAGTGGAAGGACATGGTGATCCTGGTCCCCTACAGAACTGCCTTCCCTTCCATCGAGAAGGTGTTCCGGTCGGAGGCGGGCATCCCGGTGGCCTTTGAGAAGAGCAGAGATTACTTCACCAGAGGGGAGATAGAGGATTTCACCTCCGCAGTGAGAGCAATAGTCTTCCCCGGCGACAGGGGGGCCCTCCCGGGCTATCTCTGCTCCCCCTTCTCGGGGCTTTCCGTTGCGGAGGGCCTTGCCCTTATGCCCGACTGCAGGGATTTCGGTTCCCGACACCCGAAGGCAGCCGCCAGACTGGAGGAGCTCAGGGCCATAGCCCGCAGCAGCGGCCTTTACGCCGCCCTGTGCGCCATGCTGAGGGATCAATCCTTTTTGAAGTTTTACCCTGAGTGGAACAGAAGGACGGTCCTGGCCAACCTGAGGCAGGCCCTGGATCTGGTGCGGGAGTACGAGGAGGTCTTCGGCCCCGACGGACCGGGGTGCGCCCGCTACCTGGCGTCGGCAGGCTCAGCCGCGGGGGCGGTCACGGCCGCCTCACCCCTCGGGGAGGATGAAGATGTAGTACGGGTGATGACCGTCCACAGCGCCAAGGGGCTGGAGTTTCCCATTGTCGCAGTGATGGAGCTGGATTCAAAGCCGGGCGGCCGGGGCGGGCAGAGCGCCTCCCTCAAGCCCTCCAACCATTTGGGAGTGGGAGTCTCATCCTACCCCCCCGACTGGCTGGGCCCAGAGGAAAAGGGCGAATCGGACACGGGCAGGCTCGCCTCCTTCCTGGACAGGGCCGACAGAGGGGAAGAGTGGGAACGGCTCTTTTACGTGGCCTGCACCAGGGCCATGAACTGTCTTGTGCTGTGCTCAAGCTGCCCGGAGGACGACGCCGGAGAACTGAAAATCGAGCCGGGGTCCTGGCTCTCCATGCTGGAGGAAGAGCTGATTAAAGACGGCCTGTCGACCGCCCCTTCCGATGGCAAAGAGGAGTACCTCGAAAGGCAGGCGCCTCCTGCCGAAGAGGAAAAAGTAGAGGCGGGGGCTGCCGTCCTGGCGATGCCGTCCGTATCGGACCTGCGGTATGAAAGGCTCAGCGCCACCTCCTACGCCCTCTTCACCTGGTGCCCTGCTGCGTGGCGGATGAAGTTCCGCCAGGGAGTGGAGATGACCTGGGAGCTTCCGTCGTCGGAGGAGCACGGCGGCTCGGATCTCGGCTCCCTGGCCCACTGGGTGCTCGCAAGGTGGGACTTTACCCCCGAAACCCTGGACCGCTACCTGGGGAGCGACATGCCCCCCCGGCTGCCCCCGGGACTCCGGCCCTCCTGGAACGACAGAGGCGAGAGGAAGGCCCTGCGGGGATGGCTTGAAGCTACCGCCCGTGGGGAGGCGGGCAAAATTCTGGCAGAGTGGGCCGCCGCCGGAATTCTTTCCAGGGAAGTCCCTTTCAGAGTAGCCATGAAGGACGGCCCTCTGCTGACGGGCTCCATGGACGCCTTATGGAGGGACGGCGACAGGGTATTCATCAGGGATTACAAGATTACCGCCGGAGACGGCAGCAACGCCGCAGAAGAGCCGTCGTGGAAGGCTCTCTATGACTCCCAGCTTCTCTTCTACGGCTTCGCCGCCCGGGCCGCGTTCAGGGACGCGGAGGCGGACATCCGGCTGATAATGCTCCGCACCGGCGAAGAGGGAAAACCGGTAACGCCCCCAGAGTCCTGGAAGGAAGTAGGTGAAAGCATCCGGGAGACAGCCCGCTTAGCCGCCCACGGCCCCTTCGAGGCCAGAACGGATCGGTGCGGAGGGTGCTTCTACCGCTCCGACTGCCCGTTCAGAGGGTTATGAATATGTTTGAGCAAGTGGACAAATTTAAACGATCTATTGATTCAGCGCGCCCCTTCGAAGGGAAGATGCTTGAGGAGATCAGGGCTTTCTACCGCGTCAAGCTCACCTGGTCGAGCAACGCCCTCGAGGGCAATACTCTTACTGAGAGCGAGACGAAAATACTTCTCGAAGACGGACTGACCGCCGGAGGCAGACCTCTGCGGGACAGCTTTGAAGCTTTAGGCCATGTGGAGGCCTACGATTTCATGTTCTCCCTGCTTGGGAAAAGATCCGTTTCGGAAGAGGACGCCCTGACCATGCACAGGATGTTTTATCATGCCATCGACTCCAGTGAGGCAGGGCGCTACCGAACCCGCCCAGTCCTGATTACCGGCTCGGCATATCCGGTGACGGAGCCGGGCCTTATTCAGGCTGAGATGGCATCCCTCTTTGAGTGGGCCCACAGAGACAGGGAAAACTATCACCCCGTCGCCTTCGCCGCCCAGCTTCACAAGCGGTTCGTGTTTATTCATCCTTTTATTGACGGCAACGGCAGAATTTCACGCCTTCTCATGAACACCGTACTGATCCAGGAGGGCTACCTGCCGGCCATAATCCCTCCCGTTCTGCGGGCAGAATACATAGGCCTCCTTGAGAGGGCTCATACTGACGACGGCCCCTTTGTGGAGTTCATCGCAGGGAGAGTGCTGGAAAGCGAAAAAGAGATGATGAGGCTTCTTCACATTCCACCGCTTGAGCAGCATAACGGAGCAGTGGAGGGAGATGACCGATCCGCCCTTGCGCAATATCTTGAGGTTGCTGAGAAAGGAGATTTCGTTCCTTACAGAGAGGCGCGCAAAGACTGGGAAGTAGAATAACAGGCTACCGGGTTGAAGACAGGCGCTGTGTATAAACGATCAGGCCTCTAGCTCAAATCCCCGGATATGCTGCAGCCATTTGCAAACGCCGCCCGGAGGCCTCCAAGCGGCGTTTAAGTTTATCTTCTTATTTCTGCTGGTGAGTTTACCCCTCATCCTGCGGGCAGGGCTGCCTTCATTATTGCGGCGTAGATAAGGGCTGCCAGCGCGCCTATTATCAGGGCGGCGATCAGGTACCAGCGGTACGACCCGACCAACAGCGCCCCCCGCCTGCTCAAAATTGTACCCGCACTGAATAAAAAGATCAGCAGGACCGCTGTCCAAAGTGGCATCTCCCGTTCCTCCACCGATCCGCGGGCTGAAACTAGCCCGCCGCCGGAATGTCTATCCGGATCTCCTTCTCGCGTCTTTTTGCATCGTCGTCCCAGTCTGCTGCCTTCTCCACCCGCTCCTCTGTTATCACGAGTTCATCCCCGTCCATTCGTTCGAAGAAATAGCTTGCGGTGTCTGTAGCCTCCATGAGGACAGAGGCCTCCCCCATTGCCGTGTCGTACATCACTACGGAGAGCCTGAGGCCGTAGCCGAACCCGTAGCCGAAACCTTTATCCCTTGTGCCGTCAATTCTTGTGAAGACACATCGGTGGGGGTCGATCCACGTCCAGCTTCCCCTGAGTCCTGAGTACTCGGCCATCTTCTTCATGGTGGAGGCATCGTGAATCTTTAGGAAAATATCGGCCCTGGAGCCGCTTCCGTCCTCGAAGATGAATTTGTCGCCTCCCTCGGGGCTGAAGGCTATGTCCCTGATGCCGTACATCCCCTCCACGGGAAGTATGTCCCAGAGGCCTCCCGCGGGGCTGAAGAAGAAGACCCCCGTTAACTCCTCGTCAATCATGTCGGATACCAGCGGGGAAAGCTCCACCCAGCCTGAGAAGAATTCACTTTCAACAGGAGTGAACTGAGCCTTCTCAAGCTCTATGCCGTTGAGAAGGATCTTGCCGTCCTCCATCCAAAAGCCCTCGTCCGGGGAGGGAACGCTTCCGTCCCATGGGGCAAGGGATTGGTCTATTCTGCTGGTAACGCCGCCCATGATACCCTGCTCGGCCTCCGGGAAGCGAAGCCGGTAGGTGATTATAGTGTCGGGGGTTACGAGGCCGTACTCGTGGTTGATAAAATCACTGTCGTCCTCGTCGAAAAATTCCACTGTGTAGAAATCCGTACCGCTACTGGCCGTGCTCCGGACAATTTTAACCGTCCCGGCCAGCTCCTCGAGGATAGAGTCCCCGTCGTCCATGAAGATGTTATGGGCGCCCCACACCCAGAGAGTGTACTCTCCCGACTCGTTGGTGAAGGTCATACCGTCGCCGTTCTCCGACTCTTCGGCGAAATCGAAGAAGGACGGTATGTCGATCTTATAGGCGAAGCGATCGTTGAAGTAGGAGTTGAAGTAGGGGTTAAACTCAGCTCCCATCGCTGGCGCCCCAAGGAGAAGGGCGACAAGGACGAGGATGATGCCCGGCATTTTCTTCATTTTATTCAGCTCCTCATAAATGATGTTTAAAGTTAAACCCGATCCTTTATTCTATACTTTTCCGACTATTCCGGTCCCTTTCATACAAGATAGTACCATAGCTTGTGCCTGATTCCACCCGTCTTCCCAGGATTTCAGAGATATCGGAGCGGCGGATGACAGTCCCCTCCTGCACTCCAAGGTCTTTCATCAGCAGGAGAAGCAGAGCGGCAGCCCTGCCCGCATCTACATCGATCTCCCCGGTGCGGCTGTGATGCAGCCCGGCCAGAACGGGGAGGGTTTTTTCATCCTCCCTGGCCATGGCCTCCGGCGTCTTGTAGTGGGAGAAGTCCATGCTCAGGATGAACAGATCGCTCTCTCCTGCTATTTTTAAAATGGCCTTTTTAAGCTCGAGCAGGGCCAAATCCGGAGTTTTCAGGCCTATCACCATGGGAAGGACGGTAGCGTTAGGAAAATGCCTGGCCACGTAAGGAATGTGGATTGTAATCCCATGCTCCTTCTCAAAGAGGGCGCTGTCGGGGCCTGATACGGACAGATCTTTGAGGATTCGGGAGGCTTCTTCGTCGGCCTTTATGGTGCGAAAGGGGGTAGCCCAGTCGTCGGGGCAGTAGGGGGCAAAGCTCCTGGCCTGGCGAAAGTGATCGGGGGAGAAGAGCCAAACCCGCTTTACATCCTCCGAGGCAACTCTGTGATAGAAGTCCTCTATCATCTCAATGGCCACGTCGTGGTGAGGGACAATTCCTCCCCTGACGGGGGGTGCCGCCCACGCTCCTGCCGCCAGACCCAAGAGCAGAAAAAGAATCCCCAGGGCCCCCCGGGAAAGCCCTGGCAGGGCTCTCCCGGATACAGGCCAAAATCCCTGACTATCTGTAAAGTTCTTCATACCACGGAGGGCGGAACTGCTTTACTTCCTCTGCCCTGCTGTCGTCGTAGACTATCTCCTTCCACTCTTCATCGGTCATTCTGCCATCACCCATGCCCCGGATAAACTCGTAGTAGGAGAAGATGTAGCCCCTGGTTATTCTGGGACCGGCAGAGGCATCGTTTACAAAGACATGAATCCTCTGAGGCCTGCCCGAGGCCACATGAAGGACCCTGCCTTCAAAAAAGTCCGTGGCTACGTCCGTAACCAGGGCCATTTTGAGCTGCTCGCTGTCGGGAATGTGCTCGCCGGGAAGGAGGAGCCGGGCGTCGAAGGCCCCTGCCATTACCTTGATATAGTCGTAATCGTTATCGGTAAGAATTTCGCCCCTTATCTGTTTGCGGGCGATGGTCCCTGCCGCCTCAAGCAGCTCGGAGAGAGCCTGAAGTTTCTGGGAGTAGGGAACGCCCTCCTCCATGAAATCCTCGTCCTCCGACTCCATGCCGAACTCTGCGATAAATTCGGACATGCGCTTCACCGCTCCATGAAGGGTATCGAAGAGCTGAGGATCCGGCTCAATGTAGCCTCTGGGCTGAGGGGGGGCAAAGGGACCCGCCTCCCAGCCGCCGGCGCCCATCTCCGCCCCGGACTGTTCGGCGTAAAGCACCGTATCGTGCTTCAGCTCGGCCCAGGAGGCGGAGTTTGTTGAAAGCTTTTTCCACCGCCACGCCGGGGAGCGGTAGAAGAACTGGTCTGCGCCGGAGTCCTTAAAACCTTCTCTCAGGGTTTTGATCCACAGGGTATAGACGGAGGCCTCCTCGGCCAGATGTTCGTCCACCCAGGCCTTGAGTTTTTCGAGATTGTCACTGTAGCCCTTTATTGCGTTGTCCAGGGCAGCCACTTCGTCGGCCGCAGCCGAGCCGAGAGCCACCATGACGTCCGTGCCCTTCGGCAGGTTTCTGGGATGGTCGTCTGTCCCCACCCTGGGAGATGTGAGCATGTTCATCACGTAGGCATCGGGGGTAAACCTCTTTCCTGAAATCCGGAAGACGGGAAGGCGGTCGTCCAGGTCATTTCTGCTGTCGTCGCCTCCGGCCACGCTCTGGATAAGGGGTCCGGCGACTTCTTTTTTGATGTCCTCGGCTAGGGCGGTCAGGATTTTTTCATCCGCCAGAGCTGCAGGGGCCTTGTTTAGGATGCCCAGATGCCTTTTGGCAAGCTCCCGGTAGACTGCCGTACCTCCTGTATTGGAGGCTCCCACAAGAAAATCGATGGGGGCCTCAAAGGCATCCCAGCTCTTGCCCTGCAGGTCAAGCAGCAGGGAGATGAGGCCTGTCAGGGATACGTTTGCCAAATCAATCTCTGTGCGGGTGGGGAAGAGGGTCAGTTCTGCAGAGCCAAGCCAGCTCATGGCCCTGAAATAGCGCTCGAGCTCAGGGCTTATGGTGTAGTGTCCCCTGGGCCTGAAGGCTGTGTAGTCCGTCTGGCTTCCTGTGACAAGAGAGTCCTCCACTCCCTGGGCGGCCAGGATCCTCTTTACTTCCTCCGCTGCGTTTTTTGTAAGTTTTATGCGGGTTCCCGGTTTTTCCTCAAGGAGGGCCAGGGGTATGGAGAGCATGTCTCTGGCTCTGGCCCAGGTATCTCCCGCTCCAGCGGATTCGCAGGCTTTCTTTAGGGGAGCCAGGTTCATGAGGGCAATCTTCATGCTCTCTTCCAGCTCGGGGGAGAGGTAGGTCCGCTCGAACTTCTGCAGCATTCTGTCGAAAATCAGGTGGAAGGCGTGAAGAAACATGTCAGTGGTGATGAAATCCGCCTGATAGTCCTTGGAGGCACTGTACCAGTCCGCCATGTCGTCCACGATTATGCCGTATTCGTCTAGGGGCAGAGAGGGCTCCACGTAAAAGCCCTTTTTCAGCAGGGCCTTCCTCATAGGCTCCGTTACGGGGAGAAAATCGATGAATTTTTCGTAGGTGTCATCCTCTTCCTGGCCGTCGCCGAATCTGTGTGCCCAGTCGGAGTAGCGCATTTTGGAGGGCAGGAGAGCCTCATCCACTCTTGAGTTATCAGGCTTGTAGCTGGCCAGGGGCGTGAAGTCTGCCTCCCTGCCCCAGGCGTACCGGGCGCCCAGGCCCCCCTCCCCCAGCCTTGCATCGGTGGAGAATTTAAATAGCAGCCATCCGCCAGCCTCTGCGGACATTTCGCCCACCGCTGTCAACACTTCGCCGGCTGCCAGGGAGTATCCGTAGTCATAAAGGCTGCGGCCGCCTTCTTTATCAGGCTGAAGCCATAGGCCGGAGCTGTCCTCCTTCACCATGTATCGCTTTGACTCAAAAACTTTATGAACCGGTACTTTTTCAAGGCCTTTTTTGGGAACGTAGCAGAGGATATCTCCATCCTCCCCCGAAAGTAGGGCGTACCACCGGTCTGCATATTTTCCGTGCTCCCCTCCGGCAATGGGGCGCACTCTTACATGGTTTCCGTAGACGATGTGGCCGTAGTACCGCTCTTCCTCCCAGGCGTTATCCCTATCCGGGATCTTATCCAAGGGGGCGCTGAACAGGGATACTTCTATGTCGGTAACTACGTAAAGAGCATCTTTTGCTGCAGCCGGCATTGCCGGAGGGGCAAAAAGCAGTCCAAAAATTATACAGACGAGAATGGGCAAGTATTTTTTAAATTTCACAGGTCCACATCCTTTCATCAGTTTTAACATGTCATGGGGAAAAAGAGCTGTTCGCTTTCCCCTTGTCGTATGAGACAGATCCTGTTTTAAATGGTGCAGCACGCCTCCTCCTGCATATTATAAGGTACGGCCAGAGGTCGGCTCCTCCTGCCGCTTAAATAATAATATATATTCAAGGTTAAAAATATCACCCCCGAGGTGGAATTAGGGGGTGGTTTTTTTAATCTTCCTGCCTCGGGCAAACGATTTTGCTGCAAACTACAGACTCTTCCAGCTTTTAAAGCCCTTGCCCAGCACTTCTGCGGCATCACTTACGGACAGAAATGCCGTGGGATCATTTTCGGCCAGATATCTTTTTAGATTCACCGCCTGCCTTGGATCAAGAAGGGTGATCAGCACCGGTCTGTGCTGGCCGGAATATCCTCCCGACCCGTCGAGCCTTGTTACGCCCCTTCCCAATGTAACAGTTATGAAGGCGGATACTTCGTCAGGTATGTGGGTGATTATCAGGGCCTGTTTCCTCCGGTCGAAGGACCGGGTGGTGTTATCCAGCACTATGCCGAAGATGTACAGGGCCACCGCTCCGTAGATGGTGGACTCCAGACCTACCACGAAGAACGATAGGCCCAGGATGAGAGTATTGAAAATTATAGAGAACTGCCCTATCTCCATGCCGTACCGTTTTCTGAGGGCTACTGCCGGAATATCCAGCCCCCCCGTGGATCCTCCCACTCTCAGTATGAGGCCGCCGCCCAGTCCCCTTATGGCACCCGATACCATGGCGGCCATGAACCTGTCCCCTATCACCGGCACAGGCACCAGTTCGAAGGCCTTAAGCAGCAGGGAGATAAGGACCACCGCCCAAGCCGTCCAGATAACAAAGCGGGGGGAGAGCTCCTTCCAGGCCCAGGCCATGAGAAGGCCGTTGCCGATCAGGATTATCCACGCCGGTGAGATGCCGAATACGTAGTTTGACAGAACGGCAATGCCTGATACTCCAAGATCTGGAAAACGGTTCGGCAGGACAAAAAGCACCAGGGCAAGGGCCTGTACTGCCACTCCTGCGGTTACGGCTATAAAAGTCTTTCCCTCGGCTTTTATCCCCCCGACAAATCTTGCCGCTGCCAAGCTTAGTGTTTCTCTGATTTTCGATAGCTTCAACTTCATCTCTCCCCGTGCATTTTTCAACAGCCAATTTTTGCCCAAACCCGCTCCACATCTGGTATAATAGGTTGGTTAAAGACATGGAAACGGAGTGAAAACATGTTTATTCCCCTTGAAGGACAGGAGGCAATTTCCATAGGACAGATTATCGCCATGGTACGAAGAGGCGACGAAACAGTCCTGTACCTGAGAGACGGAAGGACCCTCACAACCGGCTTTCGGCCGGAGACACTCCGTAAACGATACAACGCTTTCAGCAAAGAGGCAAGGGAGAATGCCCTGCCTCTTCGCAGACGAATGGGAGGAAGCAATATATGACGACAATTCCGGCTGCCCGCCAGTACACAGCAAGCAGCATTCAGGTTCTGGAGGGCCTTGAGGCAGTAAGAAAACGACCCGGCATGTATATTGGCGATACTGCCGCCAGGGGCCTTCATCACCTGGCTTATGAAGTGGTGGACAACTCCATCGACGAGGCGGTAGGAGGCTACTGTACCGCCATACGGCTCACCATCCATACGGACGAAAGCATCTCGGTGGAGGACAACGGCAGGGGGATACCCACAGACCCCCATCCCTCAAACGGCCGGCCGGCATCTGAAGTAGTGCTTACAACCCTCCATGCGGGAGGCAAGTTTGACAACGCTGCATACAAGGTCAGCGGCGGCCTCCACGGCGTGGGAGTGGCGGTAGTCAATGCCCTTTCCGAGTGGCTTGAGGTAACCATATGCCGAAACGGCGAAGCCCGCACCCAGAGGTTTGAGAGGGGCATTCCCGTTACGGATCTGTCGGAAGGCATACCCTCCGACAAGAGCGGCACCAGAATCCATTTCAGGCCGGATGAAGAAATCTTCGAAGAGGTGGCCTACTCAGCAGAGGTGCTGGGGGTAAGACTCAGAGAGCTGGCCTTCCTCAATCCCGGCCTTTCCATCGTGCTGGACGACAGGCGGGAGGACAAGACAAAGGAGTTCTGCTATGAGGGAGGAATGGAATCCTTCCTGACTTACCTCAACCGGGGCAAGAACGTACTCTTTTCCGACCCTGTCACCCTCTCCGGCGAAAAGGATGGAGTCTCCGTTGACCTTGGCCTTCAGTACAATGACGGCTACCTGGAGCGGATCTTCGGCTTCGCCAATCTCATCCACACCATCGAGGGAGGCACCCATGTGGCAGGCCTTAGGACAGCCCTCACCAGAGGGGTGAATGAGGCGGCGAGGCGGGCAAAATTCCTCAGGGAGAAAGACGACAACCTCACCGGCGAGGATCTGAAGGAAGGGCTTACCTGCGTAATTTCAGTCAAGCTGCCGAGCCCCCAGTTCGAGGGGCAGACCAAGACCAAGCTGGGCAACAGCGACGTGAGGGGCATAGTGGACTCCGTGGTCTACGAAGGGCTCCTCTCCTGCTTCGAAGAAAATCCCAGGATAGTCAAGACAGTGGTGGAAAAGGCCATTAAGGCCAGGCAGGCGAGAGAAGCGGCCAAGAGAGCGAGGGAGCTGGTGCGCAAATCCGCCATGGGCGGCCTCAACCTGCCGGGAAAACTGGCCGACTGCTCCAATAAAAACCCGGAGCACTGCGAGGTCTACATTGTGGAGGGAGATTCAGCGGGAGGCAGCGCAAAGCAGGGGCGCGACAGAAGCTTCCAGGCCATTCTTCCCCTGCGGGGCAAGATTCTCAACGTGGAAAAGGCCCGGCTGGACAGAGTTCTGTCCAACCAGGAGATCCGGACCATGATCCAGACCCTGGGTGCGGGCGTCGGCGACGAATTCGATACATCGAAGCTGCGCTACCACAAGGTAATAATCATGACCGACGCCGACGTGGACGGAGCCCATATCAGCACTCTGCTGCTCACCTTTTTTTACCGGTATATGAGGCCCCTCATCGAGGAAGGGCACCTCTACCTGGCCCAGCCTCCCCTTTACAGAGTACAGAGGGGAAGAACCGTAAACTACTGCTACAATGAAAAGGAGCTGAGGACTCTTATGGACGAAGCTCCCGATCAGGCAAGGCTTAGCGTGCAGAGATACAAGGGCCTCGGCGAGATGAACCCGGAGCAGCTCTGGGAGACCACCATGGACCCGAACAACAGAGTTTTGAAGAGAGTGGAGATAGACGACCTCATGGGCGCCGAAGAATACTTCAGCATCCTCATGGGAGACAAGGTTGAACCCCGGCGGGAGTTCATAGAGGCTCATGCCCACGAGGTCAGAAACCTGGATATCTAACAGGAGCAAAGGGGAGACAAAATAAGCAAGGGAGGCTGATGACACCATGGCCGGCGGCAGGAAAAAAAGCCAAAGCAAAGGGACGGGAGGAGCAGTCCTTGCCAGGCAGATAACCATCGTCATCCTGACTGTCTTCATCTGCGTGACCATCGTGCTTTTCGTCATATCTCTCGACCTGATGATGAATCCGTCAAAAAACTGGACCGACTCCCTGGCGATCCGATGGATTGCCGAGCGGAGAAATATGCTGCCTTTCTTCCGCTAGCGCGGATCAATCCGGTGTCGCCGAAGGAGACATGCATACAAAAGTACCCTGCCGGAAAGGCTTTCCGCAGGGTACTTTTTGCATCCAGGGTGGTCAATCCGATTAAAATTCCAGCATTACCTTGCCGATCGGGGCGGGATTTTCCTCCATAAACTTCAGGGCCTCCTCCGTCTGCTCGAAGGGAAACCGGTGAGTAACGAGGGATTCCGGTTTTACAGAGCCCTCCTCAAACCACGATATGACCTCCGGAAATTTGCTGCAGTTGAGGCGGGAGCCGAAGATTGAAAGCTCTTTTTTGACCGTCTCCAGCTGGACAAAGTCCGAGGAAGCGGCGGAAAAGCTGAGAAGGCCAATGCGCCCGGCAGGGGATGCCATTCTGAGCATGGGCGGAAACAGATCCGACGCTCCGGCAGCGTCGATTATGAGGGGCACCCCGCTGCCGCCCGTCCACTCCATCATGGCTCCCTCCAGGTCCGTCTTTCTGGTGTTGACAGCTATATCGGCTCCCATGGAGAGGGCTTTTTCCAGGCGCTCGTCCACTATATCTGCCACAGCGCAGACGGCTCCGGTCCTGCGGACACCCTGGAGAATCACCTGGCCGATGGGGCCGGCGCCAAGGACAAGAACCCTGTCCGAGGAGGTACACTCCGTTCTGGAGAGGATATTGGCGGCGATGGTGAAGGGCTCCACCAGGGCGCCCTTTTCGAAGGGCCAGCCTGATGGGATTTTATGAAGATTTTTCTCCCCCACTACCACGTACTCCGCAAAGCCGCCGTCCTTATGTACGCCAAAAACCTCCATATTGCTGCACACGTTGTGTCTGCCAATGGAGCAGGGGTAGCAAAAGCCGCAGCTTGTGACCGGATCCACCGCCACATGGTCGCCCAGAGAAAAGCCTGCTACCGATTCGCCTACTTCCGCCACGTCTCCGCAGAATTCGTGCCCTATTACTCTCGGGTATTTTGCCTGCGGGTTGGTGCCGTGATAAATTTGCATGTCCGAGCCGCAGATGCCTCCCGCCCTAACCCGCAGAAGCACCTCCCCCACACCCGGATGGGGTATCGGCGCCTCCCTGATCATGATGCTGCGGGGCTTCTCGACATAGACTACTTTCATCAATTGCACTCCTTTTTCTTTTTCTGTTGGCGATGCTGTATTTTACCTTGAAAGCCAGCCGCCGTCCACGGGAAGAACACAGCCTGAAACATAGTCGGAGGCCCTGGAGGAGAGGAATACCACTGCTCCCTTCAGGTCATCGGGGGTTCCCCATCTGTCCAGAGGAATTCGGGCCAGGATCTCTTCTTCTCTTGCAGGGTCGCTGCGAAGGGGCGCCGTGTTGTCAGTGGCCATGTAGCCGGGAGCAATGGCATTCACCTGTATTCCGTACTTGGCGAGGTCGTTTGCCAGCAGCTTTGTCAGCCCTGCAACGGCGCTCTTGCTGGCAGTATAGGAGGGAACCCTTACACCTCCCTGAAAGGAGAGCATGGAGGCGATATTCACTATCTTGCCTCCCCTGCCCTGCCGGGCCATCTGCCTTGCCGCCTCCTGGGAGAGGAAAAAAAGGCTCTTGAGGTTGACGTTCATCACATCATCCCAATCCCCCTCCGAGAATTCAAGGATATCGTCTCTCCTGATGATGCCTGCATTATTCACCAGAATATCCAAAGAGCCAAAGGAGGCCGCCGTCTCCGCTACAATATCGGGAATCTCCCGCTGGGAGACCAGGTCCGCCTCTACGTAAAGAAACTTTCTTCCCAGGGATGTAACCGCTTTTTCCGTCTCCGGCATGGGGTTGGGGCCCACTCCCACTATGTCCGCCCCCGCACCGGCCAGCCCTTCGGCCAGCCCCAATCCAAGGCCCTTGCGGGCTCCGGTAACCACAGCCACTTTGCCGTCAAGTCTGAAAGAGTCAATTGTCATTTTTCCCTGCTCCTTCCTGAGGCCCGCCCTGATTTCCGACTTCCTGAGACAGCGGGATCGTTCACTTTGTCTTTTAAATTACGCCAGGACAGACTGTATGTCAACTTCAGCCGCCCCATTTCTGAATCTGCCCCTCAGGGGCAGATCTGATATATACTGTAGGGAGCATCGACAATAGCGGAGGTGTCCTGATGGAAAAAAAGAAAATTCCGGAAAAGATTCTGGGAATTTTGGGCGGCATGGGGCCGGCAGCATCGGCGGAATTCATGAGGCTTATGGCGGAGAGAGCGCCCGTTTCAAAGGATCAGGAGCATGCCCGCTCCTATCTGCTGTCGGACCCGGGGGTGCCCGACCGGAGCAGCGCAATTCTCGGCGTCGGGGAAGACCCCACGGACAGGCTCAAGAAAAACCTTCTCACCCTGACGGAATGGGGGGCAGATCTGCTGGCAGTTCCCTGCAATACTGCCCACTACTTTATCGACCGCTTCCGGGAGGAGCTGCCCGTTCCCTTCATTCACATCATAGAAGAGACGGTGAAAGCTGCCTCTGAAATGAGCCCTGAGGGCGCCTGGCTTCTTGCCACCAGGGGCACCATGGACAGCGGCCTCTATCAGCGAAGAGCGAAGGATACAGGGTACACGTTTTATGAACCGGCCATGGACGTTCAGCATCAGGTGCAGGAGAGCATAAACCTGGTTAAGTCAAACAGAAAGGCGGAGGGAGGAGAACTCCTCAGAGGGGTTGTCCTGAAGCTCTGGGAGGAGAGAGATCTGCCCATTTGCGCAGCGTGCACCGAGCTCCCCCTTGCTTACGATGCCTCGGGCCTTCCCCAGGACAGGACTGTCTCAAGCCTTCAGGCCTTGTGCGACGCCTGTCTGAAGCTGCTTCACTCCTGAGGCGCCCTCTCTTTTACTATATCGAAAACAGTAATTTCAGGAGGGGCAAGAAACCTTATGGGAGGGCCCCAGGTCCCTGTTCCGTTGCTTATGTATATCATGCTTCTTTTTTCAGCGGACTCTGCGTGGGCCTGGCCTGCCCCCCCATGGGGGACAATTGCCCACAGGCCCTGCTTCGTCTTGTTAAACCGTGCGGTAATGACGCTGAAGGGCCATATCTGCCCCCCGTGGGTGTGGCCGGACAGCTGAAGGTCAAACAGCCCCACCGCCCCCGGCTCAATGATGGGCTGGTGCTTCAGGAAGAGGACAAAGCTGTCCTGCTCTGCCCCTGCCAGGACGGCCGCATCCGGCGGAATTTCACCATGACCGTAGAATCTACCTGCCCTGTCTTCTACCCCTGCCAATACTATGCCTCCTGCCCTTACCGCCTCATTTCTGAGCACCCTTATGCCGCTGTGCTCCATGAAGGCAATAGCCTGGTCGATGCCGGCATGATACTCATGGTTTCCCGTTACTGCAAAGACTCCTTCCGGGAGGTTAAGATCCCGGAAGAGGGCCACCTCTTCCTCTCTCTCCTGCATATCCCCGTCCACCAGGTCTCCTGTGATGACCAGCATATCCGGAGAGGCCCCCCTTACCACCTCAAGCATGGAGGCAAGCCTCTCCTCCCGGATGATCCAGCCCAGGTGAACGTCCGATATCTGGGCCACCCGTACCCGGTCCACCCCGGGGGGCAGTTTCCCGGACATAATGGTGATGTAAACGGGCCTTATATCCAGAGCCTCAAACCAGCCGTAGATGCACAGGCCTGCGGCAATGATCAGGGCGGCGGCAACCCGGACCCTGGGAGAGGGCATCAGTTCGCCGAACCTTGAGGAGAGCGCGCCGTCGATCGCCCACAGGAAAATCCTGATCAGATCCAGCATTATAAAGACGTTGAAGGTCATGAAGATAAAAGCCATCCAGCTGTAGACTGAATAGGAGAAGATCTGCTTGATGACGGGGAAGCCGCTGAGATCTACGACCCACAGGGTTCGGGCCCCAGCTATCATGATCAGGGCGAAAAGAGCATAGAAGCCCGTCCACTTCCAGCCCGCCCCCAGGGCGCTTCTTAACTTAAAGTAGACGTATGCATGAATCCCTCCGTAGATAATAAAGTAGAGGGAGTAAAAGAGGAAAGAAAAAAAACTCTGGCGCATATTAGTATTCCTCCTGGGTAAAGCGGGGCTTTATTTTTGCACATTATACCCCAGAAATAAAAGCGGCCTTTTGCCGGGACAGCTCAGAATCTTGATTTTCGCAAAACCCACCACGGTGCCATGCTGCTGTCAAGGTAGCTTTTGCCCGTCATCGACCAAAGAATGGCAAGAGCTGACCATATCCTTGTGGCGAAGGTGAAAAAGGGCACCAGAGGAAGGAGAGGAATGAGCTTGGCATCCTCCCGGGGGCGCTCTGAAAGAAAAAAGAGCGTCACCA
>JBMNVK010000032.1:0-20238 GCA_050946755.1 Aminivibrio sp. | reverse complement strand
AGGCCTTTGGCAAGCAGGATTCCAAGGGGGATGAGGGCCACTACAGGGTTGGCGAAGACTCCCACCGCGCCGCCCACCGACATAAGGAACATGATTATGCCTACTGCCCAGATCTCCATGCCCTTCAGCTTGTGCACGATGCGGTTCATCCCCACCCGGATTGTGCCCGTGTCCTCAAGGATCTTGATGGCTCCCCCGACGAAGAAGACCATGAAGATCATGGAGGCGGACTGGATCCAGCCCTTGACTACTGCATGGAAGATCTCCCACAGCCCCTGGGGAGTGGAGTCGATCACCTTGAAGGAGTCGGCCACAACCTTCGTGACCGTACCTTCCTTGATGCGGTCGTACTGTCCCGCCGGGACGATCCATGTCAGTGCCGCCATGAAGATGGTGATGATGAACATTAGCGCGAATACGTGCGGTACCATGTTCTTCTTGCTTTTTGCTTCTCCCACTTTTATCTCTCCTTTTCGGATTTTATTTTCCTTCCGGATTTAATACGTCCGTTACGTACTTAGCCAGCACGGCGATCCCTGCGGGCAGGGATTCGTCGGCGAAGTTGAAGCCGGGGTTATGGGTCAGCATGGGAATTTCACCGCCGATGCCGAGCCTGAACATGGCCCCCGGCGCCTTTTCGAGGAAGTAGGCAAAGTCCTCTCCTCCCATGATGGGGTTGGCTATCCTGACCACCTTGTCCTCCCCCAGCATCGCCGCCGCCGCCGCCGCTATTCCCTCGGTGACTTCAGGGTCGTTGGACAGGGAGGGAATGCCGAAGGTGTATTCGCACACCGCCTTGCATCTGTAGGAGGATGCGATGTCGGAGCAGATGGCCTGAAGTCTCTCGCTGATCTGCTTTCTTACGTCGGGGCTGAGGCACCGGACGGTCCCACCGATCTCTACTTCCTCCGGCACCACGTTGAAGGCGTTGCCGCCGTGGATCTGGCATACGGATACCACGGCCCGCTCGTTTACATCCACCTCCCGGGCGAGCAGCATCTGGAGGCTGATGACCGCCTGGGCCGCCGCCGCCAGGGCGTCCGTGCCCTTGTGAGGGTAGGCGGCGTGGGTGCCCTTGCCTGTAAACTTTACTTTGAAGAGGTCCGCCGAGGCCATGAAGGGGCCGGGGTAGACGCCCACGGTACCGATGGGAAGCTCCACGCCGCCGTGAAGGGCCACTATTGCGTCAGGCCTTGGATTTTCCATTACGCCGCAGGCTATCATTCTCTCCGCGCCGTAGAGGGTCTCCTCCGCGGGCTGGAAGAAGAGCTTGACCGTGCCGGCAAAGTGGGGGCGCAGCTTCTGAAGCACCCTGGCCAGCGCCAGCAGGGTTGCCGCATGGCCGTCGTGGCCGCAGGCGTGCATGATGCCATCAATTTTTGATGCGTAGGGAACGCCCGTCTCCTCCTGAATGGGCAGGGCGTCCATGTCGGCCCTGACGCCGACCACGGGAGGCTCGCCCCCGCCCTTCCACTCCGCGGTACCCTTAATGACGGCCAGCGCT
Source organism: Aminivibrio sp. (assembly GCA_050946755.1). Lineage (GTDB taxonomy): Bacteria > Synergistota > Synergistia > Synergistales > Aminobacteriaceae > Aminivibrio. The sequence continues at coordinate 18,734 of JBMNVK010000032.1, read as the reverse complement.
CCCGTCTCCATATCTATGGGGACTATTTCGACCCCGGCGGCCTCTAGTTCTTTTTTTATAAAGGCCGTGGTCTCGAACTCCTCAAACCCGAGCTCGGGATTTTCGTGAAAGCGGCGCCTTGCCGCAGTGGCAAAGTCGGCGACTTCGTCGACAAGCTTCCAGATCTGTTCCTTCATTTCTCAACCTCCTTTTTTAATAAAACCGCTCTTCCCTGTGAGGGAAGAGCGTAATTTTCAATGGCAAGATTTTATAATTATTTTATGCATAATGCAAGAGCGGGGGGTTTTTCTAAATCCGCAGGTTCATCTCCGCAAAATGGAGAAAGGGCACGCTCCCTACGGCCTCACGGAATTCCTTTACTATAGGGCAGGAGATTTCAAAGCTAAGGAACCCCTCCATAGAATGATCTGTCAAAAACTACGCGCTGAAAACTCTTTTCCGGGCCTTGCTGGTACACTCATTTCATTGCAAACAAGTAATTCAGCTACAGACAAGGAGAATAAACCCCCAAATACTTCTGTTATCAAACTGTTATTAAAAGGCAAAAAGCCATCGCGGGAAACCGCTTAAATTGCGAGTTTCCAGGATAGCTTTATTTTCTCCATTCGGTAGAAAGAGACAGGCTGAAAAGCTCGTAAAACCAAAGTTTTTCCCTTCTATCGGGCTTATTGTGGCCAAGTTTTATCCCGGCTCAAGCATCAACCTGATGCTCTGTCTCAAAGTTAATCTGCTTTCATACAAAGCAAAAAGCGCCTCGACTTAACGAAACGCTTTCAGGAACTCCTTCTACGCGCGGCAGATGAGCTGACTAAATTATAGTCAGCTCAGGGACGCTTGTCAATAGATTTTCCGAAAAAAATTCTCAAGCACGCGTTTCTCCGATCATAATTTGGATAAGCTACACGGCTTTACCCAGCGCTATTATATGCGAAACATCAGCGAAAAAATCATCACTTTATTTTTAACGTCGAGTTTGCGTACTGCTGATTCTTCTTGCGCAAAGTATGGTCTTGCTCAATATAAAATGCCGTGACGAGCAGGAAAAATGTGTTTCTCCTCTCCAGCACAACCATAAACCGTTCTTCCTCTAAAAGCAGATGGACGCGATTCCCGTTCTACTTCGGTTGCTTCTCCTCTTCCCAGACTTTTACGCCTTGACAGTCGACACACTCAGTTGGGTCACAGTTATATTCTTCGATAAAGCTTCGAATCCAGCGTATACGTTCACAGCGACGCATATCCGGAACACGTTCACAGTCTTTAAAATAGTCCCGCGAAGTGACGTGAAAGAAAGCTTGCTCCTTATCGCCTTCCTTCGGATATTTGCGGATATTCACTGGCTTATTTTTAAAACACGGCTTCGTGGCGATAAAATCATTCTTGAATATCTCGTATAGCACGGCTTCATACCTACCCCAATCCCCATAGTCATTAAACTCTTCAAGGCAGGGCAACCAGCAATTATTCTTCATTCGTACCTACCTCGATTCCCACATAAAGAGATTAAACTTTTCTTCACGCAGGAGAGTGCTTTTTTGTAATGTTAATCCGGAGCGCTTTTTGATAAGCTCAATTATAGCTAGCTTTGCAGCGCTTTTTTCATGTCCATCCTCAAATATGCGGTTGGCGTAACCAAGCGCGCCGATAAGAATGTCGACAATCTGCATGATTTCAACTTCATTGGAGCGTATTGGCTGTAAGCGCTGAACTATTTTTTGCTGAAAATCGTAGTTTGCGTTACTCAACACCTCTCGCAGTTTTTGAGCCTTACGGTTTGAGCGCGTATCTTTGATATCGATATAAATTTCGAAGAGGTCTTCCTGCGTCAATATTTGCTTGAGCATCTCAAAATACATCTTGTAGTACCAGTCATCGTGAGTCTGGTTAAAACGTTCATGGTCTAAGCTCCCCTTGTCTGGGATAATCACGGCACGAAGGCGCAACCGCTCGTCATCAAAAAAATAGTTAACGAGGTCGGAGTATAGTTGCACGTTCGAAGGGCTGATTTTAATCCATTTTAGTTCGGAGGTTGGCGATATACTATTACGCTTCTTGATTTCACGGACACGCGCATTTATCTCACGCACCTCGAAACGAGGACACCAAACTGCTCCAAGCACCATGACATTGATATTGTCGTGTTCCAGATGGCAGCTCTCGTCACAGTAAATATTGAAGTTGGACATTTGCATAGACCTCCACTGGTTCTAATTGCACTTTATATATAGCTTTATGACTTTTCGGGCAAGTGTGCGTGCCTACACTAGCCCTATTTTAAAAAGGTGTAAAATCCCTAAAAATAAAGAATTTGTTCAAACCGCAGGGCCGGCAGTCTTGATTCAGGGAAACTTCCTTAAACTACTGGCCTAGGGTGGTGCATCTCCTTTGTGAAGATGTCCTGCGGATTTAGGTTTGATTTAGTATCTTGTGACTGAAAATGTCAGGATTCTTCCGGCAGGCCCACTCTGGTCGCCGCCAGATGGCTGCTGATCTTCAGCCCGTAGACGGACTCCATGGACCGCACTGCGGAGAGCAGCTTTAAGAGGTCTATCCCCGTGGCTATGCCCATGCTCTCGGCCATGTTTACCATGTCCTCCGTGGCGGCGTTGCCTGCGGCGCCGGGGGCGAAGGGGCAGCCTCCCAGGCCTCCCGCTGCGGCGTCGAAGTCGGTGAAGCCCAGGGCCATGGCGGCGGCCATGTTGGCCAGGGCCATGCCGTAGGTGTCGTGAAGGTGGAGGGCGAAGGGGTAGGGGCCGTATTTCTCCCGGACTGCCGTCAGGGTGGCGGTAAGATATTTGGGGTCCGCTGTCCCGATGGTGTCCGCCAGAGTTATGCCGTCGGCCCCCGCCTCCAGGGCGGCGTCTATCACCCGGAAGACCTTCTCAGGGGGCACGGGACCGGCAAAGGGGCAGGCAAAGGCGGTGGCTGCCGATACCCGCAGCTTTGCGTCTCCCCTTATCTCCGCCACTTTCTGCATCTCGGCGATGGATTCCTCCACCGTCCTCCTGGTGTTGGCCCTGTTGTGGTCCTCGCTCGCCGAAATGACGAAGTTTACCCAGTCAGCGTCCGCCGCGAGAGCCCCCTCCGCCCCCCGGAGGTTGGGTATGAGGGCCACGGAGGTTACTTTTCCCTTCCATTTTTTGTTGAACTCCGCCATGACCTCGGCGGCGTCGGCCATCTGGGGGATGGCCTTGGGGCTTACAAAGGAGGTGACCTCCATGACTGAGACGCCTGTTTCGGCCAGGCTGTCAATTATGGCGATCTTGTGCTCCGTGGGGATGAAGTCCTTTACGCTCTGGAAGCCGTCCCTGGGGCAGACCTCCATGATCTCTATTTTTTCGGGCAGGTTGAGGGAGGCCATCTAGATCACCCCTTCCTCTCGGAGTTCGCTGATCTTTTCCTGCGGATAGCCCAGAAGTTCGGCTAGTACCTCATCGTTGTGCTGGCCCAGGGCAGGGGAGGGGGTCCGCAGGGTCGGAGGAGTCCCCGACAGCTTGATGTGGGCGCCGGTGACCTTCATCTTTCCCGCCACGGGGTGCTCCAGGTCGACGAACATCTCCCTGTCGCCCGCGATGTGGGGGTCGTTCGCCACCTGGGCGATGTCGTAGATGGGGGCGCAGGGGATGCCGGCGGCGTCCACCATTTCGTAGATTTCATCCACCGTGCGCTTCATGGTCCACTCCTCTACAATCTCCTTCAGCTCCTCATGGCGGGCTACCCTGTCGGGGACGTGAAGGTATCTGGGGTCTTCGGCGAGTTCAGGTCTGCCCATGACCTTGCAGAGGCTGACCCAGAGCTTGTCGTTGCCCGCGCCGATGACCAGGCTGCCGTCGGAGCCCCGGAAGGAGTCGTAGGGGTAGGTGGATTCGTACCGGTTGCCGATGCGGGTGGGGACCCGTCCCTCCACCAGGTAGATCATGTTTATTATCTCAAGGCTTGCCACGGCGGAGTCCACCAGGGCCACGTCCACCTTCTGGCCCTCGCCCGTCTGGATCTTGTTGTAGACGGCGGCCAGGATGCCTATGGCGCAGGAGAGTCCGCCCAGGACGTCCCCCATGGCGGTGCCGGTGCGGGTGGGCTCTCCCCCCGGCCAGCCCGTGGTGCTCATGAGGCCGCTCATGGCCTGGGAGATGATGTCGTAGCCGGGTTTCTGGCTGTACCGGCCCGTGTGGCCGAAGCCGGAGATGGCGCCGTAGACCAGGCCGGGGTTGACCTTTTTAAGCTCCTCGTAGCCCAGGCCTAGTTTTTCCATAGTGCCGGGGCGGAAGTTCTCTATTACCACGTCCGCCTTTTTGACCAGATCCAGAAAGATGGCCTTGCCCCTGGGGTCCTTGAGGTTTAGGGTTATGCCTTTTTTGTTTCTGTTGAGGTTCATGAAGTAGGCGCTTTCACCCTCTTTAAAGGGGCCCATATGTCTGGTGTCATCCCCTTTTCCCGCCTGCTCCACCTTGATGATCTCCGCTCCCATGTCGGCAAACATCATGGTGCAGAACGGTCCGGCCAGAACCCGCGTGAGATCCAGCACCTTGAGCCCTTCGAGGGCGCCTTTTCGTGACATTAAGCATCTTCTCCTTTCATGAAACAGCTCTTATGTTCCCCGCCCCCGTGGGCCGGGGATGCCCGTTTTATGAAGTGGCTTATGGTCTTGTACAGTTTTAGGGTTGCAAGGGAGACCACTGCCCCCTTAAGCAGGTTGAAGGGCAGCACCCCGTAGAGGACCAGAGTTTTTGTATCGTGAATGACGGGGACCGCTGCCGATGAGAGGGCAATTATTTTTTCCAGGGGCACAATTTTTGAGTAGAAGGGCAGCAGAATCCAGTAGTTGGCAAAGGCAGCCGTCAGGGCCATTACGGCCGTGCCTGCCGCCAGACCGACCACGGCGCCTTTTCTGGTGCGCCGCCGGCGGTAGATGATCCCGGCGGGTACTACCAGGGCGCTTCCGGTGATAAAATTAGCAAGCTCCCCCACCCAGGCGGTGGAGGTGGCCAGGGAGTGGATGAGATTTTTGACCAGCTCCGTCAGCACGCCCGCCCCGGGGCCCCAGGCGAAGGAGACAATGAGGGGCGGAAGGTCTGACAGGTCCATCTTGAGAAAGCCGGGGAACAGGGGCAGAGCGAAGTCAAGGAACATCAGCAGCGCGCCGGCGGCCCCCATCAGCGCCGCCCACACCATTCGCCTGGTGGAGTTGGATGCAGCTTTCATAAGTCGGGTATGCTCCTTTCCCGCAGAGGCCCGGGGTCTTCCGGGCGGGGCCGGGGCTGCGGAGGCTTTCCGGTCCCGATAGATAATACACTTAATTTGTCTCCCTATCCAGAGATGGAGGAGCAAAGTTGACAGGGGCAGGTCTTTTTCATAAGATTTACGACAAATCTAAAAAATTGAGAAGCAGGGAGCGATTAATTTGAGAATTGCACTGGCAGGCGCCACGGGAGAAGTGGGCAGGATGATAACAAGGGTGCTGGAGGAGCAGAAAGTTGCTCCGGCGGCCATAGATTTCTACTCTTCAGCCAGGAGCGCCGGCTCGGAAGTGATGTTCGGCGGCCGCGCCCACAGGGTGAAGGAGCTTACGAAAGAGGCCATGGGAGAGGGGTACGACTATGTGTTTTTCTCCGCCGGAGGGGCGGTGTCCGCCCCCTTTGCCCCCCTGGCGGCAGAGGCGGGGAGCGTGGTTATAGACAACTCCTCCGCCTTCAGGATGGACCCGGCCATTCCCCTTGTAGTGCCGGAGATCAACGGCGATCTGCTGCAGGGCTACAGAGGCATCGTGGCAAACCCCAACTGCTCTACCATACAGATGGTCCTGGGGCTGTACAAAATCCACGGGGAGTATGGCCTGAAGTCCATCGTGGTGAGCACCTACCAGTCGGTCTCAGGGGCGGGGAAGAAGGGCATCGACGAGCTGCTGGAGCAGGAGGAGGGAAGCAGGGAGCCTAAGAAGTTTGAGAGGCAGATCCACCGCAACCTGATCCCCCGGATAGGGGCGGTACTGGAGAACGGCTTTACCGATGAGGAGATGAAGATGGTGAACGAGACCCGCAAAATTCTGCGGGATCCTGACATCTCCATCTGGCCCACTGCCGTGCGGGTGCCCGTGCTCTACTGCCACTCGGAGGCCATCTTTGCCGAGACCAGGCGTCCCTTCGGCATGGAAGGTCTGGCGGCAGCCCTGGAGAGGGCTGAGAGCGTAGCTGCCGCCTCCGGTAGAGATACTCCCCTGGACGGCGCCGGGACGGATGATGTGATAGTCAGCCGGGTGCGCACCTTCGACGACCGGCGATTTCTGATGTGGAACGTGGCGGACAACATCCGCACCGGGGCGGCCACCAATGCAGTAAGGATACTGCTGAAGCACCGGGAGCTGAACGGATAGAAGCAAAATCCCCCTGCGTGAGCAGGGGGATTTTGTCTGATTTTTTCGGTCCCTCAGGGCCGTTCCGTAAAGGTTACCAGCAGCGCCTCTCCCTCTTCCCCGGCGCCGGGGGAGCATCTCAGGAGGAAGTTGCAGGGGTAGTCCTCCAGCAGAAGTAGGTCCAGCTCTCCCAGGGAGGTCTCTCCTCCCTGCCATTCGGCGCTGATGGCGCCCTTGAGGCAGAGAAGGGCAGTCTGCTTGCCCAGCAGAAAGATGCGCTTTCCCCCGCTCTTTACGGGAAATCTTCTGTTCTCGCAGGAGATGGACTCCCGGGAGCTTATTATGTTGAGGTCCGTGCAGGGGCCGCCCTGAAGGGAGCACATGACCTCATCCTCCCCCCGGAACCGGATGGATGAGAAGGGAGCCGCCAGGGAGACCTTCATATCCCTGAGCTCCAGGTTCAGCCCGTCCCCGGCCAGGAGGAAGAGGACCCTGTCAAAGCCGGGGTAGGGGGAGAAGGGGCCTCCCGCCGTTATGTCAGCGGCGCTGAGCCTCCAGATGAAATCTCCTTTTGAGGCATCCGCCCCCTCCGGATGTATATGTATTTCCTTAGTGGTTCCCAGGCCGTTCTTCCAGGGCCTTTCGACGAAGTCCTCCGGCCTTTTGACGGTAACCTTCATGGGCCTGCCGTCCCTCTTAATTTTTGCCTTTTTTGTCAAATAGGGTGTCCACCGCAGCCTTTACCGCGTCCTCCGGGGCCTCGTAGGGAAGGGTGATGTGGTACTGGCCCTCGTACTTGCGGTTAACTTCCCGGCTCACTTCCATGGCATTGGGGTTCCGGGCCCAGGCCCGCCGGGCCACCCCGCCCAGGACGTCCCACATCATGGCCGACTTGATTATTTCGTCGGTGGACTCTTTGCCGTCAAGCACCAGGCCGAAGCCGCAGTTGATCCCCTTGCCTATGCCCACGCCGCCGCCGTTGTGGATGGCGCAGAGGCTCATGCCCCGGGCGGCGTTGCCGGCAAAGCAGAGGGTGGCCATGTCGGCGCAGATGTTGCTGCCGTCCTTGATGTTGGCCGTCTCCCGGTAGGGGGAGTCCGCCCCCGATACGTCGTGGTGGTCCCGGCCCAGCATGACGGGGCCTATCTCTCCGTTTCGGACCATTTCGTTGAATTTAAGGGCGATGCGGGTTCTGCCCTCGGCGTCCTGGTAGAGAATGCGGGCCCTGGTGCCCACCACAAGGGCGTTCTTCTCAGCATCCCGGATCCAGACCCAGTTGTCGTAGTCCTGGGGACGGCGGTCGGGGTCGATGCACTCCATGGCGGCCTTGTCCGTCTTGCGGAGGTCCTCGTCGCTGCCGCTGAGGCAGACCCACCGGAAGGGGCCGTAGCCGTAGTCAAAGAGCACGGGGCCCATGATGTCCTCCACGTAGGAGGGCCAGATGAATCCGTCGTAGGTGTTCTCGCCGTTCCTGCAGATCTCTTTGACCCCGGCATCGTAGACGGCCCTCATGAAGGAGTTGCCGTAGTCGAAGAAGAAGGTGCCCCGGTCGGTGAGGGTCTTTATTACCTCAAAGTGCTTTTTGAGGGAGATGTCCACCAGGCGGCGGTACTCTGCCGGGTTTTCCGAAAGCATCCTGGTCCGCTCGTCGAAGGTGAGCCCCTGGGGGCAGTAGCCGCCGTCGTAGGGGGCGTGGCAGGAGGTCTGGTCGGAGAGGAGGGGGATGGAGACGTTGTGGTCTGCGGCGTACTGGAGGAGGTCCACAATGTTGCCGTGGTAGGCTATGGAGAGGGGCTTTTTGTCCCTGCAGGCCGCCTCCGCCAGGGCGAAGGCCTCTTCGCAGGTCTTGGCCACCTCTGCCACCCATCCCTGGTCGTGGCGGGTCTCGATGCGGGAGAAGTCCACCTCTGCCACTATGGCCACTCCGCCGGTGATCTCGGCGGCCTTGGGCTGGGCACCGCTCATGCCCCCGAGGCCTGAGGAGACGAAGAGGACCCCTGCCAGGGAGTCCCTTGCCCCCACGCCGAGCTTCTGCCGGGCGGCGTTAAGGATGGTGTTGAAGGTGCCGTGGACTATGCCCTGGGGGCCTATGTACATCCAGCCCCCGGCGGTCATCTGGCCGTAGTTGGTGACGCCGAGCTGCATTCCCCGGTGCCATTCGTCCTGGTTGTCGAACAGGCCCACCAGGAGGCCGTTGGTCAGGATGACCCTGGGAGCATCGGGGCGGGATTTAAACAGGCCCAGGGGGTGGCCGCTCTGGATGACCAGGGTGGTGTCCTCCGTGAGCTCCTCAAGGTACTTCATGATGAGGCGGTACTGAAGCCAGTTCTGGCACACCTGGCCCGTCTCGCCGTAGGTGACGAGCTCGTAGGGGTAGAGGGCGATGTCGAAGTCGAGGTTGTTGTCGATCATTACCTGGAAGGCCCTGCCGGCGACGCATTTGCCCCTGTACTCATCGATGGGGCGCCCCCGGAGCCTTCCTTCAGGCCGGAAGCGGTAGGCGTAGATCCTTCCCGTGGTGCTCAGTTCCTCTAAAAATTCGGGGATCAGGGTTGCGTGGTGTTCCTCCGGCACGTACCGGAGGGCATTTTTGAGGGCAAGCTCCGTCTCGGCCCGGTTTAAGGTCCAGCCCCGGTCCGGCGCCCGCCTCAGATGGTCGTCGAATTTGGGGTGTTCGGGCAGGGGACCGTCCAGACGGATGGTCATGGCCTCACTGTTCAGTTCATTTACCTGGAACATGGTTTCCACCTCCGAAATGTTTTCTTGCTCGTTTTTAATTCAGCCCCGCTATCTACGTTCAGGGGCGGGGATTATTCCCCTCTGCCGGTCAGTCATTATTCTACCCCATTTCCCCCTTCCCGGCGGGCATCCTGATAAAGAGGGCGGTGGCCTCCGCCACTTTCTTCCCGTTTGCCCCCGTCATGGAGGCGGCGGTGGTTATTCTTCTGCCCGACTGCTTCGATACCCGGCCCTTCACCGTGTATTCCTCCCCCTCTTTTACGGGCCGGAGGTACCTTACGGACATCTCTCCCGTCACCGCCCAGCCGCCGATGGTCTGTCTTACAGCCCAGGCCATGGCGTCATCGAAAATAGAGGCTATAATACCCCCGTGGACTATGCCCTCGTAGCCGCACCATGTAGGGTCGGGATTTATTTTTATGACGGTGTTTTCCTTTTCGCCGTCCCAGAGGATGCTGACCCCCAGACTCCGGCTGTTCTCCTCGGGAAGCCCGCAGACGAAGCATCCCCCGGTGCGGGGCATTTTTTCCATAATAAACAGCACCTTCTTTCATCAAATCTTCTGCTAATTATAGCCGAACTGCAGGAGGAAGGTATAATATTTTTCAATGAATCCGGGAGGTATTAATTATGGGCAGTACCCTTTTCTTAAACGGCCGGATATATACTCCGGCAGGATGGGCGGAGGCCCTTCTGACAGACGGACAGACCATTGCCGCCGTCGGCAGCAGCGGAGAGCTTGAGGACGGGGCGGCGGAGAAGGTGGACCTGGGGGGCAGGCTGGTGCTCCCGGGCTTTATCGACGGCCATATGCACTTTATATCCTTCGCCCTGTCCCTGGAGCAGATCGACCTCGCGGGAAGCCGATCGACAGGGGAAATCCGGGACAGGCTGCGGACGTTTATCGACCGGGAAAGACCGGCCCCGGGGGAGTGGATCACGGGGCGGGGGTGGAACCACGAGCTCTTTGCCGACGGACGCATTTTTGAAAAGGGAGACCTGGACGACCTTGCCCCCCATAACCCCATGATCCTTACCAGAGGCTGCGGCCATGTGGCAGTGCTTAACTCAGCAGCGCTGAGTTCGCTGGGAATTACGGGGGAGACCCGGTTCGCCGGGGGAGTGGTGGAGCTGGACGAGGCGGGAGAGCCCACGGGAGTCTTGCTGGAGACGGCCGTAAGCTGGGTGAGGTCTCAGAGACCGGCGCCGGACGGGGCGAAGCTGAGGCGGCTTGTAGCCAGGGCGGGGAAGATCACCGCTGCCGCGGGCCTCACCTCGGTTCACTCCGACGACATCGGCCCTGTTCAGGACGACTGGAGGGCGATCTACGAGCTGTACTCGGGCCTGGACAGGGAGGGGAAGATGCCCCTTCGGGTGACTCAGCAGCTCAAGCTCAGGACCAGGGAGGCCCTGGATGATTTTCTGGCCTCGGGCCTCCGCACCGGCGACGGATCTCCTGCCTTTCACACGGGGCCCCTCAAGATAATGACCGACGGCTCCCTGGGAGGGAGGACGGCTTTTCTCAGGGAGGAGTACTCCGACATGGCCGGTGAGTATGGGGTGCCCATCTACGGCTTTGACGAACTTTATGATCTCGCCGGCGCGGCCCACAGGGCGGGGATGCAGATTGCCATGCACGCCATAGGGGACGGAGCCCTGGATATGTGCCTGGACGTCCTGGAGAAGGCCCAGGAAGGAAAGTCCGCCGAAGCCCGCCACTACATAGTCCACTGCCAGATGGGAGATATGGACCAGTACCGGCGGATGGCCCGCCTTGGAATAGGAGCCGCCGTCCAGCCCCTTTTCGCCCCTTCGGACCGGCTTATGGCGGTGAAGAGGCTTGGCGAGGAGAGGGCCCGGGCGGGGTACGCCTGGAAGACTCTGCTGGACCTGGGCATCTTCATGTCGGCGGGATCGGACAGCCCCGTGGAGTCCCTTGATCCTTTGGCGGGAATCCACGCGGCAGTCACCAGGCAGGACGGCGACGGACAGCCTGAGGGAGGTTGGAATCCGGGCCAGAAGCTTACCGTGAAGGAGGCAGTGGACCTCTACACCAGGGGAGGGGCCTATGCCTCCTTCGAGGAGCGGCGGAAGGGAACCCTGGCGCCGGGGATGCTGGCGGACCTGGTGGTGCTGGACCGGGACATTTTTTCCGCCGCCTCGGAAGAGATAGGGGAGGCGAGGCCTGTCATTACCATGATGGGGGGAAGATTCACCCACAGAGAGATATGAGAGCCTGATGAAGCGCCCCCTAAAATTGAACCGTTCTGATTTATATGAAATAATGATAATTCACTAAAGCCTGCTGCATAACTTTTGTATCTCTCATGCCGAGCCTGCGGTATTGCAAAATATCCGGCAGTGCCGGCTTTGCCGCAGCTAAAATATACTTTGCATGAAGGAGCGTTTGCCATGGTTAAATCCTCTCCGTACTGCCCTCCGGGACCTTTTTTCCCGTCATTTTTAAAAGTCGCCCTGCTGGCGGTTTTTGGAGTGTTTTTGCTTGTCCTGTCCCCGCCGGGAGCCTCGGCCTCCCAGCCTGCAGGGCACAGCTGCGATGTGCTGGTGGCGGGGGGAGGGGCCGGCGGCGTGTCGGCGGCCATCTCGGCGGCGAGGCTGGGCGCCCGGGTCATCCTGCTTGAGGAGACGGACTGGCTGGGAGGACAGATGACCGCGGCGGGGGTGTCCACCATGGACGACCTTAGCGGAAACAAGACGGGCATCTACGGCGAATTTTATGAAAAAGTCCGGTTTCACTACTTTATGAAGGGCAAGTCCATCTCCACCTGCTACTGGGACGGCTCTACCGTGGCCTTCGAGCCCTCCGTGGGAAGGTCCATCCTGGAGGAGATGGCCGGAGAGGCGGCCAGAGAGGGTGCCTCAGGAGGAAAAAAAGGTGGCCTTGAGATATTCTACCGGTCCAGGGTCACCGCCGTGCAGAAGGAGAACACCTCAATCAGGGGAGTGAGCGCAAACCTGGACGGCGTTCCCGCATCCATAGAGTGCAGGGTTCTTGTGGACGCTACGGAGCATGGCGACGTGATACCTCTGGCGGGGGCGCTCTATCGGGCGGGCAACTCCCTTAGCCCCATGATCTCCTCCCGGGGCCGCATCCAGGACATTACCTGGACGGCGGTCATAAAAAGGTACCCGTCGAGCATTCCTCCCCATCTGAGGATGAAGAATCCTCCTCCGGGGTACGAGCGGTACGCCCCTGCTTTCAGGAAGATCGTGGCAAAGGGAGGCAACTCCTTCAGAAGCTATCCTCTGAAGATGCCCGTGGATTTTGCCACCCATAACGCCTACAGGGGCCTTCCCGATTCGTCGAACCCCGAAAACTATGATGCGGGTGGCCCCGCCGGTTGGGCGGCCATCAGCAAGACCGGGATCAACTGGGGAAACGACTTTCCCGGTGAGGAGAAATGGGAGGGCCGGGGAGGGCTTCCGGTGGCCTACCTTGAGGATGCCGATTTCAGGAAAAAGGTGAACGGGGCGGCTCTGCTGAAGACACTGTCCTTTGTCTACTACATCCAGAAGGAGCTGGGGGAGCCCTGGTCCGTGGCCGACGACGAGTACAACTCATCCTTCCCGCTGGACGGGACGGGAGGCATTGTCCCGGCGGAGTTTGATGAAGTGGTACGGCGCTTCCCGCCTATCCCCTACGTACGGGAGAGCAGACGGATATCGGGCCTTGTCACCCCCACTTCTTTCACTGTTAAGGCTAATTCAGAGAGCTACCGGGACGGCAGGCCCGGGTTTGAGGTGCCGGAGGCGGTGGCTATCGGAGGCTACATCCTGGATCTTCATGCCGGAGACAGGGACAGAGACCTGGAGCCGGAGTTCGGGGAGACGGCGGGGGCCATAAAAAACAACATGCCCAGAGGACCCTTCCAGGTGCCCTTCGGAAGCCTGGTCTCCCAGAATGTGGACGGCCTTCTTGCTGCGGAGAAGAACATCTCCATGTCCCGTCTTGTGGCGGGGGCCTTTCGGCTGCAGCCCATCTCCATGCTGACGGGGCAGGCGGCAGGGGTGACGGCGGCCCTCTCCGCCCTTACAGGCATCCCGGCCCGGTCCCTGGACCCCAGAAGGGTGCAGAGGCTGCTGCTGGAGGCGGGAAGCGCCCTGTCCCTCTGCGAGTATGCCGACGTGCCCAGAGGACACCCCTTCTGGCCTGCGGTGCAGATGTCCAACCTGTATGGCTGGCTTGAGCCGGAGGAGCTTCCCTCCGCGCCCAGCGCCAAGATTGACGATATCTACAACAACAGAGTAGTGACGGCGAAGCTCTTCGGCCTTGACAAGGGAGTCTTCGGCGTAGAGAGCCCCCTGACGGGGGCGGAGTCAGAGGAGCTCTTCCGCAGGGTCTTCGGGGAGGGGGCGGCAGGGCCCCTGATCTATCCGGGGGGAGGAACCCCCGGCTTTGTGACCAGGGGAGAGTTCTGCACCTCCGTGGCAAGGGCTATGGGCTACAGAAATCTGCCCCGGGGCGAGCCGTCCCCCTACGCCGACATCTCACCCGATTCAAAGCTTTACGGACCTCTTTTATTTCTTGCGGAGAGGGGCGTTCTGGCGGGAGCCGTCAGAGGGGGAGTATTTATGCCCGACTCCTTCATAACAAAGGGAGCGGCGGCAGATATGGCCATGAGGGCCGTTGCCCGGCCCCAGAGATAGCCTCTGACTTTCAGGAAAGGAAGTAGTTAAAAAATGAAGTGTCATCTTTGCGAAACCAGGGGATGTTCCAGCGGCGAGCCCTGCTCTGAAGGCAGGGGTGCGGACCTGTACGAAGGGGAAGATCTGGCCCTTCTGAAGACCGCCGCCGATGTGGAGGCGATCTATTACTGTACGCTGAACCGCCTTGAGGAGATAATGGAGTTCTCCCGGCGCATGGGCTACAAAAAGCTGGGGATAGCCTTCTGCGTGGGCTTCTCCACCGAGGCGGAGGTTCTGGGGGAGATTCTTTCGCAGGAGTTTGAAGTCTGCTCCGTCTGCTGCAAGGTGTCGTCCATGACCAAGGACGAAGTGGGAGCGACGAAGAGGCCCTGGATAGGGGAGATCTCCTGCAACCCGGCAGAGCAGGCCCGGCGGCTGGACGAGGACGGCTGCGAATTCAACATAGTCCTCGGGCTGTGCGTGGGCCACGACAGCCTGTTCTACCGCCATTCAAAGGCCCCCGTCACCACCCTGGTCGTCAAGGACAGGGTCCTGGGCCATAACCCCGTGTCGGTGCTGTACAGCCAGTATCTGCGCAAAAACCTGAAGTACTCCCCGGAGGAGCGGAAGGTCTGAGGAACTAAAGACAATAATGGGACGGGGACCCCTCTGTTAAACCGCAGGGGAGGTTCCCGTCCCATTATTTTTATAAACTCGCCGCCCCTCCCGCGCTACAGGAATACCTCCGGCTCTTTATATACTGAACACGCACTTTTCAGCTTCATGCCCCCTATTTTGTACAGGAGGCCGCCGTAGGAGCGGGCCTTTTCAGGGCAGACATAAATGCAGGCAGTGCAGTTGATGCAGCGGTTCTTGTCTGTCTTTCTCGGCGTATTCGGATCTATAGCCTGAACGGGGCAGGTCTTTGCGCACAGGCCGCACTTTACGCAGCGGGAGCTGCCTTTGGGATTGAAGGGGATAGCGGCGTGCTGACGATAGGGACTGTTTCCCTTTACGGAGTACGCCGGCGGCGCCCCCTTTTCTAACTTTTCCGCGCACCCTTCGGCAAAGGCGCGGATAATTTCCTTATCCTTTTCGTCGGGCCTATCCTTCGCAATAAGCGGAAAGATGGAATGCCTGGCGATGAACGCGCCGGCGCCTAGGACTATAAATCCGCCTGCAGCCAGCATGTCCGTAAGTTCAAGAAGGGCGTCCTCATAATCGCGGTTTCCGTAGACGACCAGAGCAACGGCAGGAGTACCCGCTCCCCTTATCTCCTGCAGTTTTTGCGAAACTATCTCAGGTATTCTGCCAAAAAAAACGGGCGCTGCTACTACTGCAATTTCGTCCGGCTGAAATGTCCTGCTTGTTGATTCATGCCGGTTAAGCAGGTTGATTTTTTCCGTCTCTTCCCAGCCGGCAAAGGTGCAGAACAGGTCGCTTATCCGTTCTGTAGAGCCGCCCGGGCTGAAGATTACCTCAGTAACCCTGTGCTTCATACTATCCGTCCTCCCTGTTGGGGTCGTCTCTGTAGATATTTTTTCAGCTGCTTCGTTAAAGGGGGGCGAACTTGCAGCCCGCCCTCATATGCTGCGACAACCCTTTTTACTCTTAATTAAACTTACCACGGATCATACGAGAAAGATGCCAATAAAAAGTTATAACGAAAAAGCAAAGAGCGCCCCTATCTAAAGAGACGCCCTCAGAAACTCCCTCTGCACATGGCAGACAAGCTCAGGATATAATATGTTCTGCGCTTCATAAAGTCAAAAGTTATTTCCTAAATCCGCAGATTCATCCAAGGGGCTGGATGGAGAACGAAAAGCCTTCCGAACCGTGTCGGTATTCGACAGGGCAGGTTGCTTGCTGCGCTCGGAGGGTTATGTCTGGCCGCCAAACGACGAACCACCGGGCGCACGTTATAAAGCGCCCGACGGTTTTTGTATTCTGCAGGGCTTAACGCCCCCTGCGGCCGGACCGCCTTCTCAGCGCGAGGGGGGCCAGGGGCGCGAGGAGGGCCAGCATCCAGGGCGAGGAGGGGCCCGCCGTGCAGCCGCCCGAGGAATCAAACTTCTTGGGACCGGGCTCCGGATCGGGGTTCGGACCGGGTTGCGGATCGGGCTTCGGACCGGGTTGCGGATCGGGCTTCGGATCGGGCCCGTCCTCTCTCTCGTAGGCGCCGATGTCATATCCCAACCCCTGCGGGCGAGTGACGCCGCGCTGGTCGGTATCGGGCGCACCCGTTTCCGTCCCGCTGTCGATGGCGGTGCTGCCCGCGAGCAGGGCGTGGGTCTTCGTAGTGCCGCCGTAGTAATCCAGATGGGTAAGCAAGGGGTCGGCGTCTGTGTTGCCCTCGTCAGGGAAAAGGGCGCTATCGACGACGGAATAGGTGATCGCAAGTGTGCCGCCATCTTTCTCAACCTGTCCTGCGGTACCATTCACTCCCCAGAAGATGGTGTTCGTCACCGTGGAGCTGCCTCTTTCGATGTGCATCCCGCGGCCCTTTACCTTCGCCGTGTTCTCCGAGAAGGTGCAGTTCATCAGCGTCAGATTGTCGTGATAATAGATGTACATTCCGCCGCCGTAGTAGTCTTTCGCCTCGTTCTCCGAGAAGGTGCAGTTCGTCAGCGTCGAACTGCCTTGCGACATGTACATCCCGCCGCCGCTGCCTGCCCCGTTCTCAGATAAGGTACACTTCTCCAACGTCGAACTGCTATGCGTGATACTTATCCCGCCGCCTTTGTTGGGCACCTCGTTACCCGAGAAGATGCAGCCCGTCAGCTTTAGATTGCTGGTGCTCACTATGTTCATCCCGCCGCCGGATACTTTCGCTTCGTTTTTCGAGAATGTGCAGTCAGTAAACGTGGGGCTGCCTGTGGAGATGTGCATCGCACCGCCGCTGTCGATGGTAGCTTTGTTCTCAGAGAAGGTGCAGGCGGTAAACGTGGGGCTGCTGTTTACACTTATGTACATTCCGCCGCCGGATAATTTTGCTTCGTTTTTCGAGAAGGCGCAGCTCTCCAACGTCGGACTGCAATTATTGTTGATGTACATCCCGCCGCCTACTTCTTTTGCCTCGTTCTCCGAGAAGGTGCAGCTCTCCAGCGTTGGACTGCAATTATTGTTGATGTACATCCCGCCGCCGCCGTTCAGATTAACTTCGCCTTTCGCCACGTTCTTAGAGAAGTCGCAGCTCGTCAGCGTGGGACTGCTATTATCGTCGATGTACATTCCGCCGCCGGAGGTGTTCGCCACGTTCTCCAAGAAGTCGCAGCTCGTCAGCGTGGGATTGCAATTATCGTATATGTACATTCCGCCGCCGGAGGCTTTCGCCTCGTTCTCCGAGAAGTCGCAGCTCGTCAGCGCCGGACTGCTGCTATCGTCTATGAACATTCCGCCGCCGGAGGTTTTTGCCTCGTTCTTCAAGAAGGTGCATTCAGTAAACGTTGGAGTGCTGTTAAAGATGAACGATCCGCTGCCGTTGTCCCCCTTATTATTCGAGAAGGTACAGCCAGTCAACGTCGGGCTGCCCTTGTTGATGTACATGCCGCCGCCGTTTTTTGCCTCGTTCACTGAGAAGGCGCAGTTCGTCAACGTAAGAATGCTATTATCATCGATGTAGAGCCCGCCTCCGCTTCCCCTACCGCCGCTGTCGCCGCTAGCCTTGTTTCCCGAGAAGGTGCAGTTCGTTAGCTCCGGGTTGCTACTCTTGTCAATGTACATCCCGCCGCCTGCGTCTTTCGCCTCGTTCTCAGAGAAGGTACAGTTTGTCAACTTAGGGTTGCTGCTGTTCGAGATATACAACCCGCCACCGCTACCGGTACCGCTATCGGGGTTGACGCTAATAGCCTGGTTCTTCAAGAAGTGGCAGTTCTCCAACGTCGGATTGCTGTTTTCTCTTATGCACATCCCGCCGCCGTATTGATAGGACCTATTCTTCGAGAAGGTGCAGTTGCGCACCGTCGGGCTGCTATTATTATCTATGAACATCCCGCAGCCATACGAAGTCCCTTTGCCTCCCGTGATGGTGAAGCCGTCGATGATGGCAGTGTTGTCCACACCATTAGCCTCGACAACGCGAAGGCTATACTTGCCACCGCCGAGATCTCCGTTCAGGATGGTTTTATTCTTCTCGTAGTTGCGCTCGTGCCGTTCCGTCTCCGTCCCGGTGAAGCCGCCGTATAGTTCGATACCATTCAAGAGCTTGAGCCATTGATTAGTCAGGTGCAGGGCATCTGTCAGCGTATATGTACCCTCAGCCAACCAGTACTCGCCCTGTTTTTTGTCTTCCAAAGCCTCTCTGAACTCCACCACGCTCATAGCGTCTATCCAGCTTTCTCCGTCCCTGTAGCGAGCACCTTCGGGTGTAACATAGTAGACTGTCCCCTCCGAGGCCGACGAGGCCGCGAGCAGAGTAAGCAGAATAAAACAGGAGCACACTACCTTTTTGAACCACTTTACTTTCATTGGCATAACGTTTACCCCTTCCCCATGGTGGTTCTTCTAATTGCATCGGTAGCTGAGCCCCGTACGCCAGGGTGCGGTTCCTTACTTCACAGCGAAGGGCAGGTTCATGCTTACGCCTTTCTAATAAAACCAATACTACGAATTAATAAAAAAGTCAATAATTTTACCGGATCCAAAAATATTATTCTTGTTAAGGGACAAGGATAAACCTAAATCCACAGGTTCATCCTCATCAGTCAGATCAAACATCCCCGGATCAGTAGTTCAAGGCTGTTTTTTAAAACTCGAGCTGCCAGCCCCGGTGATTTGGACGTATTCTTTTATTGCGAAGAAGCGGTAGTCGGGGCGTTCTAACACTGTTCTCCGAACAGTCCAGAGAGGCTTTCTATTTTCCAAGTCGCAGATTTAGGCAAGCCCTAAATCCGCAGGTTCATCCTCACAAAGAAGATCAAACATCCCCGGACCGGTAGTTCAAGGCAGTTTTCTAAAACTCGGACCGTCGGCCCCGTGGTTTGGAAGGATTCTTCATCTT
>JBMNVK010000031.1:0-20586 GCA_050946755.1 Aminivibrio sp. | reverse complement strand
ACTATATAGTTAAGGACGACGGGCTGGCAGCTGGAAAGGGAGTGTTTGTAGCCTCAACGGCCGAAGAGGCCGCCGATGCTGCCCGGGCCATGATCGAGGAAGGCGTGTTTGGCGAATCAGGCAGGCAGGTCATCGTGGAGGACGGCCTTGCCGGAGAGGAGCTTACCGTCCTGGTCGTAACTGATGGCATATCCTACCGGATACTACCCGTCAGCCAGGACCACAAACGGGTCTTCGATGACGATGAAGGCCCCAATACGGGAGGCATGGGCGCCTATGCGCCAGTCCCCTGGGCAGGGCCGGCCCTCATGGAAAAAATAAAAAACCGGATTATTGAGCCCACCCTGAAGGGCCTGAGAGAGGAAGAAATTACTTACTGCGGCGTTCTGTACGCCGGGCTGATGATCTCCCCGGAGGGAGACCCCCGGGTGATCGAATACAATGTCCGGTTCGGCGATCCGGAGGCCCAGGTGGTTATACCCCTGCTTGAGACAGATTTTGGCAAGCTTGTCCTGGCCTGCTGCGAGGGGGCGCTTTCAGATATTTCCTGGAAGGAGCCGGAACGGTGGGCCGCAAACGTCATACTGGCCTCCCGGGGCTATCCCGGCCCTTTCAAAAAAGGCGCGCCCATAAGCGGTCTGGAGGAAATCTCCTCCGACGGAGACCTTCTGATCTTCCACGGAGCGACGGCCCTGGACGGAGAGGGCAGGACGGTTACGGCAGGAGGAAGAGTCCTGAGCTCGGTGGGCACGGGAGATACGCTGGAAGCCGCAATTGCCGGCGCCTACAGGGGCGTTTCCCGCATCTCCTTTGATAACATGCACTACAGAAAGGACATTGGCCGCAAGGCTTTGATGAAAAGGAGTGAGGGCAAATGACAAGTGTCGGAAGCCCCCGCCCGGAAGTGGGCATAGTAATGGGGTCAAAATCAGATCTGCCCCTGGTAAAAAAAGTTGAGGAGATCTTCGGCTACTTCGGCGTATCCTGGGAGATTACTGTGGCATCCGCCCACCGAACCCCTGACGATGCCGTACGGTATGCAGCCCGGGCCAGAGAGCGGGGAATCAGGGTCCTGGTGGCGGCGGCGGGCCTTTCCGCAGCTCTGCCCGGCGTAGTGGCTGCCCACACCACCCTTCCTGTGGTGGGCATTCCCGTAAGCGCAGGGTCCCTGGGGGGCATGGACGCCCTTCTTTCAGTGGCCCAGATGCCCCCGGGAGTTCCCGTGGGCTCCATGGGGATTGACGGCGCAAAGAATGCCGCCCTATTTGCCGTAAGAATTCTGGCCCTCAGCAGGGACGACCTGGCTGAAAAGCTGGATGAGTGGAGCCAAAAAGAAGCGGCCGCCGTGAGAAGGGCGAGGGAAGACCTGGACGGCCTGCCCCTTCCGCCGGAGGACGTTTTCCTGCCCGCTTAAAAAAGCAGGGGAAGAGCTGAAAAAAGCCGTCGGGGCTCCCCTTATCCAGTGGGAGCCCCGATGGCTTTCATCTACTGAGCCGGGATTTTGATTGCCTCTTTAGACTCGTGCACCTGCCTCCAGGTCTTTATGGGCAGGCCCCATATCTTTATGAAGCCCACGGCAGCCTGATGGTCGAAGGAATCTCCCTCGGAGTAGGTGGCCAGGGTATGGCTGTAGATAGACCCTGATGCCTTCATGCCCCGCACTATGGCCTGCCCCTTGTAGAGCATTACTTTGACCACGCCGGAGACATACTCCTGGGTCGTATCGATAAAGGCATCGATGGCGTCCTTAAGAGGGGAGAACCAGTAGCCCTCATAGGCCAGCTCTCCGAATTTTATCTCAAGCTCTTTCTTGGCGGCAATTACCCTCTTGTCAAGGGTGAGGGTCTCAAGGGCTCTGTGGGCGTTGATAAGGGTTATGGCCGCCGGGCACTCATAGACCTCCCGGCTTTTGAAGCCCACCAGCCTGTCCTCAAGCATGTCAATTCTTCCGACGCCGTGGCGTCCTGCCATAAGGTTCAGAGTGTTTATCAGGGCCGGACCGTCCATTTTTTTGCCGTCCAGAGCCACGGGAACTCCCTTTTCAAAGGTGATCTCCAAATATTCCTTTTCATCGGGGGCCTTCCAGGGATCCTCCGTCAGGGTGTAGGCATCGGAGGGGGGCTCCTCCCAGGGATCTTCAAGAATGCCGCACTCTATGGATCTGCCCCAGATGTTGTCGTCTATGCTGTAGGGAGACTCCACCGTGGCCTCCACCGGAATGCCGTGTTTATGGGCATATTCAATTTCAGCCTCCCGGCTGAACTGCCAGTCCCGCACCGGCGCAAGCACCTGCAGATCCGGATCGAGGGCATTGGCGCACACTTCTATGCGCACCTGGTCCTGTCCCTTGCCCGTGCAGCCGTGAGCGATGGCCACAGCACCCTCTTTTTTTGCTATCTCCACCATTACCTCAGCGATAAGAGGCCTGGAAAGGGCTGAGTTCAGCGGGTAGGTGCTCTGGTACATTCCGTTGGCCTTCAGGGAAGGCCATACAAACTTTTCCACGAACTCTTTTTTAAGGTCGAGGACATAGGCTTTGACTGCACCGCTTCTGAGGGCCTTGCTTTTTGCCCCCTCCAGATCCACTGCCTGCTGTCCTACGTCCGCCGTCATGGTTATGACGTCGTAGCCCTGCTCCGTAAGCCAGGCAACCGCAACGGAAGTATCCAGACCGCCGCTGTAGGCAAGAACTGCTTTTCCCTTCTTTGACACGACCATCCCTCCAAAAAGCTAATAAAAGAACCCGCCCCGGATGGGGCGGGCCAATTTTCTGCCATCCGGCCGGAGGAGGTTTCCCCCGCCGGCAAAAAAATTATACAGGAGAGTAAACCAATGTCAAGCCTTTGGGATTTATTTACTTAAAGTTTATTTTATCTGCGCCGTCAGATGCAAGGGCATCGATGGACGGGAAGTGGGTCATATCCATGTGGATGGGTGTAACGGAGACGTAGCCGTTGGCTGCCGCCCACACGTCGCTCCCCTCCTCCAGCTGATCCTCGGGGCGGCCGGCAATCCAGTAAAATTTACGGCCGCCGGGATCGGTAAAGCGGGTTACTTTGCCCTCATAAAGACGGACTCCCTTTCTTGTGATCTTCATTCCCCTCAGCAGAGACACAGGTACATTGGGCACGTTTACGTTCAATAGAATTCCCGGCTTCAGGGGATTTGTCTCCAGAAAGTCGACAAGGGCTGAGGCCACTGACGATGCGGTCTCATAGTGGTGCTCTCCGTCGTCTTCGCCGCAGTCAAGGGATACGGCGATGGAGCTGCGGCCGAGAATTATTCCCTCCATGGCCGCCGATACGGTGCCGGAGTAAGTCAGGTCATCCCCCAGGTTCGGTCCCCTGTTTATGCCTGATACCACCAGGTCGGGCTCGGGCATGATCTCCTCCATGCCCAGCACAACGCAGTCGGAGGGGGTTCCGTCACAGGCGAAGACTGCACATTCGGGAGGATAGGGTCCGGAGGGCGCCTCCCATAGCCGCAGGGGACGGGTGAGGGTAATGGCGTGGCCTACGCTGCTGCGCTCTCTGTCGGGGGCGGTGACTGCACAATCGTGCCCCCGGCCGCTCAGGGCAGACGCAAGCTCGACTATGCCGGGGGCGAAGACGCCATCATCGTTGGTAATCAGAAGCTTCATAGAGCTTTCCTACATAAGTATCAGTCTTAGAAAGAACATGACTATAGGCCCCATGATGGCCTGAATCACTCCGAGGGCCACCAGGATCATAAGGACGAAAAAACCGTACCTCTCGAGCCAGAAGTACTTCTCCAGCAGGGAGGGCGGAAGAAAGGGGTACAGAAGCTTCGAGCCGTCCAGGGGAGGTATGGGAATTAGGTTGAATACGGCAAGGCCGATGTTTATCACGATCATGAGGAAGATAAACTGTCTGAGGGCAGGAATTGCCAGAAAGGGGTAGGGAAAGAATCTGGCTATCATGCCGAACAGGAAGGCTGTCAAAAAGTTTCCGCTCACCCCCGCAATGGAGACAATAAACATGTCCCTTCGGGGATGCTTGAAGTACCTCGGGTCCACGGGCACAGGCTTTGCCCAGCCGAACCTGAACAGCAGCAGCATAAGGGCGCCTATGGGGTCGAAATGGGCCAGGGGGTTAAGGGTAAGTCTGCCCATTCTGGCCGCAGTGGGGTCGCCAAGGCGATAGGCGGCGTATCCGTGGCAGAATTCATGAAAGGTTATGGCCCACAGCACCGCAGGCACACTAAGCAGCAGGTCCGCAAAAGCGGGCATTCTCAACATGGCTTTCACTCTCCTTTTCGCTCACAGGGAAGGTTTGCAAGGGCAAATTCAACTTCATCCTCCCTGTACTGAAGCTCTCCGTCAAGCTTCATGGTTTTAATTCTTTCCAGGACAAGCCCTATTTCAGGGCCTGGTTCATAGCCCAGATTTACCAGATCTCTACCTTTAAGGCCGGGGGCAACGGTACGAAGCCTGGTCAAATACAAAAAGATCCTTCGCCGGACCCTCCAGCGCTCAGTGGCGGCGCTCCAAAAAAGGCATACAGTGGGGTCGGTTTTTTTCAGCAGTTCATATATCCGGGAGGATGGAGGCCCCGTCCGCCCGCCAAGATCTTGTTCTGCAGCGCCGAGATCTGAGAGGCATCTCAGCACTATCCTTCTCTCGGACTGAGTCAGATTCAGTCTGTCCACCGCAGCAAGTCTAACATTTTCTGAAGATCCCATGATAAGGGCAGCGAAAAAGGCAAGCCACTGGGTACCCCTGAAGTCGGGGAAATCCCGGGAGATGCGGCCCAGGAAGGCCGCCAGCCTTCTTATGGTTCTTTTCCCTGTTTTGTCCAGGTTAAGTCCGGGGAAGAGCACCTCCCATACGCCGAGCTCCTCCGCCCGTCTTACTGCGCCGTAAGGGGAACGTTCGCCGAAGGTCAGCTCCAGCTCGCTCCTCAGACGGAAGCCGGACAGCCTGACGAGCAGCCCTCCCCGGATGCAGCTGTCCAGCAGCCTTAGAGTGTTGTCCTCAAAGGACAGCCCAAGCCGCTGTTCAAGCCGTATGCCCCGTAAAACCCGGGTGGGATCCTCTACGAAGCTCAGGTTGTGAAGCACTTTGAGAGTCTTCGATGACAGGTCTCTTCTGCCGCCGAAGAAATCCACAAGGGCTCCCCAGGTGGGCCAGTTTATGGAGATGGCCATGGCGTTTATGGTGAAATCCCTCCGGTACAGGTCATGCTTCAGAGAGTCGGTAAAGACCTTGGGCTGGGCCACAGGAAACTCGTAGAATTCCCGGCGGGCCGTGGCCACATCCACCTTCCGTCCCCCGGGAAAAACAACGGTGCCTGTCTTGTACCTTTCGTGGACGGAGACCCTGAGCCCGTCCTCCTCCCAGCTCTTAAGAAATTTAACTCCATCCCCCTCCACCACTATGTCCAGGTCCAGATTTCCCCGGCCGAGGAACAGATCCCTTACAAGCCCCCCTACGATGTATGCCTTCATGCCGAGCTCTCCGGCCCTCTCTCCCATGGTTTTCAGTATGGAGACGAGGCCTGGATCAAGATGTTTGCCCAGGAGCCGGGAGGCGTCTTCAGTCCAGGGGAGATCGGGAACGCCGTCCCGCTCCTCTCTGGGAAGGGAGAGAGGATACAGAGCTCTTACCAGATCCGTCCGGGAGATGATGCCCACTATGCGGTTGCCTTCGGTAACCGGGATTCTCCCAATGCCATAGGTGACAAAGATCCTGTGAACTTCCCGGATAGAGGCATCCCCCGGAACGGTCATTATCCCCTCGGTCATGAATTCTCTTATGAGGGTTTTGCCGAAGCCGTGCAGATAGGCCTTGTCCAGGTCCTTCCTGGTGATAACCCCGAGAGTAGCCTTGCCCTTTACTACGGGCAGCGCGGAGTGGCCGTACCTGAGCATGATTCTGTGGGCCTCGTCTACGGAGGTATCAGGAGGTATGACCATTACAGGGGAGGTCATAATATCCCCTGCCGTGATCATGGGCTTTATGGCATCCGCCAGCCTGAGCTCCATCTCTTTTATCAGGGGGCCCGGCCTGGCATTCTGGAGGGTGACAGAGGCGGCCTGAGGATGCCCTCCCCCTCCCAGGGGGGAGAGGAAGGCCGCCATGTCCAGGACGTCTTCCTGGCTCCGGCCTACAAGATAGGTCCTGGTATCCATTTTTACCGCCGCCAGGGCCACATCGCCGTCAAAATAATCCCGCAGTCTGTGGACGAACAGGGACAGGCCGTCCACATAGGCCGGAGAAGAGGCTGAGGACAGGACCACCTTTGCGCCGTTTATGTATCTGACCCTGCTGTTTTCTATAAGGCTGTCAAGAATCCCCCTCTCGGGAGCCGATAAGGTCATTTCGATGAAGGCGGGGATGTTGGAAAGATCAGCGCCGAGCTCCTTAAGCCTGGCGATGGCAGCAAAATCCCTGGAGGTGGTGGCGCTGAAGGTAAGTCCCCCCGTATCCTCATAAATGCCCGTGGCAAAGAGGGTGGCCTCATGGGAGCTCACTGGTATGCCCTTTTCTAGGAGTATCTCCACCATCAGAGTAGTGGCAGCCCCCACAGGCTCTATAACCATATACTCGCCGTCGATATCGTCGGCGGAGGGAGGATGGTGGTCGTAGACGTGAACCGGTATATCCTTCTTGCCAAGCAGGGAGGCAAAGGGGCCGATTCGGGATTTTGACCGGGCATCCACCACTATGAGCATGGTGATCTCTTCAAAGTTTATCTTTCTGGGCGTGGCGACAGTCCACCGGTCGCCATGTTTTTTCAGAAACTCCCTGACAGTGCGGCTGGCGGAGCCTGAGAGGCAGAGCACGGCGCCGGGGTAGAGCTTCTGGGCGGCCACCATGCTTGCAAGGGAGTCGAAGTCGTTGCCCATGTGGCTGGTTATAACCTTCACGGCAACAGTCCTTCCGAGAGGGCTGCTCTCCTGCTGTAGGGCATTCTTCTCACGGGAAGGGCAATGACGCCGTCCCCGGGGAGGCCAAGGCGGGGCAAAAGGGAGCCTCGGGTTATAAAGGTCATCCGGACGGTCTTGATTCCGCCTGCAGCGCCGTCATGAGAAGTAATGCAAAAATCAAGGGCCAGCCTCGACCTGCACAGGCGGTCCTTATGACGAAGGGCCTCTTCCTGGCGGTCGAAATTAGCCGAACACCACAGAAGATCGGCCTGCCGCCGGAAGGAGGCGGCCATTTCCTGCGCTTTTTCCGCCAGTGCTCCCAGATCGCCGTCGTTTTCTATAACTATATCGGCCCTATTTTTTTTCTCCCGGGAGGGCAGAAGAAAGGCCTCGCGTCGTTCAATCTCTCCGGGAGTCCAGCCCCGGAAGGCATTGCGCTCGATCCTTGCCCTCTCCGGGGACGTCACATAGACAGAAACGTCAACCCACTCAGGAGGGCCGGTCTCAAAGAGCAGCGGTATTTCTGCCACCACCCATCCTTCCAGACAGGAGGCCCTGCGGTTCATTTCAATTCTTACAAGGGGGTGGATGAGGCCGTTAAGGCGGCGATACTCCTCCCTGCTGCCGAAGGCTATGGAAGCCACAGCAGAGGAACGGACCCCGCCCTCTTCGTCCAGTATTTCCTTGCCCCACAGAGAGACGGCCCCGGCTACAACCGACGGCCTCAACCATAGATCCCTTACAATATGGTCGGCATCTATGACTGA
This sequence comes from Aminivibrio sp., assembly GCA_050946755.1. GTDB lineage: Bacteria > Synergistota > Synergistia > Synergistales > Aminobacteriaceae > Aminivibrio. Next base: position 12,931 of record JBMNVK010000031.1, on the reverse strand, counting down.
GGCGCCCATTTCACCCCAGAGGCGGGTCAGGGTGGATTTACCAGCCCCAACGTCTCCTGTTACTCCCAAAGCCAGCATGAAGCTTTTCCTCCTCACCCCTGTCGTCCACTGTCTTGTACTTATCAGGTATCTCCCAAAGAAACCGGGAGAAGCCGTTCCGGAAAGTGGAGCCGAAGAGTCGCCGGGATCTTACGCCTGTCATGAAGAGCATCTCCTCTGCCCTGGTCATTCCCACGTAGCAGAGTCGCCTCTCCTCCTCCATGTCCTCCCTGTCCTCAAGGCATTTGAAGTGAGGGAAGACTGATTCTTCCATTCCTACCAGAAATACTACGGGGAACTCAAGGCCTTTTGCAGAGTGAAGGGTCAGGAGATTTACTGCGTTTTTATCGTCAAGATCCAGTTTTTCCAGATCCGTAAACAGGGCTGCCTCCGCCAGCATCTCCGAGAGATCTCCGCCGGCAGGCACTACTGAGCGCAGCTCCCTGATGTTCTCCATCCTCTCTTCCCAGCCGTCGGGATCGGACTGCTTCAGCATGTCCTCGTACCCCATGGAGTCAAAGATATACTCCAGGATCTCAGGCAGATTTTCAGCCAGGGAGAGAATCCTGAGCATATGGCCCGCAAAGCTTTTAAGTCCGGCGTCGGCCCTGCCTGTCAGTATCTTTCCCTCTGCGAGAATTTTCCAGTATTCATCCGCTTCCGTAATGACCATCGATTCAAGATGGGCAAAGACCTTTTCCAGACTCTTTTTGCCCAGGCCTCTCGATGGCAGATTGGCGATTCTCGAGAAGGATATCCGGTCCAGGGGATTAACTGCAGTCCGGAGGAAGGAGAGCACATCCTTGACTTCCTTTCTCTCATAGAAGGCCGTGCCCCTTACAACCCGGTAGGGAATGCGGTTTTCAAGAAACTTCTGCTCATACACCCGGCTCATGGCGTTTATCCGGTAGAGAAGGGCCATGTCCCCGTAGCTGTAGCCGAAGCGATCCCTGAGTTCACGGATCTTGTGGGCTAGAAACTCAGCCTCCTGGTACTCGTTCTGCCCCAGGAGAGTGTAGATTTTTTCTCCCATGTCCCTTGCGGTCCAGAGGTCCTTTTTCCGTCTCTTGGCGTTGCCCTCGATAAGGGAGTTCGCAGCGCCGAGAATGGTGCCTGAAGAACGATAGTTCTGGTCCAGGACGACAACTTTTGCTGACGGAAAATCCTTTTCGAAGTTCATGATCATGGTCATATCGGCGCCCCGCCATCCATAAATTGACTGGTCCGGATCTCCTACCACCATAATCCTGCCTTCTTTTCCCACCAGCTTTTTCAAGGTCATATACTGGGGCTTGTTGACGTCCTGATACTCGTCCACCAGGATCCAGGAGAGACGGGCCCGCTCCCGTTCAAGGAGCTCCTTTTCCTCCTGAAGGAGTCTCAGGGGCAAGAGGAGAAGGTCGTCGAAATCCACGGCGCTCTGCTGTCTGAGAGAGTCATTGTAGCCGTTAAAGACATCGCCGTAGATGCCTTCCAGTAGGGGCGATTCCCGCCCGGGAGGAAGGCAGTCGTTTTTTACCCGGGAGATCCGGTCGAGCATAGAGGATGGCTCTATCTGCTTTGTGTCGATATTCAGCCCCTCCATGATCTCCTTTACCAGGGACCGGCTGTCCCCTCTGTCAAAAATGGCGAACCGCTCCCCCAGTCCGAAGCGGGGCAGGAGAGCCCTGTTGCGGAAAAGCATGCGGAGTCCGAAGGAGTGAAATGTGCAGACCTGCAGATCCCTGCCTGTCTGTCCCAGCAGGCTGTTTACCCGCTCTTTCATCTCCGATGCCGCCTTGTTGGTAAAGGTCACCGCAAGGATGTCCTCCGGCCGGGAGTCGCCCCTCTCCACAAGGTAGGCCATTTTGTGCGCAAGGACCCTTGTCTTGCCGCTGCCCGCTCCGGCCAGAACCAGAAGGGGCCCGTCGCAGTATGCTACCGCCTCTCTCTGCCTCGGGTTAAGTTTTTCCAGCAGTTTTTTTTCGCCGGTCATCCCCGCTTCTTCTCCGCAATCCTTTTTTTAAGGAAAGCCGTCCACTCCTCTATTCCCTCTCCGCCGACGCTGTCGATATGGATTACGGGCGCTGTCGGATTCAGAGATTTTACGTCCTCGTCAAACATCTCCATATCAAAGGGAAGGTGGGGAAGGAGGTCGGTCTTGGTCAGAAGGATTACCTCGGAAGATCTGAAAAGATAGGGGTACTTGAGAGGCTTGTCTGCTCCCTCGGGAGTGCTGAGAACGGCTGCCTTAAAGTCCTCGCCCAGGTCAAATTCAGCAGGACACACAAGATTGCCCACATTCTCGATGAACAGCACGTCAAGCTTATCCAGCGGAAGGGAGGAGAGGGCTTTTTCTATGACGTTGGCCTGAAGGTGGCATCCGCCGTGAGTGTTGACCTGCACACTGGGCACTCCCAGGGCGTGAAGCCTCTCCGCATCTCTGCTGGTGGCCAGATCGCCCTCAATAACACCGAAGGCAAGGCCTGACTGTTTTGCCGTCTGCTCAAGAAGGGTCGTCTTGCCGCACCCCGGAGACCCTATTATGTTGATCATCAGAAGGCCTCTTTCCTGATTGGCTTTTCTTATGGAGGCGGCAAATTTTTCGTCCTCCGCCATAATCGACTGCTGCAGCGTAATTATTTTGCTCATGGCTATTCCTCAACCTCCACCGATTTTATATCCAGCTCCATGCCTGCCACCGTCTCCTTGTGCATCGATCCGCATTCAGGACATAGAGGAGAATCATCATGCCACTGGGTACCGCATTCATTGCACCGATATGCAATGGGCACGTCCTCCATTACAAGTCTGGCTCCCTCAAGGGGAGTACCCCTGGCAACGGTCTCAAAGGCAAAGGCCATTATCTCCGGGAAGACCTGCCTTAACACTCCAATTTGCAGGCGCACCTCCACCACGGACTTCCATCGGTGCTCCTCCTTCATCTCTATCAGCGCATTGACAACAGATTCCGCTAGTGACACTTCATGCATGTTGAATCCTTCCTAAGAAAAAGAGGACCCGAAGGGTCCTCTCTGCAACTGACAACCCCTGACCGGCCCGGCTTACTCTGTGGGTGCAAGCAGACCGTAGCCGCCATCCTTTCTCTTGTAAACCACATTGACATCCCCCGATTCCGCCTCCCTGAAGAGGTAGAATGCGTGGCCGAGAAGCTCCATCTGCATGGTGGCTTCTTTGGCGCTCATAGGCCGCAGGGGGAACCGTTTCACCTTTACAATTTCTTCTTCAGCAGGGATAGGTTCCTCTGGTTCAGCCATATTGAGTTCGAAGGAAATGTCATGAGTTTTCAGCTGGGCGCGATCCCTGAGGTATTCATTATGTCTTTTGATCTGTCTCTCAAGATTCTTAAGCCCCTGGTCGAAGGCCTTTCTCATATCGGACGCCTTTGCCTGCCCTCTCATTATGACCCCGTTCGCATTTGAGGTTATCTCTACTGTGAAAAGGCCTCGTCCAAAGCTTACTACAACCTGGCCGTCGATAATGCGACTGAAAAATTTCTCAAGCTTGGACATCTTTTTATCCATGTAGTCTTTGAGGTCATCCTGTATCTCGACACCTCGAGTTACAAAGCGTATGTCCATGCAAACCCCTCCATTCAAACTCTGATTTTTGTAGGTTCATTTTAACACCGGGCAAGATTATGGGCAATAAAACAAGGAAGGAACAAATTGCGTGTAAATGGAGTATAATAGTGATAACACACTATTGTGCAGGAGGTATTATGTCATGTACATTTCCGAGAGAGCAAGAAATATGGAGCCATCGGCTACTTTGGCAGTTACCGCCAAGGCCAAAAGCCTCAAGCGGGAAGGCAAGCCGGTGATCTCCTTCGGAGCGGGCGAGCCTGATTTTGACTCTCCCCCCTCAGCTATCCGCTATGCCGAGGAAGCAATGAAGGGAGGGCAGACCCACTACACGCCCGGCATTGGGATTCCCGAGCTTCGTGAACAGGTCTGCACCTACTACAAGGAACGCTTCGGTCTTGAATATTCGCCCTCGGATGTAGTGGTAGGATCAGGCGCCAAGCCGCTGCTTTATGAGGCCCTCGGCTGCCTTATCGATGCCGGCGATGAAGTACTCATCTTCACCCCGGCGTGGGTGAGCTACGTCGAGCAGGTCCGCTTCTTTGACGGAGTACCCGTCCTTGTGGATACGAGCAAGACGGACTTTATCCCCAGGATTGAAGACGTTAAAAAAGCCGTCACGCCAAAGACCAGGGCCATGATCCTGAACAACCCGAGCAATCCCACCGGCGCCATCTACGATGAACAGTGCCTCAGGGACCTCGGCAAGCTTGCTGTGGAGCACAACATTGCCATCATTTACGATGAAATTTACGAGCGGCTAGTCTACTGCGACGAAAAGCACCACCAGATTCTGAACCTTGTCCCGGAAGCCAGAGATCTTACAATCATAATTAACGGAGTGAGCAAGGCCTTCGCCATGACGGGATGGAGGATCGGCTACGCTCTTGGGCCTTCAAAGGCAATGAGCTACATCGGAGACCTTCAGGGACACATAACCTCAAACGCCAGCTCAGTGGCTCAGTGGGCCTCTGTAGGCGCCCTCAAGGAAGCCGATGCCGACGTTGAGACCATGCACAAGGCCTTCAGCGCCAGAAGAGACCTGACCGTGGCGCTGATGAAGGAGATGCCCCACATCACTTTCACCGAGCCAAAGGGCGCCTTCTACGTGTGGTTTAACGTAGACCAGGTGATAGGAAAATCCTGGAAGGGACAGAAGATCACCGACGACGCAGAACTTTGCAGAATTGTCCTCGAGGCCAAGTATGTGGCCCTAGTTCCGGGCAGCGCTTTCATGTCGCCCGGCCATGTCAGGATCTCCTACTCCAACTCCGAAGAGGAGATCAGGGAAGGCCTGGGACGGTTTAAGGAATTCCTGGAAGAGCTCGAATAAAAATAAGCCCTCCGGCGGTCAGCTCCGGAGGGCTTTTAAATTATTCTTTCCAGGCGGAGGGATTTACCAGATCGAAGGGGCGCCTTCCTTCCAGGGCGGCCAAAAGGTTTTCCGCCGCCTTACGGGCCATTCCCTCTCTGGCCTTTACTGTGGCGCTGCCCAGGTGAGGCAGAGTGGTCACGTTCTTTAGCGTGAGCAGAGGCTCGTCCAGCGGAACGGGCTCTTCGTCAAAGACATCCAGCCCCGCTCCCCATATCCAGTTTTCGGAGCATGCCCTGAAGAGGGCTTTCTGATCCACCACGGGGCCTCTTGAGGAATTTATCAGCACCGATGTCTTTTTCATCATCTTAAGCTCCTCCTCCCCTATCAGCCCCCTCGTCTCATCGTTCAGGGGACAGTGGAGGGAGATGAAATCGCTCTCTTTGAGAAGCTCGTCAAGGGACACCTGCTTTGCCCCAAGCTCTTTTTCCACCTCCGGCTTTGGAGACCGGTTATGGAAAAGCACCTTCATTGAAAAGCCGGCAGCCCTGCGAGCTACTGCCTGGCCTATCTTGCCCATTCCTACGATTCCTATGACCGACTCTGACACTTCCTGTCCCAGAAGAAGATTGGGACTCCAGGTCTTCCAGTCGCCGGACCGCAAAAACTCATTGGCCTCCACCACCCGCCTCGCCGTTGCCATCAGCAGAGTGAAAGCTAGATCGGCAGTGGTATTGGTCAGTACATCGGGAGTGTTTGTAATGAGCACCCCCCTGCGGGTAGCCTCGTCCACATCTATATTATCGAATCCCACAGCATAGTTGCTGGCCACCTTGAGGTTCGGACACCGGGAGAAAAGCTCCTCGTCTATCCTGTCTGACAGAGTGCACAGCAGCCCGTCAACTCCGGAGGCCTTTTCGAGAAAGGTTGCCCTGTCCATGGGGGCGTCTTTCTCCCATACCTCAAAATCGACCCTTCCGGGAAGAAGGCTCAGACCTGCATCCTGTATTCTTCTGGTTACGTAAACTCTTGGCAACGCCATAGCAAATCCCCCCTTATATAAAACCAGCCAGGGAAAACTACTCCTCCATTATCTCGGTGCTTTTAGCCTTGAGCGTCTCATCCACAACTTTGATAAATTCGTCGGTTATATCCTGCACATCCTTAGACAGCTTCATCAGTTCATCTTCGCTTATATCGGAATCTTTCTCCATTTTTTTAAACACATCGTTGGATTCCCTCCGGAGGTTTCTGATGGCGATCCTGCTATCCTCAGCGTATTTGCCCACGAGCTTGGTCAGCTCTACCCGCCTCTCGCCTGTGAGCTCCGGCAGGTTAATCCGGATAATCTCACCATCACTCTGAGGAGTTACTCCCAGGGACGACGCAAGAATAGCCTTCTCGACAAGCTTTAGAGTTGTTTTGTCATAGGGGGCAATGGCTATCTGCCTTCCCTCCGGGATGGATATAGTGGCGACCTGCTTGATGGGGGTGGGGGCTCCATAGTAGTCCACCTTGATGTCGCTTACGAGCCCGGGATGAGCCCGTCCCGTCCGGATGGCCAGAAATTCGCCTTTCAGATGTTCGATGACCTTTTCCATTCGCACTCTTAGTTTTTTTAGCTCGGTCTTTGGCATTCTGGTATTCCTCCTTTTATTTTAAAATTGCTTTAATGAAGGACACATCTTTAAAAAATTAGTCCTCAGAGGTTCTTCTCAGATGTGACTATGGTCCCGATATCCGTTCCCTCTACAAGAAAACCTTTCATAGTGCCCTTCTTGAGTATATTTAGCACAACGATGGGTATGGAATTTTCCATGCACAGTGAAAAGGCCGCCCCATCCATAATTTCAAATCTCTGCCTGAGGGCTTCCATATAGGTAAGCCTGTGAATCAGCACAGCATCGGGGTTTTTTTTAGGGTCTTCACTATATATACCATCTACTTTGGTAGCTTTCAACAGGCAGTCAGCGCCCACTTCTGCCGCCCGGAGGGCCGCCGCGGTATCAGTGGAAAAATAGGGAGATCCAGTACCTGCGGCAAAGATCACAACTCTGTCCTTCTCAAGGTGCCGGAGGGCTCTTCGCCGGATATAGGGTTCTGCCATCTGCCTCATCTCAATGGCAGTCTGAACCCTGGTGGGAATGCCCAGCTTTTCAAGGATATCCTGAAGACAGAGGGCGTTCATGACTGTGGCAAGCATTCCCATATAGTCCCCCTGGGATCTCTCAATCCCAAGTTTTTCAAGCTCTCTGCCCCGCAGCATGTTGCCTCCGCCTACCACCATGGCTACTTGAATTCCCGACCGGACTACCTCCACAATCTCCTCACCAATGCTGCGAATCGCATCGAAGTCGAAGCCAAATCCCTCCGAACCAGCAAGCACTTCTCCGGAAAGCTTCAGCAAAACACGATTAAAGCGCATGAGCATCCCCCTTCTGATTCCGGCTGAAAATTCAGGGTATAAAAAAGGCGAGGCCCCGGGCCCCGCCTTTTTTGACAATTTCTTTTATTCGCCTATGGAAAAACGAGAGAATCCACCGATTACAATGTTTTCGCCGATCTTGGCAATGACGTCGACGATGAGATCCTTGATCTTCTTGTCTCCGTCCCTGATCCAGGCCTGCTCCAAAAGGCAGCTTGTCTCATAAAACTTGCTTATCTTGCCGTCGGCTATTTTATCGACAATGTTCGCCGGTTTGCCCTCTTCGAGAGCCTGCTGCTTGTAGATCTCCCGCTCCCTTTCGAGGACCTCAGCGGAGACGTCTTCGGGAGTCAGGAACATAGGCGCAGCCGCAGCTACCTGCATACACAGCTCGTGGCCCAGATTCTGGAATTCATCGGTCTTGGCCACGAAGTCGGTCTCGCAGTTGAGTTCGAGAAGGGCGCCAAGCTTTCCGTTTGTATGAATGTAGGAGAAAACCCTTCCCTCCGCCGCTTTGCGGTCTGCTCTCTTTGCAGCTCTTGCAAGCCCTTTTTCGCGAAGGTAGTCGATAGCCTTCTCCATATCGCCCTTATGCTCCACGAGGGCGTTTTTGCAGTCCATCATCCCCGCGCCAGTCCTATTGCGGAGTTCTTTTACAGCTCCGGCGCTAATTTGCATTATACATTGCCTCCCCTATATATTTTTACTCGTCGTCGTCAGAGCTTTCGTACTGCTCGTCAAGCCGTTCCTTAACATCGATAATATTCTCCCCTTCGTCCTCCTGGGCAGGCGAGTCCGGCTCAGGGCTTGCATCCTCACCCTGCCGTCCCTCGATGAAAGCATCTGCCATGAGGCTTGTAATGAGCCTGATGGCCCTTATGGCGTCATCGTTGCCCGGGATGGGGAAATCTATCACTTCAGGATCACAGTTTGTGTCCACAATGGCAATTACCGGGATGCCAAGCTTCCTTGCCTCAAGAACCGCATTTTCTTCTCTTCTGGGGTCGATAAGGAAGATTGCATCAGGAATGGCCTTCATGCCGGCGATTCCGTTCAGGTATTTTTCCAGCTTGGCATGTTCTTTTCTAAGAACCGCGGCTTCTTTTTTGGGGAGCTCTTCAAAGGCTCCGTCCTGCTCCATTCTGCGGAGCTCCATCATCCGGTTGACTCTCTTGTGGATGGTGTGAAAGTTGGTCATAAGACCGCCAAGCCACCGCTGGTTAATGAAAAACTGGCCGCATCTTTCGGCCTCTTCCCTGATGGTATCCTGGGCCTGTCGCTTTGTTCCCACAAACAGGACAGCGCCGTTGTTTCTGGCCACTTCCCTGATGTAATCGTAGGCTTTTTCAAGGCCCCGCACGGTCTTCTGCAGGTCGATAATATAGACGCCGTTCCGTTCGGTGAAGATGAAAGGCTTCATCTTCGGGTTCCATCTGCGAGTCTGATGGCCGAAATGCACTCCGCACTCCAATAGCTGCTTCATAGTTACAACTGCCACAAAAAACCCTCCCAATAGTGTTTTTTCCCTCCGCAGAGATCATCTGGGGCCGGGACTGGTCTTTTTTCTAGACACAGCAACTCCCAGTCTCATCAATCTGCGTGTGTGATGAGGACCGATGAAGTATACCACAACAGCCGGTTGACCAGCAACTATTAAAGAAGTAGGATATACCCGGTATTTCATCATGTAAAACTGAGAAACGGGGGTTATGCCAAATGGCTAAAGATTCACTGATAGAGCTACTCGACAACCTTCCCAAGGATAGGAAGGCCATGCTGAACAGGCTGCGCAGGGTGGAGGGACAGCTAAGAGGAATACAGAGGATGATCATAGAGGAAAAGCCCTGCTACGACGTACTGCTACAGCTATCCGCCGCAAGAAAAGCCATGCAGAAGGCGTGTATTGAAATCCTTAAAAACTACCTTCACAAGTGCGTGAACGAGGTGCAGTCTCCTGATTTTGCCAACATTGAAAAGCTTATCGAGGCGCTGATAGACCTGTCGCCCGCTCCTGGAGCACCAGGTGAAGAAGTTCAGTAGTACATAGAATGAGGCCGTCTGCGGGAAACCCAGCTGGTCCGTGGCGCCCGGAGAGCACTCCTTACTGCTGCTCCCTTCCGGGCCTGACAGGGTTCGAAGGTCTCCGCCGCACGGGACTGGATTCCCCGCAGACGGCCTCATTTTTGTATCAGGGGTTCAGTATATCACGGGGGTTTTCTTTCCGCCAGCGTCAAAAAACAGCCCGCAGCACCGCCAGGAGCTTATCAGCACCGGCCCGGCCTGTCCTCAAAGCTGCCTGCGGGGTGAAATGACCCGGCGGGAAGCAAACGGACGCCCGCCTCAGTTAAAGCTACTCCTCTTTCTTTCTGCCGAATAGCCTCGCAACAGATCCGCCAAAAAACACGAACAGGATAAGCGCAATAAGAGTCAGACATATGGGGTCGAAAATGAACTCGCCCAGTCCTCCGTGGGTCTTGACAAGGCCGACCCTCAGGTTGCCTTCTATCATCGGGCCAAGGATTATGGCAAGAATGAGGGGCGGCAGCGGGATTTCAAGGTGCTCCAGAAAATAGCCCGCAACGCCGAAGCCGATCATAATGTAGATGTCGAAAAAACTGTTCCTTATGGCGTAGGATCCAATAACTGAGAAAACCAGAACTATCACCATGACCACATTGCGGGGCATGCTTAAAATTCGGCCGAAAACCCGGATTCCGATCAGCCCGACGGGGATCAGAAGAAGCTGGGAGACCAGTCCTACGGCGAAAATGCCGTGAACAAGGTCCAGATTTTCCTGAAAGATCAGCGGCCCGGGCCTCAGGCCGTACATAAGCATTGCGCCCAGGACTATCGCCGTTATGGAATCCCCCGGAACGCCAAACACAAGGGCCGGAATCCACGTTCCTCCTATTGCGGCGTTATTGGCGCTGGTAGGGGCGATGACCCCTTTAACCGAGCCTTTTCCAAATTCCTCGGGATTTCGCGATGTTTTTTTCTCCATTCCGTAGGCCACCCATGCGGCAATATCCGCCCCCGCGCCGGGAAGGGCGCCTACCAGCGTGCCCAGAAGGGACGCCTTCAAAACGGTCAGCTTGTTTTTCAGGATTATTTTCATGGTGGCGACAAGGGAAATCCTCTCCATTTCAGGGATGCTCCTTTGCCGCAGCAGATCTTCACTGCCCACGTTTTTCAGCACTTCGGAAAGCCCGAACAGGCCAACCATGGCAGGAATAAAGCCGACCCCCTCCAAAAGCTCCATGCTCCCCCCCGTAAAGCGCGGCAATCCGGTGGTAACATCCATGCCCACGGTGGAGACAAGAAGGCCCAGAGCGGCGGACAGGATTCCGGCAGCGGGGCGGTCCCCGCAGAGGACGGCGCTCATGCTCAGACCGAATATGCCCAGCCAGAAATACTGAAAGTTGGTGAATTTCAGGGCAAATTTTGCCAGGGGCGGGGCAATCGCCATAAGCAGCAGAACTCCGATCAAGCCGCCGATGGCAGAACAAAGAAGATCCAGGGAGAGAGCTTCCATCGCCCTCCCTTTTTTCGCAAGCTCATAGCCGTCAAGAACGGCGGCGCCCGATGCGGGCGTGCCCGGAATCCGCAGCAGGGTTGCGGGGATATCCCCCGTAAAGATGGAGGTGAAGGATACGCCCAGAATCATGGCCATTCCTGCCAGAGGCTCCATGTAGTACGTCAGGGGTATGATAAGCGCCACCCCCATGGTCGCAGTCAGCCCCGGCGTGCCGCCCACCAGAACTCCAAACGCCATGGAGAGAAGCCACGGAACAAGGACGGAAGGCCTGAAAATCTCAAACATAACTTCGAACATGGGCCGCCCCTCCTACCACGGCAGTCCCAGCTCTCCGGCGGGGAGCTGGATTAAAAAGATCCGCCCGAAGACGACCAGTATGAACCCCACAGTGATCACGGCAACCGTGGCGGCCTTGAAAAAGGGAACTTTAAGACGGAGGAGAAGAAACAGTGAAAACAGAAACGTCGAGAGGGCATACCCTATCCTATCCATGACCACGACGTACAGGATCAGGGACAGGACTATTATTGTCCCGTTAAGCGCACCAAGGCCCGGAACCCATCTCTCCTCCCTTTCCGTCCTCAAGCCCGCAACAATCTGATGAATACCGCAGGGAACCAGAATAACAGAAAGAAGCATCGGGAAAAAAGCCGGCCCGGGAATCTTCCTCCCGGCCACCACGGCTTCGGGAAAAGTGGAGCTGATTCCGACGACGCACAGGGATAATAGGATGATCGCCGCGCCGAAGATAATTCTCAATGGTTTTTTCATTGGCGCCTCCGGAATAAGAGGCGCCCCCGGAGTTTTTCCGGAGCGCCCCTATGTCTTTATGCTATTTTTTCAGATATCCGCCGAGCTCCATCACCGACTTAAGATCAGAGTCCTGCTGCTTCGCAAAAGCGGCAAAATCCTCCGGCCCCCGAACCATGACCCCAAATCCGTTTTTGCTCATAAACTCCTTGTATTCATCGGAGTCGGTAATCTTTTTTATCGCGTTGTACAGAACGTCAATAACATCGGTCGGCGTCCCCTTGGGTACCGCAAATCCTCTCCAGGTTCCCGCAGACCAATCCACTCCGCTCTCCTTGAGGGTGGGCACATCGGGGAACGCAGGATCCCGGGAATCGGCCATTACGGCGAGCGCCGTGATTTCCCCGGCGGCAAGCTGAGGCCCTGCCTCGGGAAGACTGCATGTAATAACTTCGATATGGCCTCCGAGAAGCTCGATAATCGAGGGCGCCGCGCCGGTGGTGGGAATCCAGCTGACGTCGTTGACCGGAATCCCTGCCTTGTCCAGCATGCCTATGCGGGCAAGGTCCCATACTCCGCCTGCGGCCGTGCCTGAAAACTTGAATTTCTCCGGCTCAGCCTTTACCGCTTCAAGCAGCTCGCCGAGGGTTTTCCATGGAGCACCCGCCTTTACCATAACCCCGGAAGAATCCTGGTTGATCTGGATGACATAGTCAAAATCCGCATACGAAACCTCGGTAAGGCCCATCCAGTGCATGGTGGCAAGCTCCAGCGTCACCATGGTAACAGTGTATCCGTCCGGTTTGGAGAAGGCCCCGGCGGCATGGCCGACAGCCCCGTTTCCTCCGGTCTTGTTGGTTACCGGGAAGGGCTTGCCCAGCTCTTTTTCGAGCTCAGACGCAATATAGCGGGTCAGCCGGTCCGTACCCCCGCCGGCCCCCCAGGGGCAGACCACGGAAACACTCCTCTCAGGATAGGCGGCTAAAGCAGCCGACGCCACAAACACCAAGAGTGCAGAGAAGACCAGAACGCGGGAAAACTTTTTCATTGCAATTCTATCTCCCTTCCTTAATTGATAACTGAATTTAAAATATCTCCTCAGAATAGTATATCAAATAAACGGATAGAGGACAGGACCCATGGCGGTTGGATCCTCAAATTCGAATTGCAGCAAGTTTTGGCCCTGGAGGAGAATTATGAGCCAATAATAAGAAGGTAACTTGCCGTGGAAAAAATAGACGGGCTCGTACCAGGGGTAACCAATCGGCTTTTATCACACTACTCTC
>JBMNVK010000030.1:0-20653 GCA_050946755.1 Aminivibrio sp. | reverse complement strand
GTATCCCTTTGCTTCTACCCCGGCGACTTCACCTTCGTCTGATCAACTGAAGTGTCGGCGGTCGCCGACCGTTATGCGGAATTCCAGGCTCTCGGAGTGGAAGTCATCTCCATGAGCGTCGACAGCCAGTTCGTCCACAAAGTTTGGGACGACCAGGAGCTCTCCAAGATGGTGGACGGGGGAGTACCCTTCCACATGGCCTCCGACGGCGGAGGAGCCATTGGAACAGCCTACGGCGTTTACAGCCCTGAGGAGGGCGTGGACTTCCGGGGCCGCTTCCTGATCGATCCCGACGGCGTAATCCAGGCTATGGAGATTCTCACTCCCCCCGTGGGACGGAACGTGGACGAAACCCTTCGCCAGATCCAGGCTTTCCAGCTTGTCAGAGAGACAAAGGGCGCGGAGGTTACCCCCTCCGGCTGGACCCCCGGCGGCAAAGTGCTCAAGCCCAGCCCCGCGCTGGTGGGCAACATCTGGAAAGAGTGGAACCCCAAGGACGTTTACAGCAAATAATAGATCCTCTCCTTTACAAAAACCCGTCTTCCCAGGGAGGCGGGTTTTTGTGTGTTCAGAAAAAAACGGGTTAAAAGGCTGATGCCAGCCTCCTGTTTTTTTGTATAATGTAAACCTATTTCAAAGAGTCGGAGGCACTTTATGAGGCTGGTACTATACAATATTCGCTACGGAACCGGTACGGGATGGGACTATCACTTTCCCTTCCCCTTCTCCGGATGCCTCCGGAAGACTGACGACCGGTTCAAAAATATAACAGGCTATATAGCGGGGCTTAAACCCGATATAGTTGGGCTTGTGGAGACGGACTGCGGCTCTTACAGGCAAAATGGACTGTGCCAGGCGGAGCTCATGGCCCGGGGGCTTAATGCGTCTTCGGTGTTTGCATGCAAGTACGACCGGGAGTCCATTGCATCCAGGGCCCCTCTGCTGAAGTCCCAGGGAAATGCAGTCGTCTCAAGCCTGCCCATTCTGTCGAGCCGGGAGCACCACCTTAGCCGGGGAGTTAAAAGGACCTTCCTGGAAGTGGAGTTCAGAGATTTTAGCCTGTTTCTGGTTCACCTGTCTCTGGGATACAGGGTCAGAAAAATTCAGATAGGGGAGCTGGCGGAGAGGCTGCGGCAGGCAGAAAAGCCCATAATACTGGCAGGAGACGGGAATATCTACGCCGGACAGAGGGAGCTGAAGCCCTTCTTCAGGAGAGGGCTCTTCCGAAACGCCAACTGCCGTAATACTCCCACCTATCCCAGCGGATCTCCCAAGCTGGCTCTGGACTTTATCCTCTACAGCGACGGCATCCGGATGAAGAACTTCCAGGCGCCCAGGGTACGTTTTTCCGATCACCTTCCCCTGGTGTTTGACTTCTATCCGTTCGAAAGGAGCGGGGAGGCCAGGGCTTCATGACTGCCGGGGTTATTCTTTACTCTTTCTACGAAATATCCACTATTATTATACGGATTTTCACCCTCTGCTACATTCCCCAGCATCACAGTCCCACCACCGCCATGTCCTGGCTGCTTGCCATTTTTCTGTGGCCCTGGCCGGGCTTCCTTCTCTACGCCGCCTTCGGCTCCACAGCTCTTCCCAGGGAGAGGGCCGAGAGGCATGAGGCCATGCTTCGCGCACTGGAGTCGGGCAGGGCGGGCTTTCGCAAAATTCTGGATGATGAATCTCACTGGCTCCCCGAGGAGCTGGTCCGGTTTGGAGCTCTAGGGAAAAAACTGGGAGAGATGTGCATCACTACCGGAAACTCCTTCGACCTGATCGACCGGGAGGAGGATTTTCTCGCCAGGCTCTGCGGGGACATAGACGAAGCGGAAAAAACGGTTCATCTTCTTTACTACATCTTTATGAAGGATGAGATGACCGCCCCTCTTTTTGACTCCCTGGAGGGAGCGGCAAAGAGGGGAGTGGAGTGCCGGCTTCTGGTGGACGCCCTGGGGTCGAAGGTCTTTTTGAAAAAAGACGCCAAAAAACTGAAGGCCGCCGGAGTCAGGGTGGAGAAGGCTCTGCCCCCCAAGCTATTCAGAAGGACGGCCACTACTGCCAGATACGACCTTAGAAATCATCGGAAGGCAGCGATAATTGACGGCCGGATGGCCTATACAGGGTCTCACAACGTGGTAGATCCGTCCTACGGAGGAAAGGCGGGCGGAAGGCTCTGGCGGGATCTGACCCTTCGCCTCACCGGCCCCGTAGTGCTGCAGCTTCAGGGGGTATTCACCGAGGACTGGTATGTGGAGACGGGAGAGATCCCCTCGGTAGAGAAAAGCTTCCCCCGCCCCCTGCGGACGGGCCAGGCCGTGATACAGACTGTCCCCAGCGGTCCCTCCTACCCGTGGCAGAACTATCAGCGGCTGGTGGTGTCCGCCCTTCACGGGGCCAGGCGGAGAGTGGTAATCACCACGCCCTATCTGATCCCCGATGACGAGCTTATTCACGCCCTTGAAACGGCCGCCCTGGCGGGCGTGAGGCTTCAGCTGGTAATACCGGAGAGAAGCGACCAGCTGCTGGTGGGCAGCGCGGCAAAAGCCTACTTCGACGTACTGCTGGCCATGGGCGTAGAGGTGTATCTCTACCAGGACCACATCATCCATTCAAAGACCATGACGGTGGATCACAGCCTGGCCTTCCTCGGGACCAGCAACTTTGATATCCGGTCCTTTGCCATAAATTTCGAGCTGAATCTCGTGCTTTACGGGAAGGAAGAGACATCCGCCGTAAGAATGGCCCAGGAGAAATATATCCGGGGCTCGAGGCGGCTCTCGATGGAGGAGTGGGGACGCCGCCCCAGGGCATTGAGAGTGATTCACGGAGTTACCAAGCTGTTCAGTCCGCTGCTCTAACAATCAAGGGGCAGCGATAGAGAGGGGGCAGGAGAGATGTCGGCAAAACCCAGGGGTCCCTGGCTCCAGCGATTTCTAATAAACTTCTTTACCTTGGTCATGGCGGTGCTTGTCTACTGGGCACTGGGCTTCGTGGTGGATGATATAGGCTCCGTAGAGGGGCCTGTATACAGGGACGTGGAGGCGAGATACGTGGACTCCTCCATGTCGGACAGGTCAAAGGAGCTGGCTGCAGAAATCTCATCCACGGACAGGGCCATAGCGGCAAAGCGGGAGGAGATGCGCATCATAAGCGACAGTTCGACGAATCTCCAGGGGACTATCAATCAGCTGATAGAGCTTCGCAAACTGTCGATTCAAAAATCCACATCTCCCGGAGAGGAGGATTCTCTCAATCTCTCCGGCAGTCTGGCCGGATTTCTGGAGAGTCAGAGGCAGTATCAGGCCCATAATGCGGAGCTTTCAAAGCTTTCGGAGAGAAAGAGGACTCTTGAGGCCGAGCGGTCCGACCTTGATAAAAAGATTGATGAACAGAAAATCCCTGCACGCAGGGAGTACCAGGAGCTGGCAGAAAAGCACAGGCTAAGGATGGCGGCCTGGCAGCTTGCAGTAATCCTCCCCCTTCTAGGGGCGGGAGCATGGATGGCGGCAAAAAAGCGGGGAAGCGTCTACTTTCCGGTCTACCTTGCCTTCGGCGGAGCGGTCTTCCTTAAGGCAGTCCAGGTAATCCACAACTATTTCCCGACCCGCTACTTCAAGTATGCGGTCGTCCTCGGTCTGCTGCTGGTAGTTGTAAAAACCCTGACGTCCCTCATAAAGACAGCGGCCTTTCCAAAGGCCCGGTGGCTGACAAAGCAGTACCGGGAGGCCTACGAACGGTTTTTGTGTCCTGTCTGCGAGTACCCCATTCGTACGGGGCCAAGAAAATACCTGTACTGGACGAGGCGCACCGTCAACAAAATGCCCCTGTCCGGAGACGGGGCAGAGGAAAAGCCCTATACCTGTCCGGACTGCGGAACTTCCCTCTTCGAGCCCTGTGAGGCGTGCGGGGGGCTCAGGCATTCTCTTTTGCCCTTCTGCAGGCACTGCGGAGCGGAGAAAAAAATCACAGGCAGTACTGCTGGTGACGATGAAAAATAGAAAACCAATCAGGCGGCCCGAACCCGGAGCCGCCTGAATTTTATAAAAATGGGGAATGTAAAAAGTTAAGATTTGGACAAAAGTCATTTACAAAAAGATTTTCATCTTGTATTATTTGGTCTATAAGCATCCTGTTCCCATTTTCATTCTCTTTCCATATACTGTTAATTTTTCGGCATAATAAAAACCATCAAGGAGGAGACAGACACATGAGGAGATTCATCGGAATACTGGCTGCAGCCGCGTTTGTTCTTATTCTCGGAACGGCGGCCTTCGCGGCCCCCAAGGTTGGAATCATGACGGGAACGGTTTCCCAGGGCGAAGAGGAGTACCGCGCCGGGGAAGAGATGGTGGCCAAGTACGGCGCCGACAGAGTAATTCACGTTACCTACCCGGACAAGTTCATGGACGAGCAGGAGACGACCATCTCCCAGGTGATGGCCATGGCCTCTGACCCGGACGTAAAGGCCATCGTCATCTGTCAGGCGGTCCCGGGCACGGCGGCGGCCATCGACAAGGTGAAGGAAGTGCGGGACGATATTCTCTTCGTACTCGGCACGATTCACGAGGAGCCCTATATGATGGCGGGCAAGGGGGACATCCTCTATGAAATCGACCAGCACACCCGCGGAACCTCCATATTGGAGAAGTCCAAGGAGATGGGGGCAAAGACTTTTATTCACTACTCCTTCCCCCGTCATATGAGCATGCCCCTGCTTGCGAAACGCAGGGACATCATGGAGGAGACGGCCAATAAGCTGGGAATAGAGTTTGTGTACGTCAACGCCCCGGACCCCACCGGTGAGGGCGGAGTGGCCGGCTCTCAGCAGTTCATCCTTGAGGACGCTCCCCGGCAGGTGGAGAAGTACGGCCCGGACACGGCCTTCTTCAGCACCAACTGCTCCATGCAGGAGCCCCTTATCAAATCGGTGGTGAAGGGCAAGGCTCTCTACCCCGAGCAGTGCTGCCCCAGCCCCTTCCACGCCCTTCCCAACGCCCTCGGTCTCAAGGTCGAAAGCAAGGGAGACGTCCCCTACATTCTCAACGCCATTGAGGAGAAGGTAGCGGAGCTTGGCATGGAGGGCAGGATAGCCACCTGGACGGCGCCCATTACCATGAACTTCATTTGGGCCGGCGTCGAGTATGCCATGGATTTTGCCAATGGAAAATTTGATGACAAGCAGGATATTCAGCGGGCAAAATTTACCCTTGAGAAGCATGCAGGAGAAGTCCGCATCAGGGCCTTCGACGAGGAGAAGACACCTAACTTCCTCATGGTGGTCGGCGAATCGGTTATTTTCGGGAAGAAGTAACCCGCCCGAAAAATGTAAGAGACCTGAAGCAGGGCTGTCGATGCCGGCGGCCCTGCCTTTTTTGCAAAGGAGGTCGATTATTTGACAGGTGCAGCCCGACTTGAAATGAAGAATATCAGTAAGGAATATTACGGAAACCGGGTTTTGAAGAATGTCTCCTTCTCTCTGGGCGAGGGGGAAATATTATCCCTCGTGGGGGAGAACGGCGCAGGAAAATCCACCCTGATGAACATCCTCTTCGGCATGCCGGTGATCCACGCCACCGGCGGCTTTGAAGGAGAACTATACCTTGACGGCGAAAAAGTGAACATCAGATCTCCTGAAGAGGCCATGAGCTTTGGCATAGGCATGGTTCATCAGGAATTTATGCTCCTTCCCGGCTTTTCCATTACAGAAAATATAAAGCTCAACAGGGAGGTAACAAAGGACAGTCTTCTGAGCCGAATGTTCGGAAAGCCCATGAAATGGCTGGACATGCCCCGGATGAGGATCGACGCCAGATCTTCCCTTGACACCATCGGCCTGGGCATCGACGAGATGCTCCCCGTCAGGGGACTTCCCGTGGGGCACATGCAGTTTGTCGAGATAGCCCGGGAGCTGGACAAGAAAAATATCCGCCTTCTGGTGCTGGACGAGCCCACGGCGGTGCTCACAGAATCCGACGCCGATAAGCTTCTTGAGTCCATGAAGATCCTTGTGGACAAGGGCATATCGGTGCTGTTCATAAGCCACCGCCTGGACGAAGTTATGGCGGTATCGGACAAGATCGTAGTCCTGCGGGACGGCGAGCATGTCGCCGAGACCCGCCCCCCGGAGACCACCATAGACAGGATTGCCGAGCTCATGGTGGGGAGGAAGATTGAGGGCGGAGCGATGCAGGGCAGGCCCCTCTCGGCCCTGAAGGGCGACCTTTTGCTTGAGATACGGGATCTCTCCGTCTCCATGCCGGGGGAGACCGTAAAGGGCGTGAATCTGGACGTCAGGCAGGGAGAAATCCTGGGCATAGGGGGGCTTGCCGGCCAGGGTAAGATAGGCGTAGCCAACGGTATCATGGGCCTCTTTCCCTCCGCCGGAGACGTGAAAAAGAACGGAGAGGCGGTTGTGCTTAACTCTCCCCGGGCCTCCCTGGACCAGGGCATGGCCTTCGTCTCGGAGGACAGAAGGGGTACGGGCCTTCTTCTTGACGAGTCCATCGAGTTCAATATTGCGGCGACGGCCATCCAGACCCTGGGCAAATTTATGAAGTCCGGCTTCGTCTCCATCCTGAACTCGGGAGAGATGGGAGAATACGCTAAAGCCATGATCGAAAAGCTGGATATCAGGTGCACGGGTCCAGGACAGCTTGCCCGAAGGCTTTCCGGAGGCAATCAGCAGAAGGTGTGCATTGCCAGGGCCATAACCCTTGAGCCCAGTCTCCTGTTTATCTCCGAGCCCACAAGGGGCATCGACATCGGCGCAAAAAAGCTGATACTGGATCATCTTGTGCAGCTCAACAGGGAGACGGGCCTCACCATCATCATGACATCGTCGGAACTGGCGGAGCTGAGGTCCGTATGCGACCGCATCGCCATTGTCTACCAGGGAAAACTGGAGGGCATACTTCTGCCCGGGGACAGCGACAGGGATTTCGGGCTCATGATGGCAGGGGAGTACAGCAAGTTCCACGGAAAGGAGGCCGTTTAAATGGGCAACGACATATTAAGCAGAATCGGCGTGCCGCGCCTCATCATCTCCCTCTTCCTGGCATTTCTGGTGGCGGCGGCCTTCTCCTTCGGCCTTCCCATGGGGCAGATCTTCAGCGCTATGCTCACCCGCTTCGGGATGAACGCCCTCCTCGTCCTTGCCATGATACCCACAATTCAGGCCGGGGCGGGGCCCAATTTCGGACTTCCCTTCGGCATCATCTGCGGCCTCATAGGGGCGACCCTCGCCATTGAGCTGGATTTCAGCGGCTTCCCTGCCCTCTTCTTTGCCGTGGGCGTCTCCATTCCTCTCGGGGCCGCCGCCGGGTGGCTCTACGGCCTGCTGCTCAACAGGGTGAAGGGGCAGGAGATGACGGTGGGGACCTACATGGGCTTCTCCATAGTTTCGGTCATGTGCATCTTCTGGCTTATGGCCCCCTACTCAAGCTCCGAGATGATCTGGCCCTACGGGGGCGAGGGACTCCGGGTGACGGTGGTGCTGGACGGGAGAATGGAGCAGCTGCTGGACCGCTTTCTGAGCTTTACGGTGGGCGGGGCCACCATACCCACGGGGCTTCTTCTTGTGACGGCGTTTTCCTGCGTCCTTCTGTGGCTCTTCATGAGGACCAGGACGGGCCTGGCCATGTCCATGGTGGGCTCAAACCCCCGGTTCGCCGAGGCCTCCGGCCTTAGCGTCAATAAGTACCGCCTCCTGGCGTCGGTAATCTCCTGCGCCATGGGAGCGGCGGGCATCATAATCTACTCCCAGAGCTACGGGTTCATCCAGCTCTACCAGGCGCCCCTGTATATGGCCCTGTATTCCGTATCGGCCATCCTGATAGGGGGGGCGTCCCTGCACCGGGCCACCATCGCCCAGGCGCTCATAGGGGCCTTCCTCTTCAACGGACTGCTGGTCATTGCCCTGCCCGTGGCCAATGTGGCCATGGACAGCGACATCTCCGAGATCATGAGGGTGATCATAAGCAACGGCATAATCCTCTACGCCCTTACCAGGGAAGAAGCGGGGGGTGACGCGAGGTGAGGCTCCTTCAAAGAAATATAGTGCCCATAGTATTCCTTGCCATATGCGCCATTGGCTTCCAGTACTCGGGGCTCTCCTGGATGTTCTTCGCCAACGATCTTGTTACCAGGCTCGCCCGAAACTCCTTTCTCGTAATCTCCCTGATAATACCGGTGCTGGCGGGGATGGGGCTGAACTTCGGAATCGTGCTCGGGGCCATGGCAGGACAGTTCGCCGCCTTTATTACCATAGTGTACAGTTTGACAGGGTTAGCGGGGTTCTTCATGGCCTGCGTCCTGTCGATTCCTTTTGCCATCCTGTTCGGCTGGCTTACCGGCATCCTGTTCAACAAGGCCAAGGGCAAGGAGATGATAACGGGGCTTATTCTGGGCTTCTTCGCCAACGGCGTGTATCAGCTCATCTGCCTCATTCTCATCGGGTGGATCATCCCCATCTCCAACAAGGCCCTTCTGCTGCCCTCGGGAGTGGGTTTTGTAAACACCCTTGACCTTAAAATCTGGCAGTATGCCATTGACAAGTTTTACGTATTCAGGCTCAGGGGCGTAGATATCCCGGTGCTCAAATACCTTAACAACATCAACTTCCCCGTTCTCACCCTGGCAATAGTTGCCCTTCTCTGTACTGCCGTTGTTCTGCTGTTTAAAACAAAGCTGGGCCAGGATTTCCGGGCCGTGGGACAGAACAGGCACACGGCGGAAGTGGCGGGCATCAAGGTGGACAGGGTAAGAATCATTGCCGTTATTTTCTCGACGGTGCTGGCTGCCTGGGGGCAGCTGATCTTCCTTCAGAACATAGGCAACGTGCAGGTTTACGGCTCTCACGTGCAGGTAGGGACCTTTGCCGTAGCGGCGCTCCTGATAGGAGGGGCCACCGTCTCAAGGGCCACCATCGGACAGGCCCTCCTTGGGACCGTGCTTTTCCACGCCCTTTTCATTGTCTCGCCCCTGGCGGGAAAGAATATCATGGGAAGCGCCCAGGTGGGGGAGTACTTCAGGGTATTCGTGGCCTACGGCGTAATCGGCATTGCCCTGGCCCTCCACGCCTGGCAGAGGCAGACGAAAAAAGAATAAAAATCAAGGGTTTAAAATACGTAACAAAGGCTGCGCAGGGGGGAAAGGCATTATTCTCCTCTGCGCTTTTTTGTCACAGGCTTTTATGGAGGATCAGTTCAATTTTTCAGCAGGCCCGCATGTCTCTTTCAATTCGTTAAACAATATCGCACCTGTGATTTGACAAAGAGCTATTATGCTATAATTCTTTTGCCTAGTAAATAAATGGATTTTAACCATAAATAACCTATTTTTAGCGAATATAAACTAATATTATGCCTTTTGATGCGTTATGCTTTCTTTTGGATCGCTATCGCCGAAGGTAGGCAGGATCCATGGACACAGAGTCCTAAGAGGTTTAAGCTTAAAAAAGCGGTTGAGGCTGCGGCTGGTATAAAGGTCTATCTGTGTTGTTTGAAAGGAGCACTATTTTGTCCCTCTCTAAAAAAATGATGGTTATTGCAGCCGTTTTCTTCATCTCGGCAGTGCTTTTGACCGCGTTCAGCTACTCTTTTATAGCAAGAACAGTTCAGGGAAGAGTGAAAGAGTCAGGCATGTCCCAGGTCTCGGAAACAGCTCATACTTTCAGTGAATTTTTCTCAAAGCTTATATCGATGACCTCTGCTCTTGCAGCATCGATGGGATCTTTTGTGGAGGCAGCTCCAGAAGCTGACCCGTCTTACCTGCTTGTGCGATATTTTGAGTCCCTCCGGGAGGAGGGCGTCAGCAATGTGTTCATGGCTTTTGATACGGGAGAGTTTATTGACGCAGCGGGGCGGAGCTGCGACCCGGGCGCCGGTTCATGGTATGAAGAGACTCTTGCAAAAGACCGGGCTATTATTCCTCGTCCCTTTGCTCATCCGAAAACGGGAGAACTTATAGTGAGCATCACTGCGCCGGCATACTCATCCGGAGGTGCTCTTACCGGAGTTTTTGGTCTGAATCTGGAGCTGTCTCATTTGAAAAAAAGGATCGAGGAGGAGAAGGTGTTTGGAGAGGGAAACGGTTTCCTCATCGACAGAACCGGCTCTGTACTGATCCCCTCCCTTCCCGGACAGGAGCTTGCCGGAGACGTTCTGGCCTTCTCAGACATCCTGGCGCCAGTAGTAAAAACTCTTCCCCATGAAGGCATCCGGTCAGAGAAGGCAACTTTCATGGGAGAGAGCCATATTCTCTTCTATGCTCCTGCCGGAGAGTATTTTTCTTACGGTTTTATCTACCCTGAATCATCCTTCAGGCGTTTTGTACTGGAGATTGCCGTTCATCATCTTGTTGCCTGGCTGGTAATACTGGCGCTTGCCGCAGCACTGTTCGTGCCCGCTGCAAAAGAGTTCATAACGTCCTTCTCCTCCCTCTCCACAGTGGCTGACAGCTTTGCCGCCGGACTTTCCCGGTCGGAGGGCCCCGGGGAGGTCTCAAAAAGCGTCAGAATCCTTGCCGATGAAATCGGCGGCGCAGTGTCAGAATCAAGAATTCCGGAATTCAGATGTTTTTTAGGCAGCATGAGAAATGCCCTTGATGTAATAGGCAAGCAGGGCGATGAGATCGCATCCCTCACAGAGCAGACCCTGGCGATGCAGGACAGCCTGATAAAGGCAAACAGCGAGCTCCTGGAGAGGCAGAAAATCTGGAGGAGCACCCTCAGCGTGATGGAGACGGTGTCTCACGGGGGAGACAGCGGCCCTAAGTTCAGGAGAATTGTGGAGACCATAAGACATAATGCGGGGGCATTCGGAGTTTTTCTTGCAAACTATAAAGATGGCTCAATTCTTCCACTGGCCGCAAGCGGCTACCGCTCTTCTGCCAGAACCGATGTAATTCCTCACTATCAGGCAAGCGTTGCAGCCCGGGCTATGAGGAAGAAGAAGCCCATCTGGGTGGAGAATGTAGAAAATGACCCGGATTACTGCCTTATTCACCCGGAGGTGGTATCCGAGCTGGAGATACCTCTTATCCACAGCGGCAAGGAGGTGGGCATCCTGGAGGTGGCCTTCTCCGGAGAGCCCAGGGAAAGAGACCAGGAGCTCATAGAGACGCTGATGCCCGTGGCCTCCGCCATAGCGGGCCTTCTTGACGTGGATGATTCCCGCAGGGACGTGAAGGAGTCGTACCGGTATCTCACCGAAAAGCTCAGGTCGGTGACCGAGATCTATCATCTTGAAACGGGAGACCATATGGACAGGATCGGCGCCTTTTCCAGACTGGCGGCAAAGGCGCTTGGAAAGAGCCAGGAGGAGCAGAACGATATTGAGCTTTTCTCCCGCCTTCACGACCTGGGCAAGATGCGCATTCCTATTTCCATTCTTGGCAAAAACGGCCCTCTCACCGACGAGGAGATGGCGGTCGTCAGAATGCATCCCCAGTGGGGTGCGGAAATTATCGGCGATGCCAGATGGCTTGAAGCCGCAAGGAAAATCTGCCTGACCCACCATGAAAAGTGGGACGGCAGCGGGTACCCCATGGGACTCGCAGGGGAAGAGATTCCCTGGGAGGGTCAGGTGGTGGCCCTGGCCGATGTTTACGACGCCCTTAGATCAAACCGGGTCTACAAAGGTGCCATGAGCCATGAGGAGGCGGTGAGGGTGATACTGGAAGGGGACGGAAGGACATCTCCCGCCCATTTCAGCCCTGAAATGCTCGAGTTTTTCAGACGAAACCACCAGGAGATGGACAAGATCTTCAACAGCTTAAGCAAGGACATCTGAACAGGCGCTAATTCTGCGGAAGGCAGCCTTAAAACATAAACAGCCCGGGGCAGAGACGCTGGTCTCCGCCCCGGGCTGTGTTTAATGCTGTTTTAGGGTAAACGCCTTACTTCTGAAGCTTCTCTATCATGTCCAGGCGGGTCTTCATCCGCCATTCGGAGAGTTCGTTACGAAGCTCCGTTCTCTTTTTGTACAGCTCCTCTACCTTGGTCCGGTCCACGGGCTTTTTCCACATTTCATTTCTCATCTCGATGGAGAGCTTGCCCATCTCGGCCTGCTTGTCCCGGATCTCCTGGGGGATTTCAACGTAGCTCCACATGCCCCTCTGGCTGCCCCTGTAGCTGCTTCTGCCCCCCATGGCGTGATGCCTGCCGGAGGATCTGAAGCTTTTGCCGCCCATCGTGGGGTGTCTGCCCGAGAAGCCTGAGCTCCTGCTGCCCATCATGGACTGCCTGTTCCATCCGCCTCTCTGCCCGGGGTTTTCGATCCCTTGTCCCTGGGGCCCCTGGTTCCAGGCCTGCCCCTGACCGGGGCCGTACATCATGCCCTGCCCCTGGCTCTGTCCCTGGTAACCGGGCCGTCCGCCCCATGCAAAAGCGCTGCCTGCCGCAAGAAGAACTGCCACCATAACTGCCGCGAATATTTTGCCGTTTAATCTTTTCATTTAATTTCCCGCCTTTCAGCTTGTGATGGGTAAAGGATACCCTCTCCAGAGGCGTGATTCATGGTCCGTTATGCCGGTTCCTCCATTGTAAGAATTGACAATTCCCCGCCCTCCGCTCATGCTACAATTTGGCTATGGAAGGAGGCGAAATGATGATACGGATACTTCTCGCCGACGATCACCCCCTCACCCGTTCAGGACTGGCCGCCTGGCTTGAAAAAGAGGAGGGGATGGAGCTGGCAGGACTTGCCTCCGACGGCGAGTCGGCATGGCGGGCCGTCCTGGACCTGGCGCCTGACCTTGCCATGCTGGATATAGAGATGCCCGGCGGAAGCGGGATAGAGATAGCCGCCCGGATAAAAAAAGAAGGTCTCAGGACAAATGTCCTCATCCTAACGGCCTACAGCGCTCATCAGTATGTCATGGCATCCGTCAGGGCCGGGGCAAAGGGCTTTATTTTAAAGTCCGCTCCCCTTGAAGAGCTGCGAAAGGCTGTATTTGACACGGCTGCGGGAATTTTTTATCTCGATCCTTCCGTGTCTTTGGTGAATGATGAAGAACCCTCTGAAGAGCTGTCCCCCCGGGAGCGGGAGGTCCTTATTCTGGCGGGACAGGGCCTGCCTGCGTCGGAGGTGGGATCCCTTCTGTCCATCACAGAGCGGACGGTGGCGGCCCACCTTACCTCTATCTACGGAAAGCTGGGCGCCCGGAATAAGACGGAGGCCATCCTGCTCGCCCTGAAGAAGGGCATTGTCCTGCTGGAGGAGCTTTACTTCATCGAGGGAGACGGGAAGCCGTGAGAAAAAACTTTCTCCTGCTCCTCATGATATTGGTCACCCTTCCGGCGGCGGCCCTTTTTTTTGTCTCACTCCACTCCTACCGGGCCCAGGAGGAGGCCATGGACTCCATGATGAGCTCCTACGTCCACGACCTGGCAGAGACCTTCTCCGGAACGGGGCAGACCGGAAGGGGACCGTCGAGACACAGGCCCATGGGGCAGATGAGGTTTCGAATGATGTCCATGAACCCTTCCCTCAAGGGAAAGGAGGCCGGAGGAGTACTCTACCTGGCTCCGGACGGCCAGGTTCTGGCCGCTTCCCGGGAGGCGGAGGAGCTCCTCTTTCTGGTAAAGGAAACGCCCCTTGACGAAGAGCCCCGCCGCATTATGGATGAGGAGGGAAAAGCCTACTACGCCGTCCTGAGAAGGCTGGAGGATGGAAACTACATCCTTGCTGCCGTGTCCAGATCCGTCCTCCTGGGGCCCCTTACGGGCATCTGGAAGTTCTGGGTTTTGGCCGCCATGATCGCCTCCTCGGCAGTTTTTGTAGGCATGGTCCTGCTCTGGAGATTTCTGGCGGCGCCTCTGCGGAGAATAGTGGAAAAGATCCCCGGCATAAGCTGGGGACGGGACAGGAGTCCCGTGCTGTACAGCGGCCCCCTGTTCGAGCTTGAATCCCTGTCGGAGGTCATCGGGGCCCTGGCGGGGGAGGCCTACGACAAGGAAGAGCTTAAAAAACAGTATGTCACGGATATGGTCAGGGTTGAGGAGCAGGCCAGGAGTCATCTGGCAAGAGAGCTCCACGACGGGCCCCTTCAGTCGTCGGTGGCGGCCATAAAGCGAATTCAGCTGGCCAGGGAAGTTCTTGCATCCGGCGGAGATAAACAGGACTGCCATCTCGATACCGCCGAGGAAGTGGTCCAGGCTGCGGCCAGGGAGATAAGGGACTACTGCGACGAGCTTTCTCCGTCGTGGGTAAGGCTGGGCCTTGTCAGTGCCTTGCAGGAGAACGCCGACCGTCTCTCCAGGGCCTATAGCGGCCTGTCCATAGACTTGGAGGCAGATGACGAGCTTGACTCTGTATCAGAGGAGGCCATCCTCGCCCTGGTGCGCATCTTCCAGGAGGCGGCGTCCAATTCAGTCCGCCACGGCAGGGCCAAGCATCTGAGGGCAACCCTGAAAAAGGAAGCCGGGCAGGCCTTCTTCATCCTGGAGGATGACGGTGAAGGATTCGACGCCTCCCGCCTTTCCGGGACGGGCTACGAGATTCTTCGAACCACCGGCCACAGGGGGCTAGCCAACATGCACGAACGGGCCAGACTTCTGGGAGGCTCTATGACCCTTGATTCCGCACCCGGGGAGGGCTGCAGAATAGAAATAGTCTTCCCCCTGTCAGGGGACGACGCTGACACCCGAGGGATGAAAGGAGAGATGAATAATGAAATCGACGAATGAACTGCGGGATGAACACAGGGGAATCGAGGTAATGCTAGACATTTTGGACGGAGCGGCGGAAAAAATCGCTGCCGGGCACAAACCAAATTTCGGTCATCTTGGCGACATGATGGAATTCCTGACCGTATTTGCCGACAAGTGCCACCACGGCAAGGAGGAGGACCTCCTCTTCCCGGCCCTGGAGGAGGCGGGGATTCCCAACGAGGGCGGCCCCATTGGAGTTATGCTGAGTGAACACGTCAGAGGACGGGAGCACATTGCCAAAATGAAAGAGGCCGTGGAGTCCATGAAGGCTGAAGACGAGGGAGGGTCCGCCCTTTTTTCGGAGCATGCCCGGGGCTATACCGGGCTGCTGAGACAGCACATCCAGAAAGAGGACGGGGTGCTTTTCGTCATGGCGGAGCAGAGGCTGAATGCCGCAAAAGACGAGGAGCTTTTCAGGGAGTTCGCCAAGCTGGAAGAAGAGCGGATAGGCCCGGGAAAGCACGATGAATTCCACGCCATGCTCGACCGGCTGGCGGAGGTTTACCGGTGTCAGTAAGGGATAGAGTAGCGCCGTATAAACATGAGTCCTTAAGAGACCGGGGGATTCGAGTTTGCCCCGCATATTTTGAAAGCCGGAGTAAGACCCGGATCCCTCACATTCGTTCGGGATGACAAATCTGCACTGTTGTCCCGAACGAATGTGAGGGACCTGCACTTGTTTTTATTTTTCAAACTTACCTCCTCAAGAAACCGAGCAAAAATTGGCTTAAAATTAAACTTACCCTGAAAAATTATCAAAAACCTTGCTCGGCAGGGCTCCCTGTGGTACAAAAGGAATTGAATTGCCTTGAAATCCCCCGCGCACCGAAAGAACGGCGCATCGGCAGGTCGCCGTGGCCGTATAAATTTTTGCCAAGGAGATGAGCGTATGAATGCCGTGCCCGCATCCATTCCAGCATTGCGCTGGGCAGCGGAACGGGCTCGTCTGCTCGACGGTGATCTGGAGAGATCTTTTCGAAAGTGGGCTCTTTGGCTCTCCGAGGATGCCCAGCCAACGCTGAAACAGCTGGAGGACTTCGCAAGACTCACTCGCACCCCGATCGGGTATTTTTTTCTGCCCGAACCGCCCGTACTGCAACTGCCGGTACCAGATTTCCGAACTTTGCGCGATGAAGAGCTGGCTGAGCCGAGCACTGCGCTGCTTGATACCCTGTACCTCTGTCAGCAGCGGCAGGACTGGTATCGCGACTATTCTCGTGTCCAGGGGCTTGCGCCTCTTGATTTTGTCTCCAGTGCGACCTTAGAAGATCAGCCTGAACAGGCAGCCGGGGCGATGCGGCAGATCCTGGGGCTTTCCGTCGCCGAACGTCGCGCGTTGCCGACGTGGACCGATGCCTTGCGTCAGCTTATCTCCAGGGCTGAAGACGCCGGAATACTTGTGATGATCAGTTCCATCGTCGGCAGCAACAGCCGCCGCAAATTGGACGTTGCCGAATTTCGAGGTTTCGCTCTGGTAGACGACAGGGCGCCCCTGATATTCATTAACGGCTCCGACAGCAAAGCTGCCCAGATGTTTACGCTTGCCCACGAACTATCTCATATTTGGCTTGGAGAAAGCGGGATATCCAATCCGGAAGTCGGCAGCATCCCCAGGCAAGGAGTTAAAGGATGGTGCAACAGAGCGGCCGCAGAACTGCTGATGCCGCTGGATGCGCTGCATGAAGTTTACGAATTTGACGCGCCTCTTACCGATGAGGTTCAACGCCTGGCCCACCTGTTTAAAGTGAGTTCTCTGGTGGCGTTGCGCCGTTTGTACGATGCAGGCTTCATTGATCGGGACACCCTTTGGCTGAACTACCGTCAGGAAACGGCAAGAATACGAGCGCTGGATCGTGGCGGCAGCGGCGGCAATTTTTACCGCACCCTGAGCGCACGCACCGGCAAACGCTTTGCTAGCGCTGTGTTAGCCAGTACGCTTGAAGGACAAACTCTGTTTCGGGATGCCTTCCGTATGCTGGGAATGCGCAAAACCTCCACCCTCTACGAAGCCGCGCGGGAGCTGGGGGTGATGAGGTGATCTATCTGCTCGACGCCAATGTCTTTATTCAGGCAAAGAACCTTCATTACGGGTTCGATTTCTGTCCGGCATTCTGGGAATGGCTGATCGAAAGCAATCGCGCCAAAAAGGTTTTCAGTATTGACAAGGTTGCCGATGAGATCATCGCTGGGTCGGATGAACTTACAGACTGGATGCGGAATAACGCCGGCGACATGTTTATCGCAACCGATACCAGGGCCGCCTTTGAATTCGGTAAAGTGAGCGAATGGACCATGGAACAAAACTACGAACCAACGGCGATTCATACATTTTTCCAGGTGGCAGATTTCTTTCTGATTGCTCATGTCCTGACAGGCGGGTATGTGGTGGTGACTCACGAAGTTTACGCCAACTCAACTAAACGCATCAAAATACCCAATGTCTGCATCGGTCTTGGCCTGCGTTTCATGACGCCATACGAGATGCTCCGGCGAGAACAGGCCAGATTTGTTCTGGGGAGCTGTGAATGAATCAAGCCCGAAGGCCTGAAGGTCAAGTTTCCTGCCGTTACGATCAAACTGTAGGCAGCCGGGAGGTAAAGTACCCTCTGAGGTGGGCGTGATGCTATGGCGAGTTTTGTTTAACCGTTGTTTGACCAATGCGGTGATTTTACAGCGCAGTTTCAGCGAAAATGCGGTATTTCCGGCGTTTGCGGCCGTTTATTTGTTTGACCGTTGCTTGACTGCCGGAAAATGTCCTCCGTAGCGCGCAAAGAAAAAGGGGTGTCGCAGTGACTGAATCCGAGGCCAGGACACGAAAAGAACACATTGATGCGCGGCTTGGATCGCCCGTCCTTGGCTGGATCATTGTCCGCAGCGACGAAATCCGTGACTTTTCGTTACTCGCCCATCACGCTGTCGAAGAATTCTCCACCTAGATCGCCCCCCCCGACTATGCCCTTTTTGTTGATGATTGGAGGCAGATGACGAACTTGACTCTGCCTCAGAGGAGACCATCCTCGCCCTGGTGCGCATCTTCCAGGAGGCGGCGTCCAATTCAGTCCGCCACGGCAGAGCCAAGCATCTGAGGGCAGTCCTGAAAAGGGAAGCCGGGCAGGCCTTCTTCACCCTGGAGGACGACGGTGAAGGATTCGGCGCCTCCCGCCTTTCCGGGACGGGCTACGAGATTCTTCGAACCACCGGCCACAGGGGGCTCGCCAACATGCACGAGCGAGCCAGACTTCTGGGAGGCTCTATGACCCTTGATTCCGCACCCGGGGAGGGCTGCAGGATAGAAATTGTCTTCCCTCTTCCTGCAAGAGGCCGCGAGGTCAAGGCGTAACGAAAGAAGGGCAATAAAAGCTGCGGATCAATTAAAAAGTGAAAATCGGGCAGCTGAAATAATAGTTCTTGATATACTGGACGGAGCAGCGAAAAATTGGACGAGTTTTACGGCGTACCCAACATACTGAGGAAGATTTCCCCGGGCTGAAGACGGAGAGGGATAGCATGAAATACTTGCAATACAGGAATTCGACCGCGATCATCTCGCAAGATGGCGAAGTAAGCTATGAGGGGCTTTACCGGCGGATTTGCGAATACTCCCGCCTTATAGACGGGGCGGGGGCGAGGGGCGGGAAAATCGCCATCTACTCCGACAACAGGCCTGAATGGGTGTACGCTCTCTTCGGGGGGTGGAACAGCGGCAGTACGGTTGTCCCTATCGACAGCATGTCCCTGTACGACGAGGTGGCCTACATACTGGATGACTGCCGGCCTGATGCGGTGTTTACGTCCCGCCGGAGGCTGCCGGAGCTGGAGCAGGCCTTGGCATCCTCCGCCAGTGCGCCCCGCATTCTGGTATTTGAAGAGCTCAATATATTGCCGGAGCCGGATTCCGGCCATAATTTCGAGCCCCTTGAAAGATCCGACGATGACGCTGCCATGATAATCTACACCTCCGGGACTACCGGAAGCCCCAAGGGAGCAGTGGTAACCTTCAGCAATATCGAGGCCAGCGTCAGCGCGGTAAGCGGTGAAAGCTCCATCTTCAATCTCCGGGACAGAGTGATGGTCCTGCTGCCCATTCATCACATATTCCCCCTGGGAGGGACGATCCTTGCCCCCCTGTATGCCGGGTCATGCTGCGTCTTCTCTCCCTCCGTAGGATCCAGGGATCTTCTGGAGACCCTTCAGCAGCATGGCGTAACGGTGATAGTAGGAGTACCCCGTCTTTATAATATGCTCATCAGGGAGATCCGCAAAAAGATCAGTGCAAGCTTCGGCGCCCGGGCCCTTTTCTCGCTGGCCAGGTCTGTCGGCCTCCCTCTTCTCTCAAAGTTTATTTTCGCCAGGGTTCACCGGCAGTTCGGAGGAAAAATCCGTTTTCTCATCTCCGGGGGGGCTGCTATTGAAGATGACGTCGTAAAAGATTTCAAGGCCCTTGGCTTCAACGTAATTACAGGATACGGAATGACGGAGACTACATCCCTCATCTCCTTCACCAGGCCTGGCGCCATGCGTATCGGCGCAAGCGGACACCCTTGCCCCGAGATCGAGGTCCGCATAGTAGACGGTGAAATAGCCGTAAAAGGGCGACACGTAATGAAGGGCTATTATAATCGTCCCGGCGAGACATCGGATATAATCCGGGACGGCTGGCTCTACACGGGAGATCTGGGCCACGTGGACAGCGACGGATTTGTCTTTGTCACAGGGCGAAAAAAAGAGATCATAGTGCTCTCAAACGGGAAGAACATCAATCCTGAGGAGATCGAGTCAAAGCTTCTGGACAGGTTTGATGCCGTAAAAGAGGTGGCGGTGTGCCAGCATGACGGGGTGCTGCACGCAGTCATCCATCCCGACCCGGACAAGGTCATTGAAATCATCACAGGATCAGCGGAGGAGTACTTCCGCAAGGAGGTCATAGGCCCCTATAATCGCCAGGCGTCGTCCTCCAAACGGATAGTAAAATTCACCGTTGTGAGCCAGGAGCTCCCCAAAACCCGCATAGGAAAGATAAGGAGATTTCAGCTTCCCGAGCTGATTGCAGAGACTCCGTTTCGAAGGCCTGAAGGATAGCAGGGGGCAGCCCGCCCGCAGCTTTTGCCGTTTCCGGACACCGTTGCCCCGGAGGAGGTTGCCTGCCATCCCGAACACGGTGAGAGTCCGGTTTTTCGAAACCACGCCTGCAGAGGCAAACTCAGGATTACAGAAAATTGGCTGGACCTGGCCCGAGAATAGCAAATCTAACCATGAGTTTCCATGAATTGCGCTCTGCGGTAAAGCATCTCTTTCTTTGGAAGGGTTTGCAATGCTATACTTGCATAGCATGAGAGGAGGAGCTTCTATGCTTGCTATACGACTGGATGAGAAACTCTCATCTCGACTTGACGCCTTGGCGCGAAAGACAGGCAGGTCCAAAACATGGTATGCTCGCAAGGCGATCGAGGCATACATCGACGATATGGAGGATGCTGCCCTTGCTGCAGCAGCCTATGAAGAGTATCTTCTCGATGGCGGCGCCTCTTCTCCTCTTGACGAAGTGAGGCACCGCCTTGGGCTGGAGAATTGAACTCTCCCGCCGTGCCGAGAAACAACTGGCCGCCATCGATGCTCCAGAAGCCTTGCGGATCGTACAATACCTATCCGGGTTGAAAAAACTTGAAAGCCCTCGTTCACGAGGCAAAGGGCTGACTGCGAGTTTGTCCGGTCTCTGGCGATATCGCGTGGGACATTGGCGCATCCTGTGCCGTATTGAAGACGGCAGGCTCTTGGTGCTTGTGTTGGAGATCGGCCATAGAAGCACAGTTTACAATTAGGGCTTCCTGAACAAGTCAGCACAGGCAATCCTGTGAAAAACACCAGGATAATCTAAGCGCAGGAAATACTCTGGAAATAACAATCTGGAATCTTTTCGGCATTGAAATAAAAAAGGACGAAAAT
>JBMNVK010000029.1:0-21853 GCA_050946755.1 Aminivibrio sp. | reverse complement strand
AGCTTTTTATTCCCTGAAAGTTAGCCTCCAGCTTTCCTCTCTCCTTTCCTTATGCCGGCGCTGCCGCACTCTCCCTCCCACCCCCTGAGAATCTCTATGCCGTGCCTCAGACCGCCGGATATGGCATCGAAGCACTCAAGAGCGGCCTTTTCGCTTCCCGGCAGGGAGATAATAAGAGTTCTTCCCCTTATGACAGCCCCGGCCCTGCTTAATATGGCCCGGGGCGTTATCTTCAGAGATGCGCTTCTCATCGCCTCACCTATGCCCGGGACAAATTTTTCTGCTACCGACTCCAGGGCCTCCGGCGTTACGTCCCGGGATGAAAAGCCCGTCCCGCCGGTGCAGAGGATCAGGTGATAATCTTTTTTGTCGCTCCACTCCTGAAGACGAGCAGAAATCTCATCCATACTGTCAGGGACGATTGCCCTCTCTTCCGTATCGCACCCTATGCCCGCAAGCCGTTCCTTCAGGGAAGGGCCTGAGGTATCTGTTCTCTCACCCCTGGAGCCCTTGTCGCTCACGGTCAGCACAGCCCCCCTTACAGGCCGCAGGAAGGCCCCCCGGCGAGAGAGGCCGACAAAGCCCCCTTCGATGACTTTAAGCCTCCGTAGGGGGGATTTTGCAAGGTATTCAGATCTGAAAAAGCAGTCTCCCAGGGACAGATAAAAATCATGGGGAAACTCTCCTCCTGATAGGACAAAGCCTGCGCTGTTTTCAGGAAGCTCCCGGGCGCCTCCGGGCGGCAGCAGGAAAAGATCTTTTTCCCGGCCGCTAAAAGATGCATTCCCGGCGGCGTTTATCCCCGTGTAACAGAGGCAGCTTCTGAGAAGCTCCCCATTCATATTTTCAACGATATCAATTACCCTCATGGCACTCCTCTCCCGGCAGCGTAGTCTCCGCTTTTGCCGCCGGTTTTGCTCAACAGTTTTATTCCATCTATAGTCATGTTTTTTGAAATGCCTTTGCACATATCATACACAGTAAGGGCAGCTACTGAGACACCGGTAAGAGCCTCCATTTCGACTCCCGTTACGTCCCTGGCGGCCACGGAGCAGGTTATACGGACTTTTGCCTCTGCTTCCATGAAAACGCACTTCAGGGACACCTTTTCAATGCGGATTCCATGACAGAGAGGGATAAGATCCGGCGTCCTCTTTACTGCCATGATCCCCGCTGTCTCTGCAATTTTCAGCACGTCGCCCTTCTGCATGTCCCCGGAGGCCAGTCTCTCCGAGATGGCGCCGTCAAGCAGAACCCATCCTTCCGCTGTAGCAGTCCGAAAAGTTGTGGCTTTATCCGTCACATCCACCATCCTGGGACTTCCGGAGCTGTCCAGGTGAGTAAATGATTCGCTCATGGCCCTAACCCCCGATCCTTGACATATGCCGGTGTACTCCTGTCTTATCAGGCTTTTCGCCCCCGGGGACAGAAGTGGCTCCGGCAGGCTTGGATGCCGCCGCTTCTAGGATCGCTGCCTTAACCCTGACCCTATCCCTTAACCTCAGCGCTTCACCCAGAGGGACTCCGGAGGTGCTGAAAAGACAGGGAAGAACCTCTCCTGTGGAGGAGATTCTGAGGCGGTTGCAAAGTCTGCAGAAATGATTAGAAACAGCAGGAATTATTCCGATGATCCGACCTGTTTCTTTATTTTTAAAGTACCGGGAAGGGCCGCAGGAGGTGCTTCCCGACCCAGGCAGAGCTTCCCACAATGCCCTGTCAGGCAGCTTGTCCAGCATTTCTTCGGCGCTGACAAACTGGGTCCGGGACCATACATCATCGTCCAGCGGCATGAATTCAATAAGGCGGAGAAGCATTCCGCAGCCTGCGGCAAAATCAAGGAGGGAGGGGATTTCGTCGAGATTTAGACTCCTCATGATAACGGCATTGATTTTTACTGCCTTTACTCCTTCGTTCAGAACTGAGTCTATTCCCCGAATTACTGAGTCAAGATCTCCTGTTCTGGTGCTTTGGCGGAACTTCTCCCTGTCCAGGGTGTCCAGGCTGACGTTAAGGCTGTCAAGGTTCATGGAGGCAATCTCCCTTGCCCACGCCTCCAGCATGGATCCGTTTGTGGTTACGGCAATTCTCATATCGGGAAGACTTTCCCGCACCTCCGTGAGGAAAGGCACGAAACCTTTTCTTACGAAGGGCTCTCCTCCTGTGAATCTTATCCTTTTAACTCCCATTTCGGAGAGGACCAGGCATAGAAACAGGATATCCTCATAGGAAAGAATGCGATTATGAGGTATCCATTCAATCCCCCCCTCAGGCATGCAGTAAGTGCATCTGAAATTGCACCTGTCGGTCACGGAGATTCTTATGTAATCAAGAACTCTTCCCATAGGATCCCTGATCACTTCTCCCACCGGTAGCCCCCCATCTCATCCACCATTTTTCTCCACTCCCTGTCGTCCAGCGCATCAAGGAGGGCCTCTATTCCATGGTGCCCTTCCAGCTTTCGCGGATAGATGAGCTCATAAGGCTCCTCTGCCAGGGGGATAAAATCCAGGTCCAGCGCATCAGCCACTGATTTTATCCCTGCGGCAGCATCTGCAAGCCCCCGAAGGACCCTGTTGCCGGCATCAAAGTGGGTGGTGCTGCAAAATTCGTATCCCCGGATTTCTTCCGGTCCGATGCCCTCTCTCTCAAGAAGGTAGTCAAGGAGAACCCTCGTACCGGCGCCAGGCTGACGATTGACAATGGCCACATCCTCCCGGCCCAGGTCCGCTACTGACAGGATCTCTTTGGGATTGCCCTTCCTTACCATGATTCCCTGCTTTCTGAAAAACACCGCTCTCCGGACGATATTTTTTTTATCATCATCGCCGAACATCCTAGTGATGTAAGTAGTGTTGTAGTCTCCGGTTTCAGGGTCCAGAAGGTGACAGGCCGCCGTATGGCACTCGTCTCTGGACAGGGCTGCAAGCCCTCCCAGACTGCCCACCGACCTCATGATGATCTCCGCCCCCCTCTTTCTTACAAAAGTAGCTATCCGTTCAAAGGCGGGATCGTTTGAGCCCTGGAATAGAATCCTGTTTTTCCAGTCGATCTCTCTCAGATACCACAGACGGACGGGGGACCCTTTTGTCCTCTCGGCTGTTTCCAGAGGCAGCAGGGCCAGGCCGTCTGTCTCAGAAAGGGACCAGAGGGCCGATGCTCCCGATGGGAGAGGATAGGCTTTTTTCTCTCCGTCAATCTCAACGCACTTCAGCCTTACCCATTCCTGTCTGCCATAAGAGGACGAATAGGAGGTGAGAAGGGATACCTCTCCCTCATCCCATGCCCCTATCGCCTGGGGCAGCACTTTTTCTTCGTCGAAGTCCCCCTTCTGCAGAAGCTGAAGGAGAGGGTAGACAAGGGACCATAGTATGACAGCATTGGACATGGGAAAACCGGGGAGATTTACAGTAAGGGCCCTCCCCAGATCCGCCGCCGAGGCAGGCCTTCCCGGCTTCATAAGAAGCCATCGGAAGAGAGGTCTGCCCAGCTCTTCCATTATGGAGAAGGTGTAGTCCCTCTCCCCCTTTGCGGACCCTGCGCCGATCAGAATGATGTCATATTTTTCTCTTTTGTCCTCAAGGAAGGACTTCAGGATCTCTCTGTCGTCAGGAAGACAGGGAGCAACGTCCAAAGACAGTCCCCATTGGTCGAAATACCCCTTCACAAGCAGGGAGTTGCTGTCTCCCACCATACCGGGAGGGGGTGACTCCGCTGCAATCCACTCCTCAAGGGGCATAACTTCGTCCCCGGTGGGAATGTAGAGAGTGCGGGGGAAGGAGAGTACCGGTACCTGAGCCACTCCTGCAGCGCCGAGAAGGGAGTTCAGAGCCGGAGTTACCACGTCTCCCTCTCTGGCAATCACCTGCCCCATAAAGACGTCTTCTCCCAGAGGACGTATATTCTCTCCCGTCACGGTAGTGACCACTACGGACAGGACGCCGGAAACTTCGTCGAGGGATGTGTCTTCTACCATGACTACACTGTCAAACCGGGGGTGAACATCCCCGCCTGTATTGACCCATTCGTACTCTCCCGGGGCAAATGTCACCGGAGAAGAGGGAGTCGCCCCTGCTGTTTTGATGGACAGAACACTGTAGCCGTCCATGGCGGAGGCATTGTAATGGGGCACGTTTCTATTTGAGATTACATCTGAAGCAAGGGTTCTGCCCAGAGCGCCGTCCACGTACACTTCCTCGGGAGGAAGGGCTGAGCGGCTCTGTCTGAGAATCTCCCACGCCCTCTCCAGGGCAATGTGCATACGGTCTTTCTCTACCATAGCCAAATCTCAGCCTCCTCCCCCGGCCTCAGCGTCTCCATGGAGGCCGGGATATGAAACAGCCCGTCTGCGTCGGCGAGGGCTTTTGAAAAAGATGACTTAACGGGCCTGGGAATCGCCCTGCCCTCTTTTATAACGCAGGGAATGAATTCCTCTATCCCGGCTATTCCGAAAACCGGCTCCGTGAGGGACGTTTTTATGGCCTTCCAGGGGCCCTTTATCTCGCCCCAGATCATGCCGTGCAAAAGAGGCAGGAGAACCGTAAAGGCAGATACAAAGCATGAGAAGGGGTGACCCGGGAGGCCGAGTACAAGCTTATTTTCCTTTTTGGCGCCTGCAATCAGAGTAGGCTTGCCGGGAGACATCAGTATTCCCCTTACAAGCAGTCCAGGCTCGGGCAGATCTTCCAGTATGGATGCGCTGTAGTCTCTCATGCTGACTGAGGAGCCTCCGCTTATGACTACCACATCGCACTCTTCCATGGCCTTTTTGGTGAGGTCCGATAAGTTGGCCCTGGTGTCCTCAGCAATGCCGTAGTATGTGGCTTTGTATCCCTCCCGGTCAAGAAGGGAGAGGAGCAGAAAAGCATTCACATCCCTGAACTTCCCGGCAGAGAGTTTTTTTGTCTCCGGGGGCTCTATCTCATCGCCAGTGCTGATCACACCTATTTTCAGGGCGGGAGATGCCGTCTGGGTTGCTCCTGCCATAGCAAAAAGTCCGGCTGTTCTGAAGTCAATTCTTCTGCCCGCCGTCAGAATAGGATCACCTTTGGAGAACTCCTCTCCCGGCAGAACTGTGTTTTCTGCCTTTTGAACCGCATTTTTAATCTCGATCCAGTTTCCGGCCCTCTCTGTGTCCTCCATCATTACTACCCCGTCCGCTCCCTCCGGCAGAATGCCGCCTGTATGAATGATGGCGCACTGTCCCGGGGAAATTGAAAAAGCTGGGGCAGCTCCCATGGGGACCTCGCCTGCCAGGGAGAGGTAGGCCGGGCTGCCGGGAGCAGCTCCGAGGCAGTCAGAGCTTGCCACAGCAAAACCGTCCCTTGTGCTTCTCATAAAGGGAGGATAGTCCTCAGCGGCTATAAGAGGGTAAAGGAGTCTTCCTGAATTTGAACTGGATATTACCGTCCGTGCCGAAAACTCCCACGGGAAGTCCAACGTTTTTGCAACATGTACCAGGGCCTTTTCCCTGGGGGTAAGAGTCTCTACAAAACCAGCCAAATCTCTTTCACTCCCAGCTTTTGCAAATCACTCAAGTCCGACGACCAGCACGGGAAAGCCTGAACTCTTGAGCCTGCCCGCAAGGTTTTCCGCACCGGCCCTGTCGTTGCCCGCCGGTACAGTAACCCTGTAGAAAGTTTTGCCTCCCACCACCGCCGATGAAATAGCTGAAGAGTAGCCCGCCTTTGAGGCCTGCTGCCTCACTGTCTCTGCTCCTTCTCTTGCGCCGAAGGATCCGATCTGAACTCCCCATTTGCTTCTCGCCGGCGCCTGAGTTTGAGCTTTAGGCTGAGGGGCGCTCTGCCTGGGCTTCTGGGGTGCAGGTTTCGCCTGGGCTGGGGCCGAAGGTCTGGCAGGCTGGTGCTTTGTCTGAGTCCCCGTGCCTCCCACCGGGGCCGCCAGGACGGCGTTTTGCTGATCGGAAATTTGCGGTTTTGCCGGAGCTGTCACGGGAGGCGGCGTCTGAACCTCAACCCGGACAGGGCTGGCACTGGGAACCACGGCAGTGTAGCCGGGAACTTTTGGTTCCGTAAGAAAGAAAAGCTTTACTCCCACGATCAGAAGGCCCACTGCCACCAGGCCGATCACCGGGAGCATAATATCCCCGAAAGGAATCATGGTTCTTTTTTCCTTGCGTCGTCTGCTCTCCCTCGTGGACATATAATTCCCTCCTTTGGCCGTTATTGCAGATTTACGGCCCCACATTGAAGAAAAGGCAGGAATCTCAGAAAGATTCCTGCCTCTGCGTTTTTTAAAAGAAAGGCGCGGCCCTAGGAATCTGACTTTAAGTCTGCGTCAGCCGCCTTATTTTTCGTTTTTCTGACCCCTCCGGAGGATAGAGGGCTTGTCATAATGGTTATGGGGCACGCCGCTCATGGTGAAGAGGTCTTCATCGTGGACCGCAAGGACCTCCGTCTCCTCAAGCACCACTCCTGCCGTTTTGCTCTTCTGGGAGGACCTGGGGAAGTTTGCCACCGTCTTTTTTTCCCTCTCAGGGGAAAATCCGGTGGCTATAACAGTTATCTGGATCTTATCGGACATCTCATCGGCAACGGTGTGGCCCCAGATGACTATAGCGTCCTCATCCGCTGTCTCAGTGATGATCTGCGCCGCTTTTCTGATCTCATGAATGCCCAGGTCGGTACCGCCGGTTATGTTGAACAGAATTCCCTTGGCACCCTTCATGGGGATGGACATAAGGGGAGATTTTATTGCAGCCTTCGCAGCCGCCTCCGCCCGGTTTTCTCCCTCTCCATGGCCGATGCCCATTATAGCTGAGCCGGCGTTTGCCATAACCGTCCGCACGTCGGCAAAGTCCACATTTATGAGGCTGGGCTTTAAAATAAGGTCGGTCACTCCCTGAACGGCCTGGCGGAGGACTTCGTCCGCGAGCCGGTAGGCGTCGGAGTGTTTGGTCTTCTCGTCTGTCAGCTCAAGCAGCCGGTCGTTTTCTACCACGAGAAGGGCATCAACTTTTTCCTTCAGTATTTCAATACCGCTGGCGGCCTGCTTTCTCCTTCTGTTCATCTCAAAGGAGAAGGGGAAAGTTACGACGGCTACCACAAGGGCGCCCGTCTCCTTAGCCACCTCTGCAATGATCGGAGAGGCTCCTGTTCCTGTGCCTCCTCCCATCCCTGCAGTAATAAAGACCATATCTGCACCGGTCACCACTTCCCGGATCTTATCTACTGATTCTTTGGCGCTGTTCATCCCCACCTCGGGGTCTGAACCTGCCCCAAGGCCCTTCGTCAGTTTTTCTCCCAGAGTTATCTTGGTGGCCGCCTGGGAGAGCTGCAGGGATCCAACATCAGTATTGGCGGCAATAAAGTGTACGCCCGAGACTCCGCTGTTAACAATATGATTAAGGGCGTTTCCGCCGCCGCCGCCGACTCCAATGACTTTGATTTCCTCCCGGTGGGGTCTCGGAGTATCGTTTACCTGAAATACATGCTCCATTGGCTTATCCTCCCCATCTGCCGACTGCTGCTCTAGAAAAGCTCTTTTACAGTCCTCTTCAAAAAATCTATAAATCCTCTGAAACCTTCACCCCGGGCGACAGGCGACCTGCTCTGAGGCTTGGAGATCGAGAAAACGGGCTGTAGCCCTCCAGAGCCTGATCTTAACTGAGATACCGGAGTTTCGATAAAGCGATATGGGTTTCGTTCCTTGCTCGTCATATATCTGACAATACCTGCGGAGGTAGTGTATTCACAGTCATTTCTCCCGGGGGGCATCTGATACATGTCAAGAGGCTCTGCAATGCGAACAGGCAGGCTCAGAAGCTCCGATGCGAAATGTTCGATGCCGGGAGTCTTGGCCACCCCCCCGGAAAGCACCACGCCTGCCGGGAACATGTGCATTGTAAAGTCTGCAAGATGGTTGTGGACATGCTCCGTGAAAAGCTCCTCAAGCCTGCAGCTTATCACCTCTGAGGCCTCTCTGGTGTTGAAGGTCCTCGTTCGTCCCCGGACATCCACATCCAGTTCATCATCCTCTTCTTCATCCGGGTAGAGAGAGATCAGTTTTTTAATCTCCTCCGCCTTGCTGATGGGTATCTTCATAACGTAGGCCAGATCGTTGGTTATATGATCTCCTCCTATGGGTATCACCGCAAGCTTTACGGGCCGTCCGTCGGTATACAAGGCTACGCCCGTGGTGCCGCCGCCTACACATATGGATATCACTCCTGCTCTGGTCTCCTCATCGGTCAGGGCTCCAAGCGCACTTGCCAGGGATTTTACTACCAGTCCGTTTACTTCCACCCCTGCGCTTTCCACACAGTTTATAATGTTCTGCACCACCGTGGTAGGTATAATTACGGACTGAAGCTCCATCTCCAGTCTTATGCCGGTCATCCCCAGAGGATCGTCAATTCCGAAGTTGCCGTCGATGGAGTATTTTACAGGGATGGTGTGCAGAGTGAGCCTGTTGGCCTGAATTGCCAGCTCGCTTTGGGCGGCCTCAATCACTCGCTCCACGTCGGAGATGGTGACCTGACGGGGGGTTTTGCCCAGGGAGACCATGCCCCGGGAAGTAATTGAGGAGACATCTATTCCGCTGAAGGATACAGTGGCCTCGTAAATTTCAAAGCCCACCATATTTTCTGCATCTCTCACGGCCTGCTGAACAGACCTTACGGCCTGTTCCAGGTTTATTATCTGTCCTTTTCTTATTCCCTGGGAAGGGGCGTATCCAACCCCGATGATTTGAGCTTCCTGGAAACGGGAGTCTCTTTCCGCCACAACAACGGCGATTTTGCTCGTGCCGAGATCCAGTCCTACGAGAATTTCCGGCTCTTTATACACTATTTCCCGCTCCCTTCCTGCCCGCCGACGGGGCTGTTCCGGACGATAATCCTGTCGGTATAGGTGGAATCTATTATAATATCTCCTCCGGATAATTGTAACTGGTTAAGAATCTGAGAAACGGCGGAAAAAGTCTTTTTCCACCCGGATTTTTCACCCCAGAGAAGGACGCTTACTGCCTTTTTAGCAACTTTCATATCAAGTTTCAGCAGGAATTTGCCCTCCCTCTTGGATATTTCCACCAAACGAGTATGCCCCATCCAACCGTTTGATTCAAGTCCGGCAAGCCACTCCGCAAGAAGAGCTGCCGGAAAGACGCTGTCTGTCACTAAATATCTGTCCCCGGATATATTCATTGGGGGGGGCAGAGTATCGGCCAGAACAAAGGGCGGAGCCTGGGGCAGGTCCTCCCGGGAGATAATTTCTCCGGAGGGGTGGTCTGTATCCCATATGCGGCCTCTCTTTGTGATGTAAAAGGACCGCTCCTTCCATCGAACCGTAAAAGCAGGCCTGAGAGGCTCCAGGTTTACAAGGAAGCCCGCCGTCCCTTCTCTTTGAATTGAGAAGGAGACCGGCAGCTCTGATTCTATCTTTTCCTTAAGCCTGCCGCACCGGTACATAAAAATGGGCCAATACCGCAATTCTTCTGGTTCCAAAGTGTTCCAGAAGAGCAGTTCCGCTGCCGGTGTTCCTGTACTAACAGCAAGGTGGCCCAGGCTAAGAAACTGACTATACTCCTCCCATGAAAGCAGGGCTCCAAAGATAAGGGAACATGTCAAAAAAATGCGGATAAGTTTTTTCATGAACCCTGCTCATTCCCGGCAGAACTGGCGGTTTCGGGGGTGCCTCTGTCCGCCTCAGACGTGAACTACCTCTGCCCCTGCTCTTTCCATGAACATCTCACCTACGCAGGAAACATCTCCCGCTCCCATGGTCAAAACGACATCACCGGGAAAACATTGGCGCTCCAGCTCTGAAGCTGCATCCTCCAGTGAGCTGCATAAAATACTCTTGAGATTGCCTTTCCCGTTAATTAGCTCATCAATAAGAGCTGACGAAACTCCTTCGATGGGAGCTTCATCAGCCTCGAATACAGGCAAAAGAAAAATCGAATCAGATAAGGACAATACGGTGGCAAAATCTTTGTAAAGAGCAAGTGTCCGAGTATACCTGTGGGGCTGGAAGACCGTTACCACCCGTCTTTCAGGAAACATCTTCCGCAGTGCATTGAGAGTCGCTGCAATTTCCCTGGGGTGATGGCCGTAATCGTCAAAGACGTCGACGCCATTTCTCTGTCCAAGGTGCTGAAGCCGTCTTTTGGCTCCCTTGAACTCTCTCAGCGTCTTTTTGATTTCCGGAAAGGGAATTCCCAGATTATGGGCTACGGCACAGGCAGCCAGGGCGTTAAGAATATTGTGGTCTCCCGAGACAGAGAGCTCTACGTTGTCGATATGGATTCCGTTGTGGGAAATGGAAAAAGTAGCCCCTCCGCCTCTCCTGTGCTTGACATTAAATGCTCCCCAGGTCCAGCTCATGCCCCAGCCGTAGGTGATCGTCTCCCTGGGCAGCGGGCCTGATGCCATTATTCTGCCCAGCCCTGCGTCTTCGCCGCACATCACCAGAAGCCCGTCTTCCTTGGGGTTTGACGTAAATCTGGCAAATGCCTCCAGCACGGATTCAAAGGTGGGATAGTAGTTTACGTGGTCCCAGTCTGCGTTTGTCACTACAGCAATATTTGGATGAAACTTTTCAAAGGAGCCGTCACTTTCGTCCAGCTCTGCCACCATGTACGGTCCCGTTCCGAGCTTCGCATTCACTCCTATATCGCAAAGCTCTCCTCCTATGGCGAGAGTGGGGTTTAGTCCTGCCTGCTCCAGAATCAGGGCTATCATGGACGAGGTGGTGGTCTTTCCGTGGGTACCTGTTACTCCGATGCCGAATCGGGAGTCAAAAATCCA
This sequence comes from Aminivibrio sp., assembly GCA_050946755.1. Lineage (GTDB taxonomy): Bacteria > Synergistota > Synergistia > Synergistales > Aminobacteriaceae > Aminivibrio. The sequence continues at coordinate 11,091 of JBMNVK010000029.1, read as the reverse complement.
GCTGAGAACCTCTCCTCTTTTTGCCACTGCAATCCCCCGCCTTCGAGCCTCGGCAATTTCTGAATTTCCCTCGGGGATTGCACTGCTATATACAAGAAGTTCAGGAAGAAACTTGTCCATATGAGCCTTTCCATGGCCTAAAACTACCGCAATTTCTTCCTTTAAAACCTTATCAACATAGGATGTGTGGGTCATATCGCAGCCGCTTACTTCATAGCCCAGCTCTGCCAGAAGAAGGGCAAGGCCGCTCATTCCCGCTCCTCCGATTCCCATAAGATGAATCCGGCGTATGCCCTTAAGGCTTGTTATATATTTATCCAAGATTCGCAGTCTCCCTTCCAATACTGGACGAGATCAGCCGCCATAAACGTTCAGACTCATCCCCCGCTGGTAAGATCTTCCTGGCGGTTGGCGCCTTCTGTAAAATGCGCAGTATTTTTTCTTTCAACAATTCCGGGGGATCGTCTTCACTCCAGATTTCACCGGAGGCCAATTCAACAAAACGCCGGGCGTTTCTCTCCTGATGTCCGTCCGCCGCCAGCTTCCAGGGAACCACGACGGCAGGAATCTCCCATAACATCAGCTCGGAAAGGGTTGAGGCTCCTCCCCGAGTTATTGCTCCGTCAATTACGGAATAAAAACTGTTCATATTCCACTGCTTTTCGATGAAGACCACATTACCCGGTGCTTTTTCAGGGCCTGTCGCCCCGGAGGCTCCCAGCAAAAGAAAGGTGTAATTTTTAAAAGCCTCATCACCGATTATGGAATACAGCAATTGTACCAGTCCTTTGCTCATAAGTGAACCGCCCAGGACTCCGATTATTGCGTTTTCGGGAAATTTTCGCCCGGAATCTAAAAAATCCCATCCTTTTTGCCTTTCTACCGGCCTGAAGGACCTCACAGGTACCCCCGTAGCCGTAAAGCTCCCTTCGGGCAGAGGCAGACATTCATTCCAGCCTGAGGCGATGCTCTTCCCCATACGGGAGGCCAGACGGGTCACTTTTCCCGCTACTGCGTTCTGTTCATGCACTATGGCCGGAATCCTTCTTAAATGACATGCTGCCAGCGGGGGAAAGGAGACATATCCCCCGAACAGAACACAGCAATCCCACTCCTCCTTTCGTGATAGCTTCATAAATTTGAAAAACGAAACAGCCGTCTCCCACCATCTTTTTATCCGTTCGGCTTTGTTGCTGACTCCAAAAGGCGACCCTGAAAGGGGCAGTCTCAGAGGAGAGATGCCGGCGGATGCGTAAATCTCCGACTCCAGCGGCCGGCTGCCGCATACGTAGGATACGGAAACATCCTTCCCCCATTTCTTAATCCACTGACCAAAGGCCAGGGCAGGAAAAATGTGCCCTCCTGTACCCCCCGCTACCAGACATATCTTTCTCATGTCAGGGACACCTCCCTGCTTACCCTCATTAAAAGCCCTATTCGGGCCCACATAAAGAGGAGAGAGCTTCCGCCATAGCTTATGAAGGGGAGAGGTATGCCCGTCAGAGGCATGAGCTTCAGGACGCCGCCCAGATTGATAAACATGGGCAGCAGCACTGAGACCGCAAGAGCCCAGACAAGCGCCTCATGAAAGCCTGAGGCTGCTTTATAGGCGTTAAGAGCTCTTACAGTCCACAGCAAAAACAGGAAGAGTACGAGAAAAGTCCCCGCAAATCCAAACTCTTCTCCCACTGCGGCAAAAATATAATCCGTATGAGCTGCGGGCAGATAGTTGAGCTTCTGGAGTCCTTTTCCTACGCCTACTCCGAAAATGCCGCCGTTTGAAAAGGCCACCAGTCCCTGAATTACCTGAAATCCGCTGTCCATGGGCTGTTCCCATGGATCCAGAAATGCGATGTATCTTCTGAGCCTGTAGCCAGCCCTAATAAAAAGCATAAAAACAAAGGGAAATCCTGTAAATCCGACGATAAAAGGCCAGCTCCATCCCCGGCAGTGAACATGGATGGCCATGGCAAGACCAAAGATAAGAATTGTGCCGCCGATATTGGGCTGAAACAACAGAGGAACTACAGAAAGCAGAAGTACGGGAATGGTTATGGAGACAAATGCAGATATTCCTCTTTTTCCCGACCTGCAGAGAAGTTTTGGCAGATGGACTGCCACAGCCATGGTAGCAAGTTCGATGGGCTGGAATCTCAACGGGCCGACTCCTATCCATCGGCGGGCGCCTCCGGCCTTTATGCCAATGCCAGGAATCAGGGTGAGAAGCAGCAGGGATAGGGAGAACAGCCAAAGATGACCGCTGTGCTTCTCCCAGAAGGAGACCGGAATCATGTACATGGCCACCATGGCGCATATGCCGGCCAGAAGCCATTCCAACTGTCTCATGCCCAGGGCAAAGGGAGATCCGTACTCCTCTAAAGAGGTATGAGATGTGAGCGAAAAGATCATAAGTATGCCGAATATGGCCAGAAGCAGGGGTATTATCCAGAGGAAAGGATCTGTCGTCCGGTCCGTCATGGCTCTTTCCTCATGGAGAGGACTATCTCTTTGAAATGGTCCCCTCTTGCTCCGTAGTCGGGGTACATATCCCAGCTGGTGCAGGCGGGAGAGAGGAGAACTGTTCCGCTTCCCTCAAGGGCTTTTGCAGCTTGGGGTACCCCGTCTTCAAGTCCCTCAGCCTCCATGGCTCCCTCAAAGCCGGCAAGCTTGAGGGCGGTCATTATTCTCTCCCGCTCCTCACCTATGACAATGGCCGCCACCGCCTCTTTTGCCACAGTTTCGGCCAGAGGAGCATAGTCCTCCCCTTTTCCCTGACCTCCGAGGATTACTGCTTTTTTCCCCTCTATGGAGGTTAGGGCTGTACATGCAGAGGCTACGTTCGTCCCTTTTGAATCGTCTACGAACAGAATGCCGTCTATTTCAGCCACCTTCTCGCATCTGTGCCTCAGTCCCCTGAATCCGGAGAAGAGCTCGTCCATCCTGTCTCCCACCCCGGAAAGCCGCAGAGCCGCCGCGGCCATGGCGGCATTTTCCACATTGTGCCTTCCCAGCAGAGGCAGGCTGTCAAATTTGAAAAGCCTCTCCCTGCTGCAGCCTGACATGAAGTATACGGCTCTGTCCCCCGCATCGGCTATTACTGCCCGGTCAGCATCTTCTCCGCCGTCTCTTTCATTCCAGAAGAAGGGTAAAAATATATCCTCCGAAAATCCCTTCGCCAGAGTCTGCATATCCCTATCCTGGATAATCGCAGCCCCGTCCTCTGTCATTGTTGAGATGACACGTTTTTTCGAGCGGACATAGTGATCGTAAGTTCCGTGCCAGTCCAGATGATCTGGCGCCAGATTAGTCACTATCACCACGGAGCAGGAGAGAAGATTGTTCCAAAAGAGCTGAAAACTGCTGAGCTCCGCCACAATGAAATCCCACTCCATCAGGGTCGAGTCGGCAAGAGATTTACCTATGTTCCCCGCCACAGTCACGGAAAGACCCATTGCATCCAGCATATGACCTGCAAGGGCTGCCGTAGTACTTTTTCCATTGCTGCCCGTAATGCCTATTATTCTGCCTTTGAGCCAGGGCGCCACAAAATCCAGCTCGCCCCGGACAGGCACTCCCCTTCTTTGAGACTCCAGAATGACAGGCGCCCGGGGCGGTATTCCCGAGCCGACGACCATCATGTCAGCGTCGTAACATTTGGCAGTATGGCCGCCTTCCTCCCAGGCAATACCCATCCTCCGGAAAAGATTCTTCGTATCCTCATCCACGGAAGCCCGGTCGGTCACAAAGACATCCGCTCCCAGCTTACAGGCGAGAAGCGCCAGACCCCGCCCGCTGACACCGGATCCTACTACGGCTATTCTTTTTCCGGAGACATCCTGTTTAAGCGCCAATTCCCTCACCTCAAAATGTTTCAATGCCTAAAAATGATGAAATAAACACGCTGCATAGAGTAAGCCCTACGCCGTGGATAAGCCAGAATCTTGCGACAATATGATTTTCACTCCAGCCCATAAGCTCAAAATGATGGTGGACAGGGCTCATGAGAAAAACTTTTTTTCGGAATCCGTAAATCGCCGTCAGCTGAATGGCAACTGAAAGTATCTCCAGCCCATACAAAAAGCCAAGTGGTATGAGGGCTATGAGAAAATTTCCCCAAATAGCTCCGCTTACAATAAGACCAGCTATGAAGTGAGATCCAACATCTCCCATAAAAATCCTGGCAGGATAGGCGTTATGCCACATAAAGCCGGCGCACAGGGCCAGGCCCGACAGAAGAGCGTAGAAGAGCGGCCCTTCAAGGGGAAGCCATACCAGGGCGCCTACAATGGAAATAACTGCTGTACCGGCGGCCAGTCCGTCAAGACCGTCTGTCACATTGACGGCGTTAAGCATGCCCACGGCCATAAAGGCGCCCAGAATTGTACCTGTACCTGTAGAGAGGGGGAATCCCGGCCAAAGGCTTATGCCTCTTGTGGAAGCAATCCATGCGGCCCATGGAAGGACAATGACAAATTGAGCCGTCAGCTTGTATAGGCTGGGGAAGCCCTCGCTTGAATCCCGGCGGAATTTTATCCAGTCATCGGCAAACCCTATGAGGCCAGAAAGAACAGGAAGAATCCAGAAGAGAGCTGTTTCCTTCAATGCAGAGACGGACAGACCCGCTGAAGCGGGAATCGAAAAAAGGGCTGCTGCCACAAACACCACTCCCCCCATAGACGGTGTGGATGATTTGGTCTGCAGCCGGCTCTTTACGCCGTATACCTTCTGAGCCAGAGTCACTTCCCTTCGGTTAAGGACCCTTATCAGCCCTGACTGCAGACCGATTTCGATAAGCATTACGGACATAAAGACGAAGATTAATTTCACGGCTCTTTCTCTCCAGCCAGTCTGTCTGCTACTATATCAAGGGCGTTGCCCCGGGATCCCTTGACTACGATTAAATCTCCCCCAGACAGCTCCTGAGCGACAAGATCAGCCAGTTCTTTCAGGCTTCCTCCCCAGTGGCAGACATTGTCCGCGCCGCTCCCCGGAGGGGCCGCCTGTTCCCAGGTTTTTCCCACAAGCCATACCCGGCGGAAGGGAGCAAAAAGGCCGACCAGGTCTCTGTGAAAGTCAACGCCTCTCTCTCCAAGCTCCAGCATCTCACCCACTACAGCAAATCTTCCGGGCGCCTCTGCCCTTCCCGCCTCCTCCAGGACTGCCTTCATCGATACAGGGTTAGCATTGTAGGAATCGTCGATAAGAACTGCCCCGCAGGGAAGTCTTCTGACCCTTCCCCTGCCCCCGAGAGATTCTGCCCGGGACAAAGCTTCTGCGGCATCCTTTCCGTCGACGCCGAGATCCATGGCCACCGCAAGGGCAAAAGCGGCCGGATAGGCAGCATGTCTGCCAAAAGAACGGGATTTGACGGCCACCTCCCCTGTCGGAGTTGACAGGGAAAAAGACAGGGACGGCTCTCCCTCTTTTATTGAGAACGCGGGGTTCACAATGCGATAGTCGCACTCTCCGAGGCCGACCGAAAAGCGGTCCACTTCAGTCGGCAAAAGAGCGGCTTCCTTCCTGAGAAGGGGATTATCGCCGTTATAAAAAAACTTTCTCAGCCGTGCAGACCGGGCAATCTCCATTTTGGCGGCAACAATTCCCTCTGCAGATCCAAATCCTTCCAGATGGGCCGCTGCCGCTTCGGTTACTAGGGCAACAGTTGGGGGGAAATGGGCTACAATATCCCCGATCTCGCCCCTGTGGCTCGCCCCCATCTCAAGAAGCAGAATTTCACTATCCGCAGGAAGCGATAGTATGGCCATGGAGCACCCTATCAGGGTGTTGTAGCTGTGCTCGGCTGAGTGGGCCTTGAAGCCTTTTTGAAGACACTGGTAAAGATATTCTCTGGTAGTGGTCTTCCCTACACTTCCTGTAACTGCCGCAATTTCCATGGGAACCGGGTGGGAGGACAGTCTTCTTTTTGCCATCTCCGGCAGAACATTAAACGTGTCGGATACCTTCACGGAGGACATACCTGAAGGCACTTTCGAATCATTTTCGCATATCGCAAGAACAGCCCCTCTTCTGGCAGCATCAGCGATATAGTCGTGACCATCTGCGGATTCACCTCTGAAGGCAACGAAAACATCGCCCTTTTTAACAAGTCTGCTGTCAGCCAGGAAAGTGCCGGAGAAAAGGCCGTCTTCTCCCTTAAGCTCTCCTCCCGCCAGGTCTGCGATAAAGGCAAATGAATTCATATCCACGTCAGATCCCTCTCTCTTGCCCATTCAAGTACGGCCTCCCTGTCAGAATAGGGTATTGATCTGTTTCCCATGAGAATGTTCTTTTCCGGTCCTTTACCTGTTATGGCCACCATATCCCCTTCTTTTGCCTCGTCCAGTGCTGTCCAGACTGCAGCTTTTCTGTCGAGGATAATCCGGGCATCGGGATTTCTGCCCGATCCCCGCACTCCCGCCATGATGCTTTCGGCAATTTTTGACGGATCTTCACTTCTGGGGTTATCCATGGTGATTATGAGTTTTTCACAAAATTCAGCTCCATGATGACCTAAAGCAGGCCGGTTCTCCTCAAATCTCTCCCCGCCGTGGCCGAAGACCGCCGTCAGGGAGCCTCGGGCCATTCTTTTAAGCTCAGAGAGGACATTTTTCAGGGCTGTTGGCGTGTGGGCAAAATCTATAACGGCGCAGACTCCGTTTGAGAAAAAATACCGTTCAAGCCTGCCGGGTACCTGGGGCATTGTTTTGAGTGCTCCGGTTATGCTCTCAGGGTTTTGAATAAAGGGATAGAGAAGGGCCAAGGAGCCCAGGGCATTATACACGTTAAATCGGCCTGGCAGCGGCAGCGTAATCGTCAAAACGCCTCCCCCGGGAGGGCAGACCTCAAATTCACTGCCTGAAGGATCTGATGATAGTATCGTTCCTTTAAATCCGCCCTCATTACTCTCAAGCCCAAAGGGGACTACGAAGGCAAAAGAGTCTGCCAGCTTTTTTCCGTAGGAGTCGTCCCGGTTGCATACACCTCGCTGCCCGGGCTTGCCATATTCCGAAAAAAGCCGCTTCTTTGCCATGAAATACTCCCCTATAGTCTTGTGGTAGTCCAGGTGTTCTTCGCTTAGATTGGTAAACAGGGTTCCGTCAAAGGAGCATCCTTCAAGTCTGCCAAAATCAATGCCATGGGATGAAGCTTCCATAACGCAGGCTGTACAGCCGTTTTTGACCATCTCTGAAAGAGAGCGCTGAATATCGCAGCTTTCAGGAGTAGTCCTCTCCCCTTCTATCTCACCGGAGCCGTCGTCATAGATGATGGTTCCGAAAATACCTGTCTTGATGCCGGAGAATTGCAGGATATGCCTGATCATCCATGCCGTAGTGCTTTTGCCGTTTGTACCGGTGACTGCAAACATCAGTAGCTTTGAGGACGGATCTCCATAGACTATAGATGCGAGCCTCCCCATGTCCCGCCGGACGTTGTCCGTTAAAAGCCAGGGTACTTCTTCCGCAGGCCTTCTGTCTGAGAGAAGGACCACGGCTCCGTTTTTCATGGCAGAGCGGACATAGTCAAGACCATCGCTCTTTTCTCCCTTTATGCAGCAGAAGACTGATTCAGGGAGTTTATCCCGACTATCCCCCGTTACGTGGTCAATCATGATACTATCAGCTCCGCAGCCTTCAAGGGCGGGAGCATATCCAAATTTTTTTCTGAATTTGTCCAGCACAAAGGAGAGGGGCGGCATGGCTACCCCTCCAGACGTGCCCGGGCAAAAAGCCCGGTCTGATACATATCCTCCACTATGCGCCTGAAAAGGGGGGCGGCCACGTCTCCGCCATAAAACTTCCCCCTGGAGGGTTCGCCAATAACAACAAGCATTACGTAGTCTGGATTTTCCGACGGCCAAATCCCCGCGAAAGAAGAGATCCACTTCCCCTTTTTGTACTCTCCCTTTTCTGCCACCTGGGCTGTTCCCGTCTTTCCTGCGATGGATACATAGGGGAGACCTGCCTGCCTTCCCGTACCTTGTTTTACAGATTCTCTCATCAGGGATAAAATCCACGATGCAACAGAGGGAGAAAGCACTTCTCTCACTAGTCGGCGCTCCCCTCTGTGCATAATTTTGCCTGAGAAGTCCCTTACTTCAGAGACTATGTAGGGTTTGAGAAGGTGTCCGCCGTTTGCAATGGCAGAAAGGGCAGATACAAGATGGAGGGGGGTAACGGCCAGACCCTGTCCAATGGCGATATTTGCGGGGATTACTCCCCTCCACTGCTCAGGGGAGGCCATAAGGCCATCTTCCACGCCGTTCAGTTCGATTCCGGGTGATTTGCTGAAGCCCCACTCCCGGACACCGTTATACATATCAAAAGGCCTGACCCTCGCCCCGATTTGAGCCATGCCCGTATTGGAAGATTTGATAAGGATATCTGAGACTGAAAGCCTGCCAAAATTGATCCTGTTTGCCTCTGAGATATGGCCATCGGCCACCTTAAGAGTATAGGGACAGTTAAATGACTCTCCCCTGCCCACCAGACCTTTTTCAAGGGCAATTGCCAGCACTATGGGCTTGAACGTGGAACCCGGCTCATAGGTAGTGCCCACGGAATTATTTATTATCTTCTTCAAGTTAACAAGATCCCCCCGTATATTTGGATCAAAGGAGGGCCAGCTGGCCATGGCTACAATAGCTCCTGTTCCAGGATCCATGCATATGACCGTTCCCCATTTGGCGCCATGCTCAGCTATACCTTCAGCAAGCCTTTTTTCCACTATAAACTGAATTCTTGAGTCTACAGAAAGTTTGACGGAGCCAGGGCCTCCTGCAAAATTATGACCGGACTGACGGCTGACGTCCAGCGTTTTTCCTGAAGATTCCCTGACGAGCATTTTAAGGCCGGGAGGAGAAAAAAGAACTTTGTCCCATATCATTTCGATGCCGGAAAGTCCCTTGTCATCCACGTCACAAAATCCCAGCACATGAGCAAGAAGGGATCTGTTGGGATAAAGCCTCTTTTTTTCTGTAAGCTCGAAAATCCCTTCCAGTTTGAGGCTTCTGAGATTTTCAGCAAGCTCTTCATCTACTTTTCTGGCGAGCCAAAAAAACCGGCCCTTCATCGGGGAAGATACAGCTGAAACAATATTATCCGACAGAATTCCCCTTAATTTGGGGCCATCTGCCGGACTCCAGTATGCGGGGTCAATAAAGAAGCTCGGTGCAGGCACTGAAAGGGCAAGCACGTTATTGCTTCCATCGTAGATGACCCCTCTGTCCGTGCTCACCCGGACTCTGCTCCAGTACTGTCTTTTAGACTGCTTTTCCACCCGGGAGTCCGGGAAGAGCTGCAGTGATGCAACCCGCCAAAAAAGAACAGAAAAAAATAAAAAAACGAGGAACCAGTGAGAACCGCCAAACCGCCTTAACATGGCCAACCCCCCGGATCAAATCAAAAAGACATCATTCTCCCGCCATGGCCTTTTCAAGAAAGAAATAAAACCAGCCCTCCCCCTCCGGGGCCTTCTCGATAATTTTCTCCTGCTCTTGCCCTGCGTCGGCCAGCAACATGCCGTCCAGGTGCAAAGTCCGGACGTTTGATGCAAAAGCCATGCCAAGCTGCTTTCTGGAGTAGTCGAACACCCTTGCAGGGGAAAGAAGGGACGAAAGCTTCTGCTTCAGCTCTATATGCTGTGCAGAAATGGAATCTATCTGTGAATTAATGCTGTTAAGCTTGTACTCAAGACGAAAGCTGTAAAGGCGCAGAACACCGAGCCCCATGAAAGAAGCGAAAAGCACCAGGGCGGTAAGTATAAAATAAGGACTTTTTTTTCTCAAAAAGAACGGAGGTGCAGCAGGGTCAACATTTTTTTCCATATCTCCTGTCCTCCTTTCCTGGCCCCAGGGCCTCAAAAAGTCTGAGCTTTGCACTTCTTGCCTTGTAGTTTCTCTCGATCTCCATTTCTGAAGGAGTCACTGGGCGCCTTGTAATAATATTCCCCAGGCCCTCTTTTTTTTGGTCTCTAAAAAAGTGTTTTGTGATGCGGTCTTCCAGGGAGTGGTAGCTAACCACCGCTATAACCCCTTCAGGGGCAATAAGTTTGGCCGCTCCGGCAAGCCCCTTCTCCAGGGATTCGAGCTCATTGTTTACAAAAATCCTGAGAGCCTGGAATACGCGCCTTGCAGGATGGCCTCCCATTTTCCTCTGCACCGGTGCGGGCAGAATATCCCTTATCACCGAGACCAGCTCCCCGGTGGTAGAAATGTCTCCGTCTCTCTCTCTTCTTCGGATAATTCCCCGGGCAATCTGTCTTGAGCGCCGCTCCTCGCCATATTTCCAAAATATATCCGCAAGTTCTTTTTCTGAACTTCTGTTTACTGCGTCAAAGGCAGAAAAAGGTGAGTCCGGATCCATCCTCATATCCAGGGGGCCGTCCCTCTGAAAGGAAAATCCCCTGCTTCCATCCGAAATCTGCAGGTTTGAAACCCCAAGATCAAAAAGGATGGCATCGAAGGGACTATCATCGCCAACGATGTCAGGGGCGTCAGCAAAATTGCCCTGGTGCAGTACAAATCTGCCGTCAAAAGGTGCAAGGCTTTCTCTTGCCCTCTTTAGAGCTTCTTCGTCGTGATCCAATCCCCATATTCTGGAATCGGGAAGTTCCTCGAGCACCGCCCGGGAGTAGCCTCCTAACCCTATAGTGCAGTCAAGGATTTTCTTTATGCCTCGCTGCCTCTCCTTTAAAAAAGCTACTATTTCATCGATCAGCACCGGGACATGTTCGGTCAAAATCCGTCCACTCCCTCCGCTATATCGGAAAGATCTCCTATCATTTCCTCCCGGTAGGCATTCCACTTCTCCCGGTCCCATAATTCCGCGTGATCGTTTACGCCTACAAATACTACGTCCTGAGTGAGATCACCGTGCTGCCTCAAAATTTGGGGTAGCAGAATCCTTCCTGCAGAATCCACTGAAAGTTCATGGGCGCTCGAAAGCATGATCCTCAAAAGTCCCCGGCTCCTGCTCTTGGAGAAAGGGAGATTTTCAAGCTTGGTCATGATTTTTTCCCATCCGGCACAGGAGTATAATGATACGCAACCATCGATGCCTATAGTGGAGACAACGCTGTCGCCAAGCTCTTCCC
>JBMNVK010000028.1:0-22014 GCA_050946755.1 Aminivibrio sp. | reverse complement strand
AGAAGTGCGCCGTTCCCCTGCCCGTGCCTCCCTCCCTCTCTCTGGAGGCACGGGAGCACTAAGAGGAGCTTGAGACGATAGGCTTCGCCTTTGACGACTCGGACGGACAGCTCTTCCTCACCGCCTTTCCCTCCCTGCCCGGCGGTATGGCGGAGGATCCCGTGAGGCTCGCGAGGATGATCCTGCTGGAGTGGTCTGCCGACAGAAGAGCGCCCCTGGAGGAGATCCTGTGGCGGAAGCTTGCCACCATAGCCTGCGGCCTCTCCGTCAAGCTGGGAGACCGGCTGACCGCCTCGGAGGCGCTGGCCCTGTGGGGAAACCTTCTGGAGTGCAAGTCTCCGTGGAACTGCCCCCATGGAAGGCCTACGGCCCTCTCCCTTACGGCAAAGAGGCTGGAATCATATTTTGGAAGGGAATAGATTTTATGGCAAATAGAAAGGCCGTTCCAGTAGCGGCCATTGTGGGACCCACGGCGGTGGGAAAGACGGCCCTGAGCCTGACCCTGGCCGGCCGGCTGGGGGCGGAGATCATATCAGTGGACTCCCGGCAGGTGTACCGGTATCTGGATGTGGGCTCCGACAAGGCCTCCCACGAGATACGGAAAGAGATACCCCACCATATGATAGACGTGGCAGACCCGGACGAGGTGTTTTCCGCAGCGGAATTTGTGGAGCGGGCCCGCTCGGCGGTCTACCGTATTATGAACCGGGGCAGGGTACCCCTGTTTGTGGGAGGAACGCCCTTTTACTGTGAGGCCCTTTTCAAGGGGATGCTCTCAGACGGCGCCCCAAGGGATGAAGGCCTGCGCCGGGAGCTGGAGGAGTTTGCCGCCGGGGAGGGCCGAGAGGCCCTTTTCAGGAGGCTGGCCGCCGTCGACCCCGAGTCCGCCGGCCGGCTGCACGTCAACGACGTGAGAAGGGTGGTAAGGGCCCTTGAGATCCACACTCTGACGGGAATGGCCCAGTCGGAATGGTTTAGGGGAAGGGAGAAGATGTCCGGCCGGGAGGAGTTCGACGTCCTCTATATAGGCCTGAACAGGGAGAGAAAGCTCCTCTTCAAGGCCATTGAACGGCGGGTGGGAGAACAGTTTTCCGGGGGCTTCCCCGAAGAGGTGAAGTGGCTTCTGGATCAGGGCTATGACGAACGCTTCCCCTCCATGCAGGGGTTCGGCTACAGGGAGCTGGTGGAGCATTTCCGGGGGAAGATCACCCTGGAGGAGGCGGCGGAGAGGGACATAAGCTACACAAAGGCCTTTTCAAGAAGACAGATGACCTGGTTTGGGAAATTTGAGCCAATTGTATGGTATGATACTTCGGATGGCTCACTGGGCGAGTTGTCTGACCAGGTAGAAAAGGAGGTCAGGGCCCACCTTGGAAAAAGCTGAGGGCGGACTTATCATAGAGCTGGCCTCGCCTACCGGGTTCTGTTTTGGAGTAAGGCGGGCCATTGAAAGCCTGGAGAAGCGCATCGACGAATGCGCCGCCAGGGGAGAAAAAGTCTACTCCTTAGGCATGCCCATCCATAACCCCCAGGAGGTGGAGCGGCTCTGCAAAAAAGGCCTGGTGGTTACGGACAGGATAGAGGATGTGCCAAAAGGCGCCTGGGTCTTCATCAGGGCCCACGGAGCTCCTCCCTCCGTAAAAAGCCGGCTGGCTGAACGATGTGGAGACAGGGTAATAGACGCCACCTGCCCCTTTGTAAAAAATGCCCAGGAAAAAGCGGCCCTTCTTTCTGGAGAAGGATACAGCCTGGTCGTACTCGGTGACCCTGATCACCCGGAGATACAGGCCATTGTTGGCTGCGCAGAGGGTGAGGTTTTTGTGGCCTCCTCCCTGGAAGAAGTGGAGAAGCTTGCCAGAAGGGACAAGTTGGGAGTAATATCACAGACGACCCAGAAGGAGGAGTTTCTGGCCGGGGCCGTGGGGATTCTTGCCCGGTCCGCCAGGGAGCTCAGGGTCTTCAACACCATCTGCGGCGCCACCACCAGAAGGCAGGACGGCGTCAGGAAGATAACGGGTACCGTGGACGGCCTTATCGTGGTAGGGGGAAGGAACAGCGCCAATACCGCGAAGCTGGCGGAGATAGCCCGTGGGGCGGGATGCGACGCCGCGTGGATTGAACATGCCGGAGAGCTTGAGGAAGAATGGTTCGCCGGAAAGGTTAAAATAGGAATAGCGGCCGGCGCAAGTACGCCGGACTGGCTTATAGATGAACTGAAAAATGCGCTGGAGACATCGCAGATGTCAAGGGGGATGGAAGGTTATGACGGAAGAAATGGTTTATGAGGGGCTCACCACTGAGTCCGAAGAAACGCAGGTAGCACAGGAAACACCAGAAATGCAGGAACCAGAGGCAGCAGAGGAACCAGAAATAACGCAGGAAACGCAGGAAGAAGAGGCCGTGGAGGCTCCGGCAGAGGAAGAAGCGCCGGAAGTGCAGGAAGAGCCTGCAGCGGAAGAGGAAGAAACGCCCGAAGAGGCCGAGTTTGCCGAGCAGCAGGAGGAAGAAGAATCCGACATGCCCGAAATGGAGAGCATGGAGGAGATCCTTGAACAGTACGGCGAGGTGGAGGAGATCCATCGGGGCAAAGTGGTGACCGGTACGGTGGTAAACGCCACCGACGACGGGTGGCTCATCGACGTGGGCTACAAGTGCGAGGGCACCCTCCCCAACAGGGAATGGTCACACAGGGTCCTCGTGGAGGATTCTGAGAAGCCGGCGCCGGGCGATAAAATACAGGTTCAGGTTGTCAGCATCCGTCACGGAGAAGAGGCTCAGCTGACGGTAAGCCGGTGGCGCTGCGAGTTTGACCGCCGGTGGAGCGAGATGGAAGCAAGGCTCGCCGAGAGCGAAGTGGTAACCGTAAAGGGCCTCCGGAAGGTAAAGGGCGGTCTTATGGTGGACTGCTGCGGCCTTGAGGGCTTCGTCCCCATCTCCCATCTGGCGGAGGAGGGCCGGGGCGTGAACCCGGGCAAGTTCGTAGACGACGAATTTGAGGCCAAGCTCCTGGAGAAGGACAAGAGAAAGCACCGCCTCGTCTTCTCCCGCAGGCTTATCGTGGAGGAGCAGCTCCATTCGGAGCGGGAGAACTTCTACGATACCGTTAACGTGGGTGACCTTCTCGACGGCGAGGTAAGCAGCATCACCTCCTTCGGAGTGTTTGTCAACGTAGGCCCCCTGGACGGCCTTGTCCACATGACAGAGCTCTCCTGGAAGAGAAACATCAAGCCCAAGGAGATGTTCAAGAAGGGCGACCCTGTAAAGGTCAAGGTCATTGGAATTGACCAGGAGGCCAACAGGCTCTCCCTGAGCATGAAGCAGACTCAGGAAGATCCCTGGCTCACCGCCGCAGACCGCTGGAAGGCAGACGACCGCACAACGGGCATGGTTACCAATGTCACTGACTTCGGAGCCTTTGTTGAGGTGGAGCCGGGAATAGAAGGCCTCGTCCATATCGGCGACCTGAGCTGGACAAGAATCAAGCACCCTAGGGACGTCATCCGCAAGGGACAGGAAGTGGAAGTTGTAGTCCTGGACGTGGATATGGAAAGAAGACGGATGAGCCTTGGCTACAAGCAGATAAACGACCCCTGGAGCGATGTGCTTACAAGATACAGCAGGGACCAGGACCTCACCGTCAAGGTAGTGAGGCTGGCCGACTTCGGCGCCTTCGTCGAGGTGGAGGAGGGCATCGAGGGGCTGATCCATATCTCCCAGCTCAGCACCAGGAGGGTGGACAAGCCTGAGGACGTACTCTCCGAAGGACAGGAGGTCCTTGCGAGGATCATCGAGATCAATCCGCCGGAGCGCAGGATGCGCCTGAGCATCAGCGCCCTGGAGGAGCCGGCAGAGCGCAGGCCCAGGGACGATGACAGAAGGAGAGGAAGGCCTGAGCGCAGAGATCAGGACTTCCAGCCTAAATCCCACGTAAACGACGGGGAGGCAACCGTTACCATAGGAGAACTGTTTAACAGCTCCCTCTTGGGAGAATAACCCTTGAAGGGGACGCCTGAAAGGGCGTCCCCATTTTTCTTTAAAATATGAAAATAAAGGCACGTGAGACGATGAATGATCTGTACCTCAGGGTTTATCCCGATCCGATCCTGAGAAAGGAGACGGAGCCGGTCGAAGTGTTTGACGCCAGCTTCAAAGAGCTGATAGCGGATCTGGTAAGGCTTATGCACAGACACGACGGCGTGGGCTTTGCCGCCCCCCAGGCCGGGATCTCCCGCAAGGTGGCCGTGGTATGGTTTGAGAACGAACTCCATGTCCTGGCAAATCCCGTGGTGGAGAGTTCCGAGGGTGAACAGGAGGGGGAAGAGGGATGCCTCAGCTTTCCCGGCATCTACGGCAATGTCGACAGACCTCTTAAAATTGCCGTGCGGCATCAGGACATCAATGGTGAGGAGCGGCTTACAGAGGCGGAGGGTTTTCTTGCCAGGGCCTTCCTTCACGAGATGGACCATCTTGAGGGAAAGCTGCTGATTGACCATTTCTCCCCCATGAAGAGAAGCATGGCCAAAAAGAAAATGCAGAAGATGGCAGAAGAGGAAGAGGCGCTGGTATGAGCGAAGTCTTACCGGGCAAAAAGAGGCCTCTGCTGTGGTTTTTCGGCACAGGAGGCTTTGCCGCCCGGTGTCTGGAGTCCATCCACAAAGAGCTGCCCTTCGGACTTGTGGTGACCTCTCCTCCGTCCCGGGGGGGAAGGGGTATGAAGCTCATGCCCTCCCCTGTGGAAAAGGCCTGTGCGGAGCTGGGCATTGAGCCGAGGCACTCTCACCGGGTTGGAGAGGATTCTGAGCTCCTGGCCCTTCTTGATAAAGAGACTCCTCTGGCCATACTGGTGGTGGACTTTGGCCAGAAGATACCGGAGCCATTTCTCTCCGCCCCCCGGGAGGGCTGCCTGAATATACATCCGTCCCTTCTGCCCCTGTACCGGGGCGCCGCTCCGGTGCAGCGGGCCCTTATGAACGGTGATTCCGTCACCGGCGTATCCCTCTTCCGCCTTGTGGAGGAGATGGATGCTGGTCCCGTTCTTCTGAGGGCGGAGCATGAACCAGGTGAAGAGGCCACGTCAGGAGAGGTTATGGAGATACTGGCGGAGAAGGGTAGCCAACTTTTCCTTTTCGGTGTAAAATGCTTGATTGAAGGGACTTGTACCTTTAAAGAACAAGATTCGGAATCAGTATCCTTTGCGCCGAAAATTGAAAAAAAGGAAGCAGAAATCTTCTGGAATCAGCCGGCCATCGGGATTGCAAACAGGGTCCGAGCCCTGAATCCCTCGCCGGGAGCATTTTTCATTTCAGGAAAAAAGCGGGTTAAAGTCTGGGGCGCGAGAAGAAGCGAAGAGAGAGGCGCTCCGGGTGAGATCATCGCCTTCGACGGGGGATATCCCGTTGTAGGCGCGGCCGAAGGGGCGGTGATCCTGGTTTCCGTTCAGCCCGAGGGCAGACAGAGGCTTGACGGCGCTGAATGGGCACGGGGGCTCCGCCTGGAGAAAGGAGATTTTCTTCATTGACCGAACCCGATATTAAATTTTTTTCCGAACTCATTTCAAAATATCAGTCCGACAATTCCCCTATCAAAGGCTGGCCCAGAGTGGCCGCTGTAACCGGAGCGCTGGGCTCCGGGAAGACAGAGTGGGTCCTGAATCTGGCCCTGGGCTTTTCCGCTTATGGCGACAGCGTGACCATCGCCGACATGGATATCATCAACCCCTATTTCTGCATCAGACAGGTAGCCGACAAGCTCGAGGAGTTCGGCTTCAAGATCATAAACTCTCCGGAGAGGGCCCGGTGGATGGATATGTCCGTGGTCTCGCCGGAGGTATCCCGAGCCCTCGCGATGGAGGGAGGAAGGCTGCTGCTGGATATAGGGGGGGACGCCAACGGCGCCCTGGCCCTGAAGCAGTTTGAGCCCGATATACGGAATGCAGGCTATCTGCTGATGCTGGTGGTGAACGCCTTCCGTCCCCAGACCTCCACTCCTGAGACCATCCGGGTGATGCTCAACAGGATGGAGGATATCTGCGGCCTGAAGGTAGGGGCGCTGATCAGCAACTCCCACCTTATGGACGAAACAACGCCGGAGGACTGCGCTTCAGGTACGGAGGCAGTATACGAGGCAGGAGAGGCCCTGGGGCTTCCGGTACTGTACGGCGGAGTAAAGCCCGGGCTTTATGAGGAGGCGGCAAAAATTTTAAAGGCGAGGGGCGTGCCCGTTCCCCTCTGGCCTCTTTCCAGGCATATGATGCTGCCCTGGGAGGAGGGCGCCATGTGGTCCAGCGGAGCCTGATCACAGTTAAAACGGATTTTACAACAATTCCTTTTGGAAGGGGTGCTAGCAGGCAATGGCGAAAGGACGGATAGAAGTTCTGGAGCAGTATTGCAAAAGCTGTGGACTGTGCGTTGCAGCCTGCCCTCAGAAGGTCCTCCGGATTTCTGAGAGGACAAATCTGAAGGGCTACAGGCCTGTGGAACAGTTCAAGGAGGGGTGTATCGGGTGCGCCATGTGTGCGATGATGTGCCCCGACGCCGCCATTGAAGTATTCAAAACCCAGGAATAGACCTGGTTTTCGGAGGTGAACGAAATATGGCACGGGTTTTGATGAAAGGAACTGAAGCTATTGCGGAAGCGGCCATTCAGGCCGGATGCAAGTATTTTTTCGGATATCCCATAACTCCCCAGAATGAAATTCCTGAATATATGTCTGCCCATCTTCCCGAGGTGGGAGGAGTCTACGTGCAGGCGGAGAGCGAAGTGGCCTCGATAAATATGGTTCTTGGCGGAGGCTCCACGGGATACAGGGTTATGACCTCTTCCTCCAGCCCCGGCATCTCGCTTATGTCAGAGGGCATATCCTACGTGGCGGGATGTGAGATCCCCGCTGTCATAGTAAACGTTATGAGGGCCGGTCCCGGCCTTGGGGGCATACTCCCCGGCCAGGCGGACTATCTGCAGTCCACCAAGGGCGGAGGCAACGGGGACTACAACCTCATAGTGCTTGCCCCGAGCACTCTGCAGGAGTGCGTTGATTTTACCCAGATGGCCTTTGATCTGGCAGAAAAATACAGAAACCCCGTCATGGTGGCAGCGGACGGCTTTATGGGGCAGATGATGGAGGCAGTTGAGATAAAGCCAAGCCCCACCAAGGACAAGGACGCCGACTCCTCCTGGGCCCTTGGGTTCATGGGGGAGCGGGGAGGCAAGAAGAGCCATCTTCACAGCCTTTTCTTGGCTCCGGAACCCCTTGAGGAGCACAACCAGAAGCTTCAGAAGAAGTATGCCGCCATGAAGGAAGCAGAGCAGCGGTGCGAGACCTACCTGATGGAGGACGCCGAGCTTCTGGTGGCCGCCTACGGCACAACGGCAAGGATCTCCCGGTCAGCGGTCAACAAGCTCAGGGAGGAGGGGCACAAGGTGGGAATGATCCGGCCCATTACTCTCTGGCCCTATCCCTACGAGGTTTTCAGCACCATCCCCTCCACGGTGAAGCACATTCTCGTGGCGGAGATGAACGCCGGCCAGATGATCGACGACGTTAAAGTGGCCACAAGCTGCCAATATCCGGTCTCCTTCTACGGCCGCACGGGCGGATTCGCCCCCTCGGTCAGGGAGATTGAGGACGAGTGCAGGCGCATTCTTGCCCTGCTGTAGGGAGGGGAAAGCCATGAGTGAAGTAAAAGTATACGAACGGCCGAAGAGCTGGACGCCCGACGTTAGCAGCCATTACTGCCCGGGCTGCGGACATGGCATTGCCCACAGGCTGGTCTGCGAGACCATAGACGAGCTGGGCATTCAGAACGAGACAATTGGCGTAGCCTCCGTAGGCTGCTCCGCCATGATCTACGACTATATAGACACGGACTTCTGCGAATCCCCCCACGGAAGAGCTCCCGCGGTGGCCACGGGCATCAAGACGGTACGGCCCGACAGGGTGGTCTTTACCTACCAGGGGGATGGCGACCTGGCCTCCATCGGCATGGGAGAGATAGTCCACGCCGCCGCCAGGAATACGCCCATCACCGTTGTCTTCATAAACAACGCCATCTACGGAATGACGGGAGGCCAGATGGCCCCCACCACGCTCCTTGGCCAGAAGGCAAGCACCTGCCCTCTGGGCCGGGACGCCGCCGTCAACGGCTATCCCGTGAGGATAAGCGAACTGCTGGCGGCCCTTCCCTCGCCGGGATACGTTGCCAGGGTGACTGTGGCCCAGCCCAGATACGTGGTCAGGGCCAAACAGGCCATCAAAAAAGCCTTTCAGAACCAGATTGACGGCAAGGGCTTCTCCCTGGTGGAGGTGCTCTCCTCCTGCCCGACCAACTGGGGCATGAGGGCAGTGGAGTCCTTCGACTGGCTCATTTCATCCATGATTCCCTACTATCCCCTTGGCGTCTTCAAGGATTTTGAATAGGAAGGGAGGGGGAAAGAATGTCTGGATTCTACAAAACTCTTCTTGCAGCAGGCTTCGGAGGGCAGGGCGTAATGGTGCTCGGCCAGCTCGTCGCCTATACGGGCATAGAGGAGGGGCGGTACGTAACCTGGATTCCCTCCTACGGGCCTGAGATGAGGGGCGGCACGGCAAACTGCGGCGTAGTCCTCTCCGACGGGGAGATAGGCTCCCCTGTGGTGGACGATGCCGATATTCTCGTGGTACTTAACCAGCCCTCCCTGTCCAAGTTTCTTGACAGGATCAAGCCAGGAGGCATACTGGTCTACAACAGCGACATGGTGGAGTATGACGGCTCCAGAGGCGATATAACGCCGGTGGGGCTTCCCGCATCCACCATAGCTTCGGAGCTGGGAAGCGACAGGATAACCAATATTGTGATCCTGGGCGCCGTAGTGGAGGCAGGCAAGATCGTGGACGAAGAGACCTGCATAAAGACCATAAAGGACAAGCTGGGCACAAGAAAACCCGAGTTCCTCCCCATGAACCTTCAGGCCTTTGAAAAGGGGAAGGCTGAGGCCAGGAACCTCCTCGCCCCATAGCCGGCGATCCGTCTATGGACAGGACGGAAAGGCCTCTTTCGAAGTCCGTAAAATACCGGGGGTCCATACTTAATCTTCGGATTGACGAGGTAGAGACCCCGGCAGGAAGACACGCCGTCAGGGAGGTTGTTGAGCACGCCCCGGCGGTGGCCGTCCTGCCCGTGGCTGATGACGGCGCTATCCTGCTCATCAGGCAGTACCGGTATGCCGTGGGCAGGGACATGCTTGAAATTCCCGCGGGCCTTGTGGACCCGGGAGAATCCCCGGAAAGGTGCGCAGAGAGGGAGCTGCAGGAGGAGATAGGCTATTTTCCCGGCAAGCTGCAGAAGATAGGGACTATGTACAATTCGCCGGGCTTCTGCACCGAGACTGTAACCCTCTATCTCGGCACTGAGCTGCGCCCCTCAAGGCTAGCGGCGGATGAGGACGAGTTCATTGAGACCGTCCCCGTCTCCGGGGAAGAGATAAGAGGCATGGTCGAAAGGGGCGAGATTACAGACGGCAAAACCTTTGCCGCCCTTGCGTGGTACCTGGCGTTTAAAAAGTAACCTGTACTCCGGGGCCGGTAGATTCGGCCCCGGAGTTTATTTTCAGAATGCAAGCAGGGTAACAGTTATGACATTATATGACTTTAGCGATTCCGTGGAAAATTTTCTGGCCTTTCTTCTGCTGGAAAGGGGACTGAGCCCCAATACGGCTGACGCCTACGGCAGAGACCTGAGGCAGTGGGCCGCCTTCTGCGAAGGGATAGGGGCCAATCCCCTTCCCCCCCGGCAGGATGATATTTTCCTTTTTCAGCGGCATCTTGCCATGAGCGATAAAAGCGCAGCCACAAAGCAGAGGATAATGGCGGCCATGAGAACCTGGATGAGGTACCTGTCCCAGGAGGGGCTGATGGAGGAGGATATGCGCCTTCCCTCCCTGCCCTCCAGAGAGCGGACCCTTCCAAGAATTCTTAGCGAGGGGGAGCTGGAGAGGCTTTTTCAGGCCTGTTCCGGCCCTGGCCCTCTGGACCTGAGGGACAGGGCCCTCTTCGAGACGGCCTACGGCTGCGGACTGAGGGCAAGCGAGCTCTGCACCCTGGATATCGGGGATATCGATTTCAGCGCAAAAACCCTCCGGGCTATGGGCAAGGGACAGAAGGAGCGGATCATCCCCTTTCTGGGACAGGTCACGGAGAGGGTGGCGGCCTATCTTGAAAAAGGACGGCCCGCCCTTCTCAGAAAGCCCGTCAACGCTCTTTTCCTGACCAAAAGCGGCAATCCCATAAAGAGGGAGGACGTCTGGAGGACCCTGAGAAAGCGGGGGCGGGCGGCGGGCATTCCTGTCTCAAGACTCCATCCCCACGTATTGAGGCACAGCTTTGCCACCCACCTTCTGAGGCGGGGGATGGACCTGAGGGCCGTCCAGGAACTTCTGGGCCACTCGTCCATAAGCACCTCGGAAAAATACCTTCATTTTGACCTGGAACTGAGAGACGTTTATGATAAGACTCATCCCAGAGCATAAGCAGGACTTGCGATTTTAATAGAGGGGGAGATCCAGATGAAAAAAAGAGTTCAGGAAGCCCTGAATTATCTGCAGGCCGCTACGGACAGGGTTCCGGAAGCGGCTGTCGTTTTAGGGTCGGGCCTCGGCGCCTTTGCGGATTCCCTGGAGGGAAAGATCGCCATACCCTACAGCCAGATTCCGGGCTGGCCTCTTTCCACTGCTCCGGGCCATGCAGGCAGGCTGGTCCTGGGTGAGACGGGGGGCCGGTTCATTGCGGTGATGCAGGGCAGGGTGCACTACTACGAGGGGCACTCCATGGAGGAGGTGGTCTTCCCGGTGCGGGTGCTGGGCGCCTGGGGCGCAAAGTACTACGTGGCCACCAACGCGGTGGGGAGTGTGGACTACTCCCTTGCGCCGGGGGATGTGGTGCTGCTCTACGATCACATAAACTGGATGGGAGCCAACCCCCTCCGGGGGCCGGACAGGCCGGAGTGGAATCCCCGCTTTCCCGATATGACCTACGCCTACGACAGAGAGCTGCTGGCCCTGGTAGAAAGGGCGGCCGTACGGGAGGGCGTTTCCGTTCAAAGAGGGGTGTATATAGCCTTTTCAGGGCCCTCCTACGAGACGCCGGCGGAGATCCGCATGGCCCGCACTATGGGGGCCACAGTGGTGGGCATGTCCACCGTCCCCGAGGTGATAACCGCCAATGCCATGGGGATGAGGGTGGCCGGCATATCCTGCGTGGCCAATTACGGCGCCGGGATGAAGGCCGAGCCCCTCAGCGGCGAGGAGGTGCTTGAGGAGATGGAGAAGGCCTCGGGCAAGCTGATCAGGCTGCTGAAGGGGTTTATTCCGGAGCTGGACTGAAGTGGATATTCTGTCATTCATCGAACAGAAGAGGGACGGCGGCGTCCACTCCCCGAGAGATATGGGCGAGTTCGTCCGGCGGTTTGCTGCGGGGGAGGTACCGGACTATCAGGCGGCGGCATGGCTTATGGCCGTATACTTCAACGGTCTGAACGATGGCGAGCTCAGGGATTTTACCCTGGCACTGGCCCGCTCCGGGGATATTCTCTCCTTCGGGGACGACGTCTTCATCACGGACAAGCACAGCACCGGAGGGGTGGGGGACAAGGTAACCCTTATCCTTGTGCCCCTTGCGGCGGCCTGCGGGGTGACGGTGGCAAAGCTGTCGGGCCGGGGGCTGGGCTTTACAGGAGGGACGGCAGACAAGCTGGAGGCCATCCCGGGCTTCCGCATGCACCTGACCTCCGGGGAGTTTATGGAGCAGGTGAGATCCCTGGGGTGTGCTATCTCCGGCCATTCTGCCGATCTTGCCCCGGCGGAGGCCGGATTTTATGCCCTGAGGGACGTGTCCGGCACGGTTCCCTCCCTTCCCCTCATATGCAGCAGCATTGTGAGCAAGAAGCTGGCAGGGGGGGCGGACGGGTTTGTCTTTGACGTAAAGTGCGGCAGAGGCGCTTTTATGACGGACTACAAAGGGGCGGAGGCGCTGGCGGAGGCCCTTGTGTCCCTCTCCCGCTCTCTGGGAAAAAAAGCGGCGGCCCTTATCACCGATATGGACCAGCCCCTGGGCCGGTGGATCGGCAACGGGGTGGAGGTGCTTGAGGCCGTGGAAGTTCTCAGGGGAGGAGGCCCCCGGGACGTCAGGGAAGTGACCCTGGCCCTTGTCGGGGCCATGATATCCCTCTCCCGGGACGTGTCCATGAAGGAGGGCCGGGATAGGGCGGAGAAGAAGCTGGACGACGGCAGCGCCCTCGCCCTGTTCAGAAGGCTGGTGGAGGCGCAGGGGGGCGACGGCCGGGTCTGCGAGGCCCCCGGCGACATACTTCCCATAGCCCCTTCATCCCTGCTTTTAAGGTCAGAGAAGAGGGGCCGGATAACAGGGGTGGATGCGAAAAGCATCGGAGAGGGAGTAAAGAGGCTGGGAGGAGGCCGCATGTCCCTGGATGAGGAGATAGACCTGTCAGTGGGCGTAAGGCTGCTCGCCAAAACAGGTGATCCGGCGGAGGCAGGAGAGCCGCTTCTTGAAGTAAGATACGGGGATGAAGGGCGGCTTTCGGATTCTCTGCCATTTTTTGAAAAGGCCTTTACGGTGGAGGAGGACTCCGGCAGCGGGCCGAAAGACAGGAAAAGAGGTTTTATACTTGGGACCATTCAGTAGGATCAGAAAGACTTTGCCCGTAGTGGCGGCAGTTCTGCTGCTGGCCGCAGGCGTGGCCCTGGCGGATACAAATATACAGTATCCTTCGTCGGTGGGGCTCGGCAACCCCTTCGCCATAAGAGTGACCTCCTCAGAGCCCCTTACAGCCGTATCGGCTCTCTGGCAGGGATGGACTATCCCTTTGGATATCTCTCAGTGGAACGACCGCTACATAGCCCTCGGGCTTTTCGGCGCCCAGGCGGGGAAGGTTAAGACGGGGACTTTCCCCCTGAGTCTGATCCTCGAGGCCAGTGGAAAAAAACGGGAGGTCTCCCTCTCCATAAAGGTGACGCCCGTAAAGTACAGGGAGGATCATCTCACCCTGCCCGAGAACATGGTCACCCCTCCTGCCAGCGTACTGAACCGCATTGCGGAGGAGAGAAAGGCCGCAGGAAAGGCCCTTTCCAGCCTCACTCTTTCACGGAGCTGGGGGCTTCCCCTGACGAGGCCCGTGGACGGAATAGTGACAAGCCCCTACGGGCGGCGGCGGATACTTAACGGAAAGCCCAGGGCCCCCCACGGCGGAGTGGACTTCCGGGCGGCAACGGGCACCCCCGTCCGGGCGGCCCTGCCAGGGAGGGTGGTCCTGACCGGGGATCACTACTACGCGGGGAAGAGCGTCTATATAGACTCCGGCGGAGGGGTGATAACCCAGTACTTTCACCTTGACTCCATCGGCGTCGCAGAAGGAGACCTGGTAAAGAAGGGCGCCCTGGTGGGAAAAAGCGGAAAGTCCGGCCGGGTAACGGGCCCCCATCTGCACTTCGGCCTCAGTCTTTCCGGCCAGCAGGTCAATCCCGAGTCGATTTTTACCGGCACACTGGCAGATCTGCTTGAGAAGAATGCCATGGTGAAGATCTCTCTCTCCGGTAATAAGTGAGGCAGGCCATGACGGGATCTCTTTCTTATTCCATGCCCATAGTCTTCTGCTTTGTCCTGGGAGAGGAGCAGGTTCTTCTCCACAGGAGGCTTAAGGCCCCCTGGAACGGCTCTGTTACAGTGCCGGGGGGGAGAAAGGAATGGGGTGAGACGGCAAGGGAGGCCTGCATAAGAGAAGTGGAAGAGGAGACAGGCTACCGCCTTCTCAGCCTGAAGCTGAGGGGGATAGCCCATATAGTCTCGGGGGGTCAGGAGGCCACAGGCTACTATTTTTCGTCCGACAGCTACGAAGGGGAGCTGAAGTCGAGCGATGAGGGGGAGTCCTTCTGGTACTCCAGAGAGGGGAGCATGACCCTGGAGGGAATAAACCCCTTTTACCGCCTGCTGGCGCCCAGGATTTTTGACGGGGAGACCCCTCTTTTTGAAGTGAAGGTAGAGTCCGATGAAGAGAGGATACTTTCCTTCTCCTTTGAAGATGCCTGAGGCAGGGTGATTTGATGAGACCAAAAAGGCTGCTTCTGACGATTTTTCTTTTGCTGCTCCTCTTTTCCTCTCCGTCCCGGGGGGAGGATTCCCTTGAGGAGCTCTTCGGGAGATATTTTGCCGGGAGGATCAGGGCAGAGTCGGTCCTCGCGGTTATATCAGCGCCGGAGGAGGATCTTCGCAGGGGCTCCATCCCGAGCCTGACCATCTGCATTGAAAGGGCCGTGGTGGCAGGAGCCCTCTACGACCGGATGCTGCTGACCCTCTCCGATGTGCTGTTCACCAGGAGGGGCCAGGAGGTCAAGATCCACTCCTACACCGGCAGCAAGCTTTCCGGCTCGCTGCTTAAAAAGGATTTTCTCGGGGCTCTTCAGAAGAACATGCCCCGGTATACGCTAAAAAGCCTTGAGCTTAAGGGAGGCAGAGTGAACATGCTGGGGGCCTACAGAAGAAAGGCCACCCTGAGGATGAACGCCCTGATCCGGCTGTCGGGCCAGTATGTGATAACGGGCGGCGTGGGGACGCTTAAATTTGACTCCTCCACCAACGATAATCCCTTTGTATCGGCGGCGGACGTGGGGAAGGCAGTTGCAAAGGCTGCGCCGGGGCTGAACTTCAGCAATTTTTTTTCCTCGCCGAAGGTGACGGAAGTGAGGGTGGATCACGATATGGTATGGTTCTCAGCAAAACAATAAGGCTTTTTTAAGTCCTCACCTCTTATTTCTTAATGCCTGCTTCTGCATAATTGCAGCCCCCGCGCTTGACCCCGGCAGCGGAATAGCTTAATATAAGCTGCGGCAACGGAGGCGAATGTGTCCTGGTGGGCGCCCTGGACTTCAAATCCAGTGGGAGGCGGTACAGGCCGTCTTCGGTGGGTTCGATCCCTACACGCCTCCGCCAACTTCAGTAAATCCAAGACCGCTCCTTCGAAGGAGCGGTCTTTTTTTCAGGTAAGGTATAATAAAGTCGGGTAAAATGCTTGAATATTCCGATGCAAGGGGGGAGTGTTATGCCTCGATGGAAGAGCCTCGCGGAGAATATGGTAAGAGAGCAGATAGAGGCAAGGGGCGTGCGTGGAGCCGTTCTTGAGGCCATGGCTTCCGTGCCGAGGCATCTCTTTGTCAGCGAAAGCCTGAGGGATAGCGCATGGATCGACAGCCCCCTGCCCATAGGAGAGGACCAGACCATCTCCCAGCCCTACATGGTGGCCCGGATGACGGAGCTGCTCGCCCCAAAGCCGGGGGAAGAGATTCTTGAGGTGGGCACAGGCTCAGGATACCAGGCAGCCGTGCTGGCTGAGATGGGGGCTGTAGTTACGGGGATGGAGAGAATCCGCAGCCTCGCCGATAAAGCCCGGGAAAGGCTCGCCGGCCTTGGCTACGCCGTAGAGGTTATTTGGACCGACGGAAGCCCGGAGGATCGGCCGCCGGGCCCCTTCGACGGCATTATGGTAACGGCGGCGGCGCCAGCGGTGGAGGAGTGGTGGACCGACCTTCTCAAGGGGGGCGGAAGGTTGGTGGCGCCGGTCTCGGTTGTGTCTGGCGGCCAGAGGCTTCTGCTCCGCAAAAAGCTGAAGGACGGCCGGTTAAGGGATACGTGGCATGAGTACTGCCGTTTCGTACCCCTGCTCAAGGGCAAAAGAGGCGAAGAACTGCCGTGAATCTTCCATGAAGGCCCGTATGCCCGGAAAAGGGGCGGGGTTGGCAAAGCCCGGCTCTCTGGCCCTGGCGGGGCTGATCGGGGCAGTCTACGGGGCGGTCACAATTCTGCTGGCCCCTCTTTCCTACGGTCCGGTGCAGGTAAGAGTTGCGGAATCCCTTGCGGTGCTGCCTTACCTGCTTCCTGAGGCGGTGCCGGGGCTTTTTGTGGGCTGTCTGATAGCGAATCTCGCAGGGGGCTATGGAGTTCTGGACGCCCTTCTGGGCTCGGGGGCAACCCTGGCAGCAGCCCTGATTTCGGCAAAAATGCCCAATGCGTGGCTCGCCTCCCTTCCGCCGGTATTCATAAATATGGTGGTGGTAGGGGGCTATCTTTCATGGCTGCTGGATATTCCCTTTATTGCATGCGCCCTGTATATAGGCCTGGGCCAGGCGGCCTCCTGCTGCCTTCTGGGCATTCCTCTGGCGCTTTTTTTGGAGCGCAGGATAAAAAAGGGCGGGGATTCCCCCGCCCGGTAAGCTTTATGCTTTTCTCTTCCACTTTGTGCCGTCAGGGGTATCCTCCAGGATGATTCCCCGGGCGGCCAGGTCGTCCCGTATTTCATCGGAACGGGCGAAGTCCCTGTTTTTTCTGGCCTCATCCCTTTCGGCGATGAGCTTTTCGATCTCATCTGCCTCTGCATCACTGCCGGCTTCCTCTGCAGGCAGCAGGCCCATGACCGAGTCCAGGTTTACGAAGAAGTCCCTGGCGGCCTCAAGGACAGCTGGGTCCAGGGTTTCCTTCTCCTTGAGGTAGGTGTTGACGGTTCTTACCGCGTCGAAGATGACGCCGATTGCGCCGGCGGTATTGAAGTCATCATCCATGACGGCGCAGAACTTATCTTTGAACCCGGTGAAGAGGGCCGCCGTGTCCTCCCCGTCCGCTGTTTCGCCTTTTTTCCTTGAGGCAATTGCATGCTGAAGGTCGGACCAGCAGTTGTCAAGGCGGTCCATGGCAGCTTTTGCCTGGTGCAGGCTCTCCTCTGAGAAGTTAATGGGGGAGCGGTAGTGGGCGCTGAGCATGAAGAATCTTATGGCCCTGGCGGGGAACTGCTCAAGGGCTGCCCTGGCGGTGAGGAAGTTGCCCAGGGATTTGGACATTTTCTCTCTGTCGATGAGCAGGTAGCCGTTGTGAATCCAGTACTTAACAAAGGGCTTCCCCGTGGCGGCCTCTGCCTGGGCTATTTCGTTCTCGTGGTGGGGGAAGGTGAGGTCCGTTCCGCCGGAGTGTATGTCAAGAGTGTTGCCCAGGTATTTCATGGCCATGGCGCTGCACTCGATGTGCCACCCCGGGCGGCCGTCCCCCCAGGGGCTGGGCCATGTGGGCTCCCCTTCCTTGCCCGCCTTCCAGAGGGCAAAGTCAAGGGGATGCCGCTTGACTTCCGTTACGTCAATTCTGGCGCCGGCCTGGAGCTCCTCCAGGGTCTGCTTGGAAAGGGCGCCGTATCCCGGGAAGCTGCTTACGTCGAAGTAGACGTCTCCCCCGGACTCGTAGGCGTGCTCCTTTTCAATAAGGGCGGACACCAGCTCGATGATCTCATCCATGTGCTCCGTGGCAAGGGGATAGTGAGTTGCCCGCTTTACGCCCAGGGCATCGGCATCCTTGAAGTATTCAGCTATGAATTTATCCGCCAGCTGGCGGACGGTAATGCCCTCCCGGTTGGCCCTTGCGATCATCTTGTCCTCGATGTCGGTGAAGTTCTGCACAAAGGTTACTTCGTAGCCGCTGAACTCCAGATACCTTCTGAGTACGTCGAAGACGATGAAGGGACGGGCGTTCCCTATGTGAAAATAGTCATAGACCGTAGGACCGCATGTATAAAAACCCACATGCCCTTCTTTTACAGGGACAAAAGGTTCTTTGGTCCTGGTCAGATCATTGTAAAGAACAAGGCTCATTGATTTTTGCACCTCCGCATACTTTCTAATTTTGAATTATAACGTAAAATAACCATTATGGAATCACTAAGGACAGAAAAGGAGAAAAAAGTGGCAGGGGAGAGAGTTGCAGCTCTTATAAAAAAAATGCCCGACCGCCCCGGCGTCTATCTGATGATAAACGGCGAAGGGGAAGTGATCTATGTGGGAAAGGCTAAATCGCTGAGGAAAAGGGTTTCGTCCTATTTCCGCCACAGCTCTTTTGCCTCGCCCAGGCTTAGAAAACTGGTCCAGTCCATAGAGGATGTTTCGATCATCCGCACGGAATCAGAGGTGGAGGCCCTCATCCTTGAGTCCAAGCTGATAAAGAAGTACAGCCCCTTCTTTAACGTGGACATGAAGATGGCGGACCGCTACCCCTACATCAAGATCACGGGGGATCTTTTTCCCAGGATAGTAGTTACCCGGCACAAGGGCAAGGATGACGGCCTGTATTTCGGCCCCTATGTGAGCGCCGGGGACGTCCGGTCCCTGCTGCGGCTCATCGAAAGATATTTTCCGCTCAGAATCTGCGCAAAAGAGATCGACGGATCGGAGAAGGGCAAGAGGATCAGGCCCTGTCTTCACTACTCTCTGGGCCGGTGTCTGGGCCCCTGCGCGGGACTGGTAACTCCCCAGGAGTACGGAGAGAGGGTGGACGATGTAATCCTGCTGCTGAGAGGGCAGGCCTCGGAGGTGGTGGAGCGGCTCAGGAAGAGGATGGACCGGGCTGCTGGCTCACTGAATTTCGAGGAGGCGGCAAGGCTGAGGGACACCATAAAGGCCATATGGAGGATCACGAGGCAGAGAATTACATCCCCCCTGGGCGAGGATTTTGGCGGCGATATGTGGCAGTGCCTCAACCGGCTGCAGCAGGTTCTCAAGCTGTCAGTACTGCCCTGGAGGATAGACGGCTTTGATATCTCCCACATGTCGGGAAAAGAGACCTACGGTGCGGTTGTAGTTTTTGAGCAGGGATCGCCCAACACCTCCCTCTACAGAAGATTTAAAATAAGGACGGTGGAGGGAGTGGATGACTTTCGCTCCATAGAGGAGACGGTTACAAGAAGATACACCCACTGCATCAAGGGAAATGAGCCCCTCCCCCAGCTTGTGCTTATCGATGGAGGCCCGGTGCAGCTTGAGTTTGCAAGAAAGGCCCTGGACGCCCTCGGACTGAAGGATCTGCCCGCGGTGGCTCTGGCAAAAGAGGAGGAACTGATATACCATACATTAGGGGAAGACCCCCTGAGGCTTGATTTCAGCGATTCGGCCCTGCGGCTCCTTCAGAGGATCAGGGACGAGGCGCACCGATTTGCTATAGAGAGCCACAGGGCTTCCCGCTCAGCCAGGCTGAGAAGATCCATTCTGGAGGATATTCCGGGCATCGGCAAGCACAGGGCAGCCCAGCTGCTGGGCAAGTTCGGGAGCGCCAGGAATATTGCGTCCCTCTCCCCCGGGGAGCTTATGACCACCCCCGGAATAGGGCCGGCCATGGCCGAGAGAATTCTGTCAGCTTTAAAGGAGAGCTACGGTGGGATTGAGCCGCAGAAGAATTGACGAGTACTTTATGAGAAGAGCCATCAGCCTCGCCATGAGGGGGACGGGCAGCACCTCCCCCAATCCCATGGTGGGATGTGTGGTGGTCAGGGACGGAAAGGTGCTGTCTGAAGGCTACCACGCCTGCCCGGGCTTGGATCACGCCGAGAGGGCCGCCCTAATGAAGATTGATGATGCCTCCGGGACGGACCTCTACGTCAATCTTGAGCCCTGCGCCCACTTCGGCCAGACTCCTCCCTGCGCAACCCTGATTGCAGAGCGGGGGGTAAAGAGGGTGGTGGCGGGGATGGCCGACCCTGACAAGAGGGTCAGCGGCAGGGGATTTTCCATCCTTGAACAGACCGGTGTTGAAGTGGTCAGCGGCGTTCTGGAGGAAGAATGCCGGAGGCTGAACAGAGGATATATACGAAGAACGGTGCTGGGCAGGCCCTGGGTGACCATTAAGGGGGCCATCAGCCTGGATGGGGGTATGGCCCTGGAGAGCGGCGAGAGCAAGTGGATCACCGGCATCGACGCAAGGACGGCCGCCCACAGGCTGAGGTCAGAGCACGACGGAGTGCTGGTGGGGTCGGGGACGGTGGTCGCCGATGACCCGGAGCTGACGGTGAGGCATACCTGCGGCAGGTCTCCGCTGAGGGTAGTCCTTGACTCAAGGCTGTCCACCCCGCCGGATTCAAAAATTTTTGGCCCCGGCACAGTGATTTTTGTATCGGGGGAGGCTCCTGCTTCAAATATAGCAAAGGCTGCGGCAGCAGGGGCAGAGGTGATATCCATCCCCTCCAGAAACGGCGAGCTCTCCCTGTCCCACGTTCTCTCCACTCTGGCCGCCCGGGGAATCTGCTCCCTTCTTGTGGAGGGGGGGCCGTCGGTGATAGGGTCCTTTTTCAGGGAAGGAGCCGTGGACTGGCTGTCCCTCTTCATTTCGCCCCGGATTATGGGGAAAAACCGTCCCTTCTCCGGCGCCCTCTCCTTTATGGCCATGGACGAGACGGTGAAAATATCCTCTCCCGTATTCAATTCAGTAGGAGAGGACTTTCTGGTGGAAGGAGCTCCGGAGTGTTCACCGGCCTTGTAGAGACGGTAGGGACCGTTGTATCCCTCAAGTCCGGAGAGGGGGGAGTGGTGCTTTCCATAAGGGCCCCTCTGTATGAGGGGGAGCTCTCCCCGGGCCAGTCGGTGGCAGTAAGCGGGGCATGTCTTACGGTGATCTCCGAAGAGGGCGGCCTGTTTTCAGTGGACGTAATGCCGGAGACCCTGAAGGCCACCGGCCTGGGCAGCCTTCGGCCTGGGAGCGCCGTAAATCTTGAAAGGGCCCTCAGGGCGGACGGCAGGCTGGACGGCCATATTGTAACGGGCCACGTGGACGGGCTGGCGACAGTACGGGAGATAAGGACGGGCAGAGAGGGGCATCTGATGGTACTCGGCCTCGACGGGGAGACGGCCTCCCTGGTGGTGGCAAAGGGCTCCATCGCCGTGGACGGGGTCAGTCTTACGGTAGCCAGGGCGTCGGAGGACTCATGCACCATAGGTCTTATCCCGGTTACTCTCCGGACGACTACCCTGGGAGGGCTTCGCCCCGGAGACAGAGTCAATATCGAGACGGACATTCTTGGGAAGTACGTTAAAAAATTTCTAGCCGGAGGGACTTCCGGAAATTCAAAAAATCGCGCTTCATCCCTTACTCCCGAGTTTCTCCGGGATGCAGGGTGGCTCTAGGCGCCAACGGGAGGCGGCTCAATGACCGCAATATTCAGCACCATTGAAGATGCCATAGAGGACATCCGGAAGGGCGGCATGGTCATCGTGGTGGACGATGACTGCAGGGAGAACGAGGGAGATCTTGTAGCGGCTGCATCCCTTGTCACTGCGGAGGATGTGAACTTCATGGTAAGGTACGGCAGAGGGCTTGTCTGCGTGCCCCTGGACAGCAATATAACAAAAAGGCTCAATCTCGAATCCATGGTCCGGGAGGGGACGGACAAGCTCGGCACGGCCTTTCTCGTCACCGTGGATGTGAAGGAGGGCTGCACCACGGGCATATCCGCCGCTGAAAGGGCCAGCACGGCCCGGGCCCTGGCAGACCCGGCATCAGAGGCGGATGATTTTTACCGCCCCGGCCACGTTTTTCCCCTGGAAGCAAAGCAGGGCGGAGTACTCAAACGGGCAGGACACACAGAGGCATCGGTGGACCTCTCCCGGCTTGCGGGGCTTCCTCCGGCAGGGGTCATATGCGAGATAATGAACGATGACGGCTCCATGGCCCGCCTTCCCGACCTGGTCAAATTTGCCGCCGTCCACGGGCTGAAGATAATATCCATTGAAGACCTCATCGCTTACAGAAGCAAGAGGGAGA
Organism: Aminivibrio sp.; assembly: GCA_050946755.1. GTDB lineage: Bacteria > Synergistota > Synergistia > Synergistales > Aminobacteriaceae > Aminivibrio. The sequence goes on along the minus strand of JBMNVK010000028.1, from coordinate 413 downwards.
AGCTGGTGGAGAAAGTTGCCACAGTCGACCTCCCCACCTCCCGGGGATTTTTCATCGCCCACGCATACAGGGACATAAACGATGAAAACATTGAGCATGTGCACATGGCCCTGGTCAAGGGGGATATCAGAGGCAGGGAGAATATCCTGGTGCGGGTTCACTCCGAGTGCCTGACGGGAGACGTCTTCGGCTCCCTCCGGTGCGACTGCGGCGCTCAGCTGGCCGGCGCCATGGAGATGATAGAGGAGGAAGGGCAGGGAGTTGTCCTCTACATGCGCCAGGAGGGCAGGGGCATCGGGATAGCCGAAAAGATGAAGGCCTACAGGCTGCAGGATGAGGGGATGGATACGGTGGAGGCCAATGAGGCGCTGGGCTTTCCCGCAGACCTCCGGGACTACGGCATCGGGGCCCAG
>JBMNVK010000027.1:0-22163 GCA_050946755.1 Aminivibrio sp. | reverse complement strand
CAGGCAGCATAAGACAATTATAAGGCCTCGCTCCGCCTGAAGAAAAACCATTTCGGATTTAATCTCCAACTTGCTATGTCCTTTCCATCCCCAGGCTTTCCGGTATTCCATCAAGTCCCAAAAGATTAAACAAAGTCTCCCCCTTATCCATTCTTTCCATCAGCTGCTGCTCCTTTTCCATCACAGCGAGACTTTTTTGCAGAATTTCCCGGGCTTTCTGGGCCGGGACCACCACTACGCCGTCAGCATCGCCTACCACCAGATCTCCTGGAAGTACGGGAACATTTCCGCAGGATACCGGAACGTTTACTGAACCTGGCGAGGCTTTAAATCCTCCCTGGGGCGAGACTGCCCTGGCAAATACGGGGAAAGAGGCTGCCGCCAGCTCCTGACAATCCCTTACGGCGCCATCGATAATAAGGCCGCCCAGCTTCTTTATGGCGGCCATCTGATTCATCATGCCGCCCCACAGCCCTGTATCGCATATGCCCCCGCCGTCCACAACGAGCACATCTCCTTCTCTGGCCATATCAAGCGCCACATGAATGGCGAGATTGTCGGCACGGTAGGTCTGTACCGTTAAAGCAGAGCCGCACAGCCTCATATGGGGGTTAAGGGGTTTGATTGTCCAGGACATGCAGCCAAATCTGCCCCGGGCATCGCCGATATTTGCCACAGGAATGTCCCTGAACCCATCTGTTATCTCCTCTGGCAATGAATTTTTGCACGGATTTACAATGAACAAATCTGTCACCTCGGGTTTTCAGCACTTTTTCTAACTTGCCGGAGCATGCTTTCCGGCTGCAGCTACTATACTCCATCAGCAATAGACCATATAGCTAAGATTTTCGTTATATAATATAAGTAATTTAAATATGTGGCGAATTGGAGGCGAAACCCAGTGATCTCCACGGGCACTGAGACCTTTCTTGCAATTGTGGAAAGCGGCAGCCTGAGCCGGGCTGCTGAAAGGCTGAAAGTTACCCAGTCGACGGTCAGCCTGAGGCTTAAAAATTTAGAGAGCGAACTGGGCTGCACTCTGATCGGAAGAAGACGGGGAGAAAGAAATATCGAGCTCACGCCGGCCGGAAAGGCATATCTCTCCTTTGCAGAGCAGGTCAGAGACATTGCACAAAACATGAACGCCGGGGAACATTCAGGAGGCTCGCTGAAAATAGCCGGGGTGGACAGCGCGAACGTGTTTCTTTTTTCATCTGTCTTTAAATCGCTGATCACCCATACTCCTCCTGTAAAGATTGTTGTGCAGACCCATCAGAGCTGGCAGATCCAGGAGATGGTGGAAAAACGACAGGTTGATGCAGGGTTTGCTATTTCCGTGCAGCGGTCCCCAAACATAGCAGTTCACCCGGTAATTACAGAAGAATATTTCCTCATGAGGCTGCCAAGAGAAGGCGAAAGCAGCGGGACCACAGTTGACCCCAGAACCCTCGACCCTCTGGAGGAACTGCATATAAACTGGGGAAGCAGCTACATGCACTGGCACGACCAATTATGGAGCCCCCTGGAAACTGTCTTTCTGCAGCTGGATACAGTCGCCTGCATAACCCGCATGCTGTTTTCGCCAAAACAGTGGGCAGTAGTAACCACCTCGGTGAAGGAATATTACAAGGATAAATATCTGTTTCAGAGAATCGACCCGCCCCCTCCGCCCAGGCCCATCTATCTGCTGGTCCACCGACACCCGTCACTAAGGGCCGCAAAGGGGCTGAAAATACTCCGGGAAGTGCTTGAAGAACACTTCCCGGAGATGGATTTCAAAAATTTATCACAGGATTGATCTGTTAAAGCAGTTCTTTTACCATGCTGGCAGCCACACCCCGGGCGAGGAGAACGGGCTTTCCCGTTATCTCCCTGACCATGGCTTTGTTTGCCAGAGTGTAGCCTATGCAGTCCAGTATTGTGAGATCTGTTTTCCATTCTCGCAGCTGTTCTGCCGCCTTCTTTACGGCAGCCTCACTGTCGATGTAGGGGGAGGCCGGCACCGCTCTGGCGTGAGGGCTTACCATCTTCCACCGGTGCTCTGCCTGCTCAACCTGCTCGGGAGATGGGGTGAGAACACCCACGCGCATACCCTCGGCCACGGAGGCCGCCGCGTTGAACAGTACTTTTTGAGGTCTGATGAGCAGCCCTCCCTCCTCGAAATCAGGAAATTCTCCCGTGCAGAGTAGCAGCACAACAGAGATTCCGCTTTTAAAGTGGGCCGCTATCTTTTCGTTAACCCTGGGAGTTATATACTGTTCCGCAACCTGCACCGTAGAGCCGTCTGCGAGTCTGGTCACCAGGACGTAGTCTCCCTTTTGCGGGGCAAAGGAGGCTATCTTTTCCTTTGACAGGCCGTCAAGGGCGCCTGCCTCCCGTATCTCTATATCCGGACCCAGAACAGAGATTACATCCGGTATCACATCAGTCCTCGGCGACTGTCCGATAGTGACTGTGCCTATAATTTTTTTCATCATAATCTACCCCCGAATCTGGCGTTGCCGCCGTAGACGCACCCCAAATGACCCGACCGGGCGGGACCGCAGCGGAGGCACTCTTCAAGAGATGCGCTCACTCCGCTGGTGGCGGCTCCCTTAATTTTACGAAGAAGTTCCAGCAAACCGGCCGGGCTCTCCCGGAACTCGTCTTCCACTATTATGGTAGAAGACCCCTCAGCTCCGGAGATTCCGCCCCTGCCCACAAGCCATCTCTTCGGATAGCCCATAATGGACAGAGCCTCCAGTTCTGTGACAACTCTGCCCGGCACAGGAATCAGCCCCACCGCCATACCCATGGACCATGCCGATGCTTTGCGTCCGGCCTCTCCGAAAACTTCCGCTACCGGTACGGGAGAGAGTTTTTCCAGTCCTGCGGCTACAAAACATCTGACCCCCTCGGATTCAATGGTCGGGATGATTTTACCCGGTTCGCCGCCGAGGTCCTTCCCGGCCATCATGGCTGCTCCTCCCCAGGGATCAATGATATTTGCGCCGCACACAAATATATCGTCAGGGCCCATTTCGGCAGCGATTTCCACCAGTCTGCCGTCACCTTTCTCCGGGACCCCTTTTCTGAGCAGCAGAGAATGGGCGCCGGAAGGTTTAGAGGCGCCTGAGGATACTGTTCCCCTTGGCGTAATCCTCCCGGAAATTCTCATAGGTTCGCCGCACAGCTCCTCAGAAAGGGCAGATACAGTGGTGCCCCCTTTAAGCAGAATCAGTCCCTCCGTCATGGCTTTTTGCACTTCTGGCAGGGATGCAATGGCTTTGGCTATAAGCAGCTTTCCCTCGGAGACGGTGAGGGTAAACTGACACTTCATACCTTTTTAGCGGGAATCCTTTCCCAGGGTCTGAAGATGAGCCATGGAGCCATACAGCTCAATCATAAGCCTGAACTCCTCGGCGTTGTAAAAATCAAGCTTGCCCTCTCCGAACTCCTTGGCCGCCTCCAGGACAAACCGGACCGCCATCTCGATATCCACCACTTGGGAAGAGCCTGTGGCGCATCCGGGAACGGCCGTCTCCGCTGTAAGGGCAACGCCTACCACCGGAGCAGGTGTGGCGGTACAGGGCTGCATTATGCTGTTCAGGTGATAGAGATTGTTTCCGTAAGGGGTAATATCCTGGGTTGTAATGGGAAAGACCACGGGCGCCCTGCCCGTAACGCTGGCCATGATCGAGAGAAGGTCCTCGCTGACTCTGAGGATGTAACCTTCCTTAACCGTGGGAGAGATGGCAAACCCTCTGCAGTTGATCACCCGGTTGCCCCTGGTAGTGTCTATCGAGAGCACCGCGTCCAGTTCGTCGCTTATCTCCTCTTTATTGGCTATGACCATGTTGATCGGGGAGTCCATGAAGGGAACGGGGTCGTGAGGCCGGGTCGGGGCATCGGGACAGATGTGGGTGGAGATGAACACATCTCCGGGCAGCATCTCCCCCAGGCTTGCCATACGGCCAAGCTTCATTGCCGCTGCCACAGCAGAAATGGCGCCATCACCGTCGGAGACGAGCCCCAGCCGCTCTGGCCTTGCACCTATGCCGCCCAGGCGGCCCACAATTCCAAGGGTGGGAGCGGAGCCTCCGCCCCTTTTCCCTTTTGTGCCCGGAAACCAGACTTTGACAAAATCTGTGCTCCCTTTAGGTCCCTCCACCCTTTTTACTTCGATGTTCTCAGCCTTCACTCCTGCGCCGAGCAGGGCCTCTCTGACGGATTCGCCCGATGCCGACGGGCTGTCCAGAAGCTCATAGGCTTCAATTGCATATTTCAGGGACACTGAACATCCCTCCTATCTGATAAATTCAACTATCTTTTTTCCCACTATCGGCTCTATCTCCTCCATCAGATCCATGCAGCGCATGCCTTCTCCAAGGATGAGCCTCTCCGCGGGCACGGCAAAAAGCAGCACATCCTGCCCCTCCGCTACTTCTGCCGTGGTGACCGGCAGGCCCGTCTGCCTGTCCAGGGTCATTATAAGATCGGGGAAGGTAGCAAGCCGCTCCCCCTTCAGCTCAAGCGTCATGTACTCGTTCCAGAAAGTAGTCTCATAATCGCCTACAGTAATCAGGCCGCTGTCAAATCCTCCCCGGGTTACCAGCTCTTTGCGGGCAACCTTTCCTGAGGCAACGAGTCTGCCTCCAAGAAAATCAAGAACGGCTGAAAGCACTGCCTCTCCTCCCCGGGGCATGGCATCTTTCATCCTCTGTCCAAGCTCCATAGCCTGGGCAAGGGAACCGCAGGCGCCGTACTTCTTGGCGTAGGAGGCCTGCACCGGATTCCGGGCTACTGCAACAAGCCCCCCGGCCTTATCGGCGGCCGCCCTGACCATTGAGGATGCCGCTCCCAGTTTTCCTGCGGCGTGAATCTCAAGATACATCCCCTTCTCCCGGTCACCTCCGGCGGCCGCCTGCCGGGAGACATAAGCCGGATCCCTGTGAAGGCCCATGGAGCCCATAGTTCCCGTGGGGTGAGCCCTTCCGTTGCACAGGGCGTCCACTACCGGCAGGCCCATTAGGGCCGCCGGCACCCATCCGTTGGTGATGGAGCTTCCGCCGCACTCATTTGGAATAAACCCGGCAGGATCGGGGCATCCGTTCTCTTTAAGAATTTCCACTACGCGCACGTAATCCGCAGGCTCAACCCTGGCCTCTGTTGCGGCGGGAGCTCCGACAGCGGATCCCGTCACGAGAATAGCATCGGGGGGAATATCGTCGATATCGACCAGAACTATTTCGCCGGCCTCAAGAGCCCCCTGCAGATTAAGCCGTCCCTTATCCATGCTTCCGCCGCCGCCGCCGCCAAGGAGGGCGCCGCCCAGAAGGGCGGCCTCTCCCATCTCCATGGTTATAGTCCGTCTTGCCAAAGGCAACCCCTCCCCTAAACCAGCAAGGTCCAGGCAGCGGCAGCCTGAGCCTTTACCGGGTCTATTACCGGAATATCCAGCCTCTCCTTCAGAGTATCCGCTGCTCCTATGGTGGACATGCCGGTGCAGGCCAGCACTATTGCCCTGGCGCCCTTCTCCGCAAGAGAAACCCCGGCCTTTATCATGGCCTCTTTTCCTTCAGGCTCCATGAGATCCAGGGTAGATTCCACCCCGTCAGGCACGGCATCTGATACGAGAAGATCCCCCAGAATACTGCGGATAGCAACAGGCACTTCCTGAGTAATGCCAAGGACAGCCGTGGGACGGGCAAGAACAAGAGCGGCCGAGGCCGCGGATCTTCCTGCGCCTATCACAGGGATCCGCAGCTCGGCAGAGGCTTCGGCTACTGCCGGGTCGCCGGCGCAGCTTACTATGACCGCCTCCATTCCCTCTCTTTCCATCTCCCGGGCAAGGGCAAGAACCTTTGGAACGGCAGTCCGCTCCGTCTCATAATCGTGAATGCCCTCAGGCTGATCGGGGATGCACCGGGAGACCACCTGGAATCCCGGATAGTACTTCATCACCAGATCGCCGTGAAGATTCAGCAGTTCTTCCTTCAAGGTGGTCAGTACCCGTATGAGCCCGATGCGTTTTTTTATCACATCATGAAGCTCCTGATAAGAGCCTGCACAAACCCGTACAGTCCGTCCCCTGCCACAAGGCCGCCGCCGTAAATTTCAAGCTCGGCCTTGTACTTCTTTTCAAGGGGCCTTCGAATAAGAAGGGCGACGAGGAGTCCGATGCCGTAAATGGGATTACGGATCAGCAGTCCCGTGGCAAAGAGGATGCCCAGAGCCTTCCCCGCTCCGCCCAGAAACTGCAGCACGGCGCCGAGTATGCTTGCCACCATGAGCTGCTTCATAATTTCAGGATGCAGCCCCGCTTGGACTGTAGCAGCAAAAACCTTGCTCACCGGCGGAATCATATCGAGCTTGAAGTGCATATTCATAAGAAGGGCTGTCATGCCCACCGCCACAAAGGCCCCAATAAGCTCGGAAATCATTTGCTGCCGTCTTCCGTCCAGCTCGTAGGCTACATTTTCTCCCCTGCCTCTGATCATCCATCCTGCCTTAAGGTCATAGCCCATATCGGCAAAGCAGGGGCCTGTGCTGGCCACGTACCCCGTAAGGAGGATGAGGGCGTGGGGAGGAAAGCCCATAAAAATACCTATGCTGAGGAAGATAATGGATACGGCGAACCCGGGGAACCAGCCGGAATGCATGGCAGAGAGCCCTACGAGTATGGGGGCGACAATGGATGAAAAAGTACACCATACAACCCAGACAATCAGCTTATCTGCCGGCATTTCCGCCCAAATTCCGCCGATTAATGCAAGTGCTACAGCGCCAAGGGCAAAGAGCACCACGTGTACGGCCAGGCTCTTTTTTACCGACTCCGCGGAGACCGTGTATTTCCCCTCATGCTGTCCGGACTGGACTTCCTGAGGCTTTTTATTCCTGAAGATGATCATCATTGCCTGGATCAGGGAAACAGTACCGGCACCAATCATAACTCCGTGGGGGAGATAGGTTTTGCCCAGGTCAGTTACATTTTCAAAGCCCACCATTGCCAGGATGGGGCTCACCCAGTGGGCAATATGGACGTAATATCCCCTCACCAGAAGACCTACGGCGAGGGCAATCATGGCGTACACATTGGCTATAAAAGCAATGCCCACCCCTGCCATGGGAAGACCGGCAATTCCAAGGGCCGGGAAGGAGAAAAGAAATTTGCTGCTTCCAAGCGCACCCAGGAAGACGCCTACGAGGAGGTGTTTTCCCTTCCTTCCGCCCTCATCGCCCGCTATAAGAGCCTGAGCGGTAGCAATTCCCGGCGGCCACGTACCCGAGGCCGGGAAAAGCTCTGAATCAAAAAGACGGTAAACCAGGTGCATTCCTATTAAAGTCGCAACACCGGAGCCAATCAGCATGGGAATGACAAAAGAAAGGTCCCCGTAGGCATAAAAGATTGCAACTGAAAGCAGGGTACAGTTTGCTGCCCCAAAACCCGCCGCCGAGGTCATAGTCTGCACCAGGTTCTGACGGTCGAGGGAGCGGAATTTGCCCATCGCCTCCATAGGCACGCGCGCCAGGGTCATGGCTATCAGCGCTCCTATGATGGAGGTATTAGGAGTAATGCCTATTCTGGAGATAATCTGCATGCATATTGCTGCCGAAAGAGCTGATACCAGGAGACTCAGTATCATAGTGTTGGGTTCAAGGGCTTTTACATGTCGTCTGACTTCAGGACCAGCCATACCTACCTCTCCTTTCAACCAATTAAACAGATAACATCTCTATATCAAGAAATTTACCGCTTAATTTAGGTAAATATCGCCTCCTTCTCGAAAATTCGTGCCACTTCTCAAATTTCAAGAACTCTTTGTCAGATTACTTTAACACCATGACTTGCTGAAATTTTACAGCCATACTTGCGAAAAAGCAAGATTTTCCCGATGGAGAAAAGTTGAGCAAACAAACATCTTTCTTGTTTTCTCCATCGTGTATAATTATCCCTACAGAAACTGTGGGGATTTAAAAGAGATGATTTTTTGGCAAGGAGCAAAGCAGTCGAGGGTGAGACTCCCGGCTGCCACGGAGGAAAGGAGAGAGACCATGCTTGACCTGCTGATAGAAGGCGCTGTAATTGTAACCATGGACCCTAAGGGAACAGTTATAAACAACGGATATGTGGCAATTGCAGAGGGGCAGATTGTTGAAGTAGGTGACAGTGCTTCCCTGGAGGGAAGGGAAGCCCGCATGAGGATGGACGGCAGAGGGAAGGCCCTCCTCCCGGGGCTTATAGACTGCCACTGTCATGCAGGGCACTCTTTCACCAGGGGCAGCGGCATTGTGGACGACTGGCTGGTAGTTTCGGAGGATATTTACTATCGCTGCACCACCCCCGAATTCTGGTACGCCGAGGCGCGGCTGGCGGCGGCGGAAAAAATCCGGTTCGGCACCACTACCTCCGTCAACATAATAGGAGGCAACCCTCCCATCTTTGACCCGGAGATCATCGACGCCCATTTTGAGGGAGCCCAGTCTCTGGGAGGCAGAACCATCTCAGGCATAGGCGCCCCCAACGGCCCCTGGCCCAAGACCGCCAGGATATGGCGGGGAGATGGATTTACGGAAAAAACTGTAACCTTCAGGGATGCCTACGGAATCACCGAGGACACCGTCCGAAAATGGCACAACAGCAACAGAGGCAGGACGAACGCTGTAGTGGTGGTCTCCCACCTGGGGCCGGACAGATCTTTGTCTGAAGAGGAGTCCGTCGAGCAGATCAAAAAAATGAGGGAGATCGCCAACCGTTACGGCGTCCTCCTTCACGGCCACGCCTACAGAGGGGACATCGCCTTCGTGGAGGAGCGCTGCCCAGAAGGTCTCGGCCGGGATGTTTTCATCGCCCACTGCACCGGCATAACCCCGGAGGAGGTGAAAATCCTGGCCCGCACGGGAACAACTGTCGTAACAGGCCCCAGCACCAAATCCCACGTGAGGGCCCGTTGCCCTGTCACAGAGCTGCTGGAGGCAGGAGCCAGGGTCGTGATAGCCACCGACGGCAACGCCCCCGACAGGACCTTCGACCTCTGGAAGGATCTGCGCATAGGTCAGCTGCTTCACAGAAACTTCTTCAACGACACCTCTCTGCTGCCTGCCCGCAAAGTGCTGGAAATGGTGACCATAGACGCCGCGGCAGCTCTGGGAATGGAGGACACCATAGGCTCTGTGGAGGCAGGCAAGCGGGCGGACCTTATATTGGTGGATGTGGAACAGCCCCACCTGTACCCCTTCTTCAGCCCGGTAGAGCAGCTTGTAAATGCCGCAAGCGGACAGGATGTGGACACGGTGCTGGTAGACGGCGAGATAGTGCTGGAAAAGAGCAGGCTCACAAGGGGTTCCATGAAGCAGATACTAATGGAAGGGGACAGAGAGTTCAGGGCGGCGCTGGAGCGGGGGGACTACAAGGCCGAGGAGTTTTTCGGCCGGGGGAAAGCATAGATCAAAACTGAAGGCTCAAAATCAGCGGGGCGGCGCGCGGTCAAAGGCGCCCGCCCCTTTATGTTCTTCCGAAGGGCAGATCCTGCCTGCCATCCGGGCCTACTGCAAAAGGCAGGGCCTTAGAAGACGTCAAAGACCATTTTTGTCGCGCTTATGATGATGGTGACGGCCAAAATCCAGCGGATCCACCGGCTGCCCTTTGCCACGGCGAATTTGGCGCCGATTACGGCTCCCACCATGCTTCCCCCCGCAAGGGCGAGGCCCACGGGAATATCCACCAGACCGCTTTTGTAGAAGATGGCGAGGCTGACAATGTTATACATGCCTACTATCACCATTTTGATGGCATTGCCCCTCAGCAGGTCCACTCCCACCGCCAGGGCGAGAGCCCAGCTGAGGAAAAAGCCCACTCCTGCCTGTATAAAGCCGCCATAGATGCCTATGGCAAAAAAAACAGCAAAGGTCGTAAATCCGGATGCCTTGGACTCCCGCTGAGTCTCCCACATGGCCGGACGGAACACCAGCAGTAAGGCCATAAAGGAGATGGCGGCAGCAACGGAGAGGTTCAGATATTTTCTGTCTATGTTTATAGCCATAAAAGTGCCGGCCACGGAGCCTATAGTGGAATAGAGGGCGAGAGGCAGAGCCGTTTTTAGACAGAGTACCTTTTTCCTGCCGTACTCCACCGCCGCAGTTCCGCTCTGCAGGATTACTCCAAGACGGTTGGTTCCGTTGGCAAGGGCAATATCCATTCCCAAAAAGGTAAGGAAAGGCAGTACCAGCAGGCTTCCTCCCCCACCGATGGTATTGAAAAAACCTGCCACTATGCCAATAACAAAAATGATTGACATGGAAAGAACCGAATAATCCACGAAAAATCACATCCTCACAAAAATATTATCGTCAGAAAGCCCTCTCTACCGGTAGAGGTGGCATGCTACAAAATGGCCCTTCCCCAAGTTTCTGAAATCGGGCATCGTCCTGCAGATATCCATGGCATGACTGCATCTGGTATAAAAGCGGCAGCCTCCGGGCGGGTCCACAGGGCTTGGAATGTCCCCCTCCAGTACAATCCGCTCCCGCTTTTGCCCCACCCCTATAATCGGCGCCGCCGAGAGAAGAGCCCAGGTATAGGGATGGAGGGGGTTGCTGAAGAGTTCTTTTTTTGATGTTATCTCCACTATCTTGCCCAGATACATTACCGCAATCCTGTCGCAGATATGTTCAACTACAGTCAGGTCATGACTGATAAAAAGATAGGTCAGGGCGAGCTTTTCCTGCAGGTCCTCCAGCAGATTAAGTATCTGGGAGCGCACCGATACGTCCAGAGACGACACGGGCTCGTCGCATATGATGAGCTCGGGGTTAGTGGCCAGAGATCTGGCTATGGCAATGCGCTGCCTCTGCCCGCCGGAAAACTCGTGAGGAAACCGCCTCAGATGCTCCGGGCTCAGCCCCACAAGGGCGATCATCTCCTCCACCCGCTTCCGCCGTTTTGCCGAATTTCCGTATCCGGCGATGATCAGCGGCTCCTCCAGGATCTTTCCGACCCGCATCTTGGGATGAAGTGACCCGTAGGGATCCTGAAAGATGATCTGCATCTGTTTTCGCATGGAAGACAAAGTCCGCCGGTCTACTTTAAGAAAATCCCGGCCCTTGAATTCAATACTGCCCGCCGTGGGCTCCAGAAGCCTCAGAATCGTCCTCGCCAGGGTGGATTTTCCGCACCCCGACTCCCCTACAAGACCCAGAGTCTCTCCTTTATACAGCTTGAAGCTTACGCCGTCCACCGCTTTAAGGTTTCTGGAGGCAGAAAAAAGGCCATTTTGTTTTACAGGGAACCATTTAACCAGATTCTTCACATTGAGGACCACTTCTCTCATAGGCCTGTCTCTCCAAAACTGCCGGCGCCGGAGGTCTGCTTTCCATCGCTGAAGAGCCAGCATCTTACCCTGTGCCCGGGGGAGATTTCCGTCAGCTCCGGAATATCCCGGAAGCACCTCTCCATAGCATACCTGCAGCGGGGATGAAATACGCACCCGCCCGGGAAATCCTTTGCTCCCGGCACCGCACCGGGAATGACGTGCAGCTTGCCCTCCCTGCCCGGCCGGGGAATGGAGTCCAGCAAACCCCTGGTATAGGGGTGAGAAGGGCTGAACAGGTCCTGGGATCTGATCTCCTCCACTATCTGGCCGCAGTAGATTATCACTGCCCGGGAGCAGATCTCCGCCACTACGCCCAGGTCGTGAGTGATGAGCATGATGGATGTGCCGAGGTCCCGGGCCAGATTTTTCATAAGATCGAGGATCTGGGCCTGGATCGTCACATCCAGGGCAGTAGTGGGCTCGTCGGCTATGAGAAGCCTGGGATTGCAGGAAAGGGCCATGGCAATCATGATCCTCTGCCTCATCCCTCCCGACAGCTGGTGAGGATATTCGTTCATCCTCTGCTCAGGCAGGGCAATATTCACAAGCCGCAGCATTTTGACGGACATCCTCCGGGCCTCCCTGCGGCTCATTCCCTCGTGAAACCGGAAGACCTCCTCCATCTGCTTTCCGATGGTCATAACGGGATTAAGGGATGTCATGGGCTCCTGAAAGATCATGGAGATCTCTTTGCCCCGCAGCCGGCGCATCCTGTCCTCACTCAGCTCCAGCAGATTCCGTCCGTGCACCCTAACGGAGCCTGTGATATTGCCGGGAGGGGATTTTATCAGCCCCATAATGGCAAGGGCGGTCATAGTCTTGCCGCAGCCGCTCTCGCCGACGACTCCCACCGTCTCCCCTTTTTTTATATCAAAACTGATATCGCGAATTATCTCCACCGATTCTCCAAAAGAGGAGAATTTTACTGAAAGATTTCGTACTTCGAGCACTTTGCCGGAGGCGGTCATAATATTCTACCTCCTCACCCCAGCCGCGGGTCGAGCACATCCCTCAGTCCGTCGCCCAGGATGTTAAGAGCCATTACGGACCAGACGATGGCAGCCCCCGGAAGAAGGATCAGATAGGGGGAGGTGGTGGCATGCTGTCGCGCCTCAGACAGAATTGAACCCCAGCTTGGAGTTTCAGGGGAAAGGCCTACGCCTAAAAACGTAAGACTCGCCTCATTCAGCACCGTAAGGGCCATTATCAGGGTGAGGCGGATGATAAGGGGGGAGATGCACAGGGGCAGGATGTACTTGAACATTATGCGGGCATCGGAGGCGCCCATGGCCCTGGCGGCCTCCACATGCTCGAACTGTTTTGCTGAAATAGCCGTAGCCCTTACTGTCCTGACAACCCGGGGCAGCTGGGCAATGGAGAGGGCCAGGACAATATTTCCAATGCCTGAACCCAGCACCGTCAGAAGCACCAGGGCCAGAATAACGGTCGGGAAGGCCATGAGTCCGTCCATAAACCTCATTATAATCATGTCCGCCGCCCCGTAATAGCCCGCCAGCAGCCCGAGAACCGTACCGGCGACGCCGGTGGCCACAAGGACGGAGAGGGAGATGGACAGCGAGATGCGGGAACCGTATACAATGCGGGAGAAGACATCCCGCCCGAACTCGTCCGTGCCGCAGAGATGAGCAGCGGAAGGGGATTGAAGGGATTTGCTCATGGAGATCTCAGCCGGGTCATGAGTTGCAATAAAGGGTGCAAACAGGGCCGTCATGACAATAGCCATGAACATAAACCCTCCCAGGATCACCGATTTATATTTGTGCCCTATTCTTGAGCGGCTCATCGGCGAGACTCCATTACTTGTACTCCACCCGGGGATCAAAAAACTTGTACATCAGGTCCACAACCAGGTTTACAAAAACATATATTACCGCCACCAGAATAATATGACCCTGGATAGCAGGGTAATCCCTGCGGGTGATGGAGTCGAAGGCAAGCTTTCCCAGGCCGGGGATGTTGAATACGTTTTCGATTACCACCGATCCTCCCATGATATGGGCGATGGAAATTCCTGCCTGGGTGAGGATCTGGTTGGCGGCATTTTTAAGGGCATGAAGCCCTACAACCCTTCTCTCCGTCATCCCTTTGGCCCTGGCCGTTCTGATAAAGTCGTTTTCAAGCACCTCAAGCATGCTCGACCTGGTGACTCTGGCTATGCTGGCCGCCCTCTGCAGACCCATGGCAAAAGCGGGCAGAGTGAGATATTTCAGGCTTTCTGCAACTCCCCCCTCCCGGATCATGACGTACCCCACAGAGGGGAGCAGATCCAGCTTAACGGAGAAGAAGATGACCAGAATCAGCCCGAGCCAGAAGCCCGGCATGGAGATGCCCACCATGGAGGCCGTCATGCACAGTCTGTCCACAGGTTCGTTTCTGTGCACGGCGGCCAGAACCCCCAGAGGCACGCCGATCATCAAAAAAACGGCCGTACTGTAAAGCACAAGAAGCGCCGTGGGCTCAAGGTGGGAGGCGATCACCTCAGTCACCGGAGCCCGGTAGTAGATCGATCTTCCCAGATCTCCCCCGAGCAGCTGCCTCCCCCACAGCAGGAATTGGATGAAAACAGGCTTTTCAATTCCTAGACGCTCCTCCATTTCGGCGATCTCCCCGGCAGTAGCATCGTCGCCCAGCATCACCAGGGCCGGATTTCCCGGGACCATCCGGATGAGGGCAAAAATCAGAACCGCCATGATGATCACCGTGGGGACCGCTGAAAAAAGGCGTTTTACAGTGTATCGGATCAAGGACTCAGTCCGCCTTCATAAAACATCAATTGACGGCAAAGCCCTGATCTTCTCAGGGGCGCCTCTCAGTTCATTCAAGAGTCGCAAACCTTCAGTCACTTGCTGATCCACGTATTCCAGTAATACTTTTCCGTGGTATCGAACAGGTCTTTGACATAGCTTCTGCTTACCACCGCCACATTTCGTTCCCCAAAGGTAATCGCCGGCAGCTCTTCATAGAGCACTCTGGTCATCTCCACCCAGGCCTCGTACCGTCTGTCAAAGTCGCTCTCCGAGGTAAGGATGCCGTAGTAGTGCGACTTTTTCTCCGAGCTGTAAAACCCCGCCCAACCCTCGGGCATAAAGGCAATCAAACTTGGGTCCACTTTTGCGGTGATTCCTCCGCTGAACATATCGAACTTGTCCGGCTGGTTCCTGTACTGCCGCAGTGTAGGGTTATCGTACACCTGAAGGTCGATCTCAATGCCTATGGGCTTCACCATCTGCTGGATAACCAGGGCCGTCTTGTAAAAATAGTCGTTGGCCTTGGTGGTGATGAAGACCAGGGGACTTCCGTCGTAAGAGGAGGCCGCCAGATATTCCCTGGCCTTTTCAAGGTCGACGGCGTTATATTTACCCAGGCTTTCCTCGGTCCACCAGCGGCTGGATTTCTGCATAAAGCTGGGATTCAGATAGAAAAGGGATCGGTCTCCCTGGGCCGCCATCATCAGTTCGTTCATATCCAGACAGGCAAGGATGGCGTTGCGCAGATTTACGTCAGAGCAGGGACCCTGCCTGAAGTTGAAGACGACCACAGGCATAATGCCCAGCTCCTTTACCTCCACAGTGAGCCGCTCGTCTTTTTTCAGGGTCTCCATCATATTGAAGGGGACGCCTATTCCCACGTCGTACTCCCCGGTCTGCACCCCTGTGATGCGGGCCGTCTTATCCGATACAGGGTAAAAGTAAATTGTGTCCAGGTAGCCCTGCTTCGCCTTTGCAAGCCCTGTTCCGCCCGATTCCCTGGGCACATATCCTTTGAATTTTTCAAGCACTACAAACCGGCCCGCCTGATACTCTCTGAACATGTAGGGGCCGGTCCCTGTGAGGTCGCTGTTTTCAATCTTGCTGTCCGGATACTTCTCACACAGCCACCTGGGGAATATGTAAAGCCCCCGGCTCCATGCACTGATGGCTATAAGAGCCAGCGGGGCAGGATCTTTGAAGGTGAAGATCAGCTTGCTGCCCTCAACTTCGAGGCTTTCAAGCTTTGAGCCCACATGGCTTTTTGCAAAGCTGACATTGGCCAGCCACCGGTCGGCGGACGCCTTTAAGTCCTCAATCGTGACCGCAGAACCATCGTGAAACTCTACTCCGTCCCGCAGGGTCAGCTCAAGGATCATTCCGTCGTTTTTCTGCTCATAGGTGCATACGCAGTCGTAAATATCCCCCTCAAGACCCGTGGCAAGGGCCGTCTCAAAAATATGGGAGGCAGGGATAAGCTCGCTTTCTCCAGTTTCAAAAATGGGGTCCAGGGATGCGGGGTTGGAGTTGATCGTCGCCTTGAGCAGCCCGCCGTAACGGGGCTCGCCGTGGGCTGTGTTGCCTAAGACTGCGGACACCGCAAGTACCAGCAGCAGAACCACCAGGCTAAACTTCCTTTTCATCGCCTTTGCCCTCCTTACTTTTTATAAGCGCATTTGCGCCTGCTGACAGATTATATACTGTTTTATCCCATAATGGCGGAATTTTTGCCACGGAGTAGAGAAGCATCGTGTTTCTTGCTCCGCAAATGCACTCTCCTGTACCCCTTTGGATTCGCGTTGTACAATAACGTCATGAATAAAATTTGTAAAGCCTGAGGGCGAATATATGAGTGGAGAAGGAAGATGTTAGGACTTCAGGAGAGGATACTTGTATCAGCAGAAGATCTGGAGGAAAGGGCCCGGCTCCTTGCTTCCAGGGGCCTTTTGGTTCCTGGAAATGAGGATGTAGTTATCGGCCTATTTCTGGGGGAACGGCTTGTTGCTACCGGTTCCCTTGTGGGAAACATACTGCAGGGAATCGCCGTGGATTCGGCTCTTGAGGGAGAGGGAGCAGCAGCGTCAGTTGTTACCGCTCTGATAAAAAAGGCCACGGAGCGGGGACTGCGGCATATTTTTCTTTACTCATCGCCGGAAGAGGCAGAACGTTTTACGGGTCTCGGCTTCTCCCATCTGGCGACTGCACGCATAAAGAGGACGGGCCTCGGAGCATCGCTGCTCGAGTGGGGGCCTGAGAACCTCAGCAAATGGACAAAGGCCCTTTCCTCAGAAACGAAAGACGGACCTGACGGCTCAGGAATCGCCGTATTAAACTGCAATCCCTTCACCCTGGGCCACTACAGCCTGCTTCAGAGGGCCGCAGAGCTTGTGCCGCGGCTTTATGCCCTGATCGTGGAGGAGGATCGGTCCCTCTTCCCCTTCGCCCTACGCCTAAGGCTCGTAAAAGAAGGAGTTTCAGACCTGAAAAATGTCCATGTCCTGCCGGGAGGGCCCTATGTCATCTCTGCCGCCACCTTCCCGACTTACTTTACAAGGATAGACTCTCCAGATGATGAGCGGATTACGGAGCTGTATGCCGCCCTGGATACAGAGCTTTTCGGCAGGCACATAGCCCCGGCGCTGAAGGCCAGGTACCGTTTTGTGGGCACCGAGCCCTACTGCCCCGTCACTTCCATCTACAACAGAGTCATGATGGAGCAGCTGCCCCGGGGAGGGGAAGGGTGGGCGCCGGTAGAAGTGATGGAGCTTCAGCGGCTTGAGGAGCAGGGCGAGCCCGTAAGCGCCTCCCGGGTAAGGGAGCTCATCCGAAGGGGTGACATGGACGGGGTACGGCCTCTTGTTCCCGATTCCACCTGGAGGTGGCTGAAATCTGAGGAAGCCCGGCCCATAATAGAAAAAATCCGGAGCAGCGAATCAAGGCACTGAGCCTCCGCAGCACGGCAAGCCTTTAGTCCGGATTCAGCCTGTGTTCGGCGATAAGCTCTAAAAAGGCCCTGCCGTACCTCTCCTGCTTTACCAACCCCACGCCACTGACCTGGAGCAGCTCCTCCGGCGTCTGGGGAAGCCTGTCGCACATATCCCGGAGGGTGGCGTCGGAGAACACCATAAACGCAGGCACGCCTTGCCCTGCGGCTATCTCCTTCCGCAGAGTCCTAAGCTTCTCGAACAGATCGGGGGCAATGGGCATCTCCGGCATGGGCTCTCTTGCCGGACGGCGGACAGGGGGCCTTGCCTTTTCAACAGCTACCGGCATCATTAAAGTCTCTCCCCGGAAGAGAATTCCCCTCGCCTGAGGAGTGGTCTTCACCACAGGGAAGGAGTCGTCGCTCTGCTCCAGAAATTCCCTGGAGATCAGAAAATTTATCTTATCCCGCAGGGACTTTTTGCTCTCGTCTTTCATGATGCCGTAGGTGGACAGACCGTCCAGCCCCAGCTCCAGAATGCGCCTGTTTCTGCTGCCCCGCAGCGTATCTATAATCATAGTGATTCCATACCGCTCTTTCATCCTCAGCACACAGGAGAGGATTTTCTGGGCGGGGATGGTTATGTCCTCCATTTGGAAGTCCTTCAGGCAGTTGGAGCAGTTGCCGCAGGAGTCCGGGGCATCCTCGCTGAAATATCCCAGAATAACCGACCGCAGACAGTCAGTTGTGTGGCAGTAGTCCACCATCTGGCGCAGCCGCCTGCGATCCGTCTCCCTGACCTTCCGGAGAGTTTCGGCGTCCAGCTCCTCGTTTTCCCGGTCCTTCTCGATGAAAAACTGGTTGGTGATCACGTCCTGGCCCCCGTAGAAGAGCAAGCACTCTGCCGGCGAGCCGTCCCGGCCCGCCCGGCCGGCCTCCTGATAGTAGCTCTCCATATTCTTGGGCATATTATAGTGAACCACGTAGGCTACGTTCGATTTATCTATCCCCATGCCAAAGGCGTTGGTGGCCACAATTACGGATACATCGTCCGCCTGAAAGCGCTCCTGGTTCATGCGCCGCTCCTCCTGGGACAGCCCCGCATGATACCTGGCAGCCCGGTGACCTTCCTTCAAAAGCTTGCGGCAGACTTCGTCCACCCCCCTGCGGGTAAGGCAGTAGACAATGCCGCTCTTCTTCCTGCGGGTTTCCAAAAACTCCAGCAGGGAGGCCTCCCTGCTCTGGGGGATTCGGGTCTCAAAGTACAGATTTTTCCTGTCGAAGCCTGTGGTAACTACTTTCGGCTCCCGCAGGCTCAACAGCTGGATTATGTCATCTCTGACCTGGGGCGTGGCCGTGGCGGTAAAGGCCCCCAGCACAGGCCGCCGGGGAAGGGAATGTACAAAATCCCCTATCTTCAGGTAGCTGGGGCGGAAATCCTGCCCCCACTGGGAGACGCAGTGAGCTTCGTCCACGGCAATCAATGGTATCGATGCTCCTCTGACAAATTCCATAAAATCCCATGAATCCAGTCGCTCCGGGGCCACATAGAGCAGGGCATACTCCCCCGCTGCGGCGTTTTTCAGCACCGTTCTCATCTGAACGCCGGTCAGGGTGCTGTTAAGATAGGCCGCCGCCACGCCGGACTGGCGAAGGGCCTCCACCTGGTCCTTCATGAGAGAGATCAGCGGCGAAACAACCAGGGAGACGCCCTCGAAGATCAGGGAGGGGATCTGAAAGCAGAGGGATTTTCCGGCACCGGTGGGCATGATCCCTACCGCATCCCGGCCTTCAAGAAGGGAGTCGATTACCTCCCCCTGCCCGGTACGGAAGCCATCGAAGCCGAAATGCTCCTTAAGCACGGCTTCCTTGCTTCGGCTCATCAGGCTGCCGTCCCTTTAATCTCAAAGTGACGAACCTCCTGGATTAAAGCGGACGGGAGTCCTCCGTCTGGTTCACTCAACGATTCCCCTCCACCAACATGCCTTCAGCCAGCTCCTCGGCCTTTTTCCCGCCCTTCAAAAACTCAACAAGGGCCAGTGCGAACTCCACCGCAACCCCCGGCCCCGCGGCAGTGATCAGCTTTTCGCCGATGGTAAGACGCTCATCAGTGCGGTTATGCTCGTCCAGATCCTGCTGAAAGGACGGATAGCAGGATGCCTTCTGTCCGCCCAGCAGCCCCAGGGGGTGAAGCACCACCGCAGGAGATGCGCAGATAGCCGCGATTGCCCGTCTCTCCGCATGCTGCTTTTTAAGCATTTCGCTCAAGACTGCGGAGGCCGCCAGGTTATTAGCCCCCGGAATCCCGCCGGGCAGCACAATCATATCGAAGACCCGTCCTGTAACAGCGGCCAGGGTGGTATCCGCCTGGACAGCAACATCATGGGCCCCTTTTACAACAGGGCCTTCAACTGACGCCACAGTAACGTCCACACCAGCCCTTCGCAGCACATCAATGGGCGCAACCGCCTCTATCTCTTCAAAACCCTCGGCAAGCACCACAAGCGCGCTCTTTGTCATTTTAAGTTCCTCCTTCCGGTAGAACGGACTGCGCCGTTAAAGCGTCTACCTTTTACGCATTTGTCTTAAAACAATATTTTAGCATGCACATACAACCCACAGGCAATAGGGAGGCTGCATCCATTATACGCCCAGGACTTTCGTCCGTGGATCGCTTTCATTCGTGTACAATTACGGATGTAACGTGTTAAAGGAAGAGAGTTTTGCATAATACTGTGAAATAGGCAATTAAAATCTTCTTCGAGAGGCTGTGCTGGGGAGGATCTATGGCTGACCGGGATGTGCTGCCGACAAAAGCAGCGACGATCCATAGATACCTGGCACATATCGCCAAAATCACCGATTTTGATCACAAAAGCCTTGATGACATAGACAAGCAGGACATTTTTGTCCTCAACCTTCACCGGGCAGTTTCAGGCCGCCATCGACCTGACCATTGGAAGCCCAAAATACAAATTATTCGTAATGACTCCACATGCGGAGGATTTTGACGGTACGAAGGGGTTCAATCACCTGATAGACAAGGCGATGCTGAATGTTTATTCGCCGTGAGCATGCGCCCGTAAAATCTCCAACAAGTTTTTCGAAGGGAGGAGGTGAACGAAAAGGATCTTGCCGCAATATAGCAATCAACTTTTCAGTTCTTGGCTTCAAACCTGCTGACAATAGCTTTTTTGCATCCTTTTGCGCGGCCTTGGTGAAAACGATCTTCCATTCTTCTTTCACCATCCGGCATTCTCTTCGCACTCTTCAACAGATGTACCCATTCCCTCAACTATAGATTCCCTCATACCGGGAATGCTGCATAGATAAAGGGTTTCCTTCATGGCCCTCCAGTCCGATTCGCTTACAAGCACTGCGGTATTGCGTTTGCCTGAAATTTTTACCGGGATATGAGATTCCGCTACTTCGTCCAGAAGCTGAAACAGTCGCCTGCGCGCCTCCGTAGCAGTAATGCTGCTCATGCTCTCACCTCCAGTGGTACGTTATATAGTACAGCTTCTTGAGAAGGGAGTCAAATTATCAGACACTGTGCATATCACAAGAAAATTCCTGAGGTCCTGAAAACGGCAGGACTACGGGCACTTCCTGCTATCCGCACAAATATTCTGCTAACCGGGTAATTTAGCCTGCAACCCCTATTCATGTATAATTACGAGCATGGTAATAAGGGGAGGGAGAGCTTTGCAAGATGCTGTGAAAGAGGCAATCAAAGCCTTCTTCAAGGGGGACGATAACATCCGCCTTGTCTTCCTGTTCGGCTCCATGGCCAGAGGGAC
Organism: Aminivibrio sp.; assembly: GCA_050946755.1. Lineage (GTDB taxonomy): Bacteria > Synergistota > Synergistia > Synergistales > Aminobacteriaceae > Aminivibrio. Next base: position 1,321 of record JBMNVK010000027.1, on the reverse strand, counting down.
TGCCCATCCCGGCAGCGATGCGGACGTGGCGGTTCTTTTTGCCGCGCCCCCTTCTTCTCTGGAATTATTGGAACTGCGCGCCAGCCTGGAAGAGCATCTGAGGCGGGACGCCGACCTGATCTCCCTGAACAGCGCGGGGCCTATTATAAAGATGCAGGTTCTCAAAACAGGAATTCAAATACTTGGGAGAAAAAGAGATTACGAGGAGTTTTTCGTCAGAACTGTTAACGAATACCATGATTTCAAGCAAATAATCGCCCCCCTGGAAGAGGCTGTGCTGAGGAGGAGAATCTATGGCTGACCGGGATGTGATCCTGTCAAAAGTTGCAGCGATTCAGAGATGCCTTGCGAGGATAGCCGAGGTCACCGGTTTTGATCCCAAAAGCCTTGAGGACATAGACAAGCAGGACATTTTTGCCCTCAACCTTCAGCGGGCGGTTCAGGCGGCGATCGACCTCGCCGCTCACGGGGCAGCTTCAGAGAACCTGGGCATTCCCGAGACCGCCGCCGGGAACTTCACCCTGCTGCAAAAGGCTGGAATTATTGATAGCCAGCTAACGGAGAAGATGAAAAAAATGACGGGCTTTAGGAATATAGCCGTGTACAACTACGAGGCCCTGGACATTAAAATAATGAAATCCATCCTGGTTCACAGGCTTAAAGATTTGGAGGACTTTTACAGCACTGTGCTAAGGCATTTTAAAAAATAAACCGGTCTCAACAGAAGAGACAGTCCTTCAGGCCGGTTTTTTAAGAAGAATCCTCTTTTTTTTAATATTCTCCCTGAAAGAAGCCGGAATCCCCCTCCAGTCCAGCACATCGACAAAAAAGGGCAGTGAGGACTCCTCAAGAGCGCCCAGGAGAGCTCCGAGCCTCTCAACCGGGACAGGCCCAGGGCCAACAAGAACCAGATCAAGATCAGAGCCCCGGTGTGCGTGCCCCGAGACTCGTGAACCAAAGGCCCATACCTCCCACTCGGGCACATACTCGTTCAGGATTTGCAACAAAATCGTCAAATGTTTTTCTTTAATGTCCAGACGGCCTCTCATTCATCGCTCCTCGGAGTTGACGCCCTTTTAAGACGCATTACATCAAGAAGTAGAGCTGCCTGCTCTTCCAGATTATCTGCATGGGAGAGCAGCACAGCGCTTTTCTCCTCGCTGTAGTCATGTGAAGTGCCTAGGCGAGCATCCCAAAAAGTTATCCAGATTTCTGCATCAAGCATGCCAAGGCTTCCTGCAAGCCGGAAAAGACTCTTTGGTCCTATTTCTCTGTCGTACCCCTCCGTTTCCACAAGAAGCCTCTTACATGTTTTCCATGA
>JBMNVK010000026.1:0-22217 GCA_050946755.1 Aminivibrio sp. | reverse complement strand
GACTGCTGGAGCCAGGCCTCCACATGCTCTCCGGCCTTACAGAGGGTCGGCCGACCCTGGGCGTGATACCCTGGCTGGACAATCTGGCGGTGGCCCGGGAGGACTCCGCCGACCTCGGCGACGACGGTCCCCCGGCAAAAGGGGAGATAGATATTGCCGTGATAAAGCTCCCCGGAATTCTGAACTTTGATGACTTCGACCCCCTTGCCCTTGAGGAGGGGGTGTCGGTCCGCTTTACGGACGATCCCGGGAGGCTGGGGAGGCCGGATGCCGTCATCCTTCCCGACAGCAGGAATCCTGAGGAGTCCCTCGCCTGGATGAGGGCCAGGGGGTTTGACTCCCTCATAGGCGCCCTGGTACTGTCCGGCTCGTCGGCGGCGGGCATCGCCGGCGGGTACAGGATGCTGGGCCGCTCCCTGACCACCCCTGGAGGGAAGGAGGTCGCCGGCCTGGGGTTCCTCCCTGTAGCCTCCAGACTTTCTGCTGATTCGGCTCTCACCCCCGCGTCAGGGGTTACAGTACCCTCAGAGGGCTTTCCCGGCTCCGGAGCCCTTCCCATGGAGGGGCTTGCAGAGGAGGGGGCAGCCTCAGAGCTGCTCGAAGGGGGCGCTCCTCTGGCGACCCTTTCCGGCGGCGGAACCGACGGCGCAGTATCTGCCGGAGGACGGGTGTGGGGCACTGCCCTTCACGGCGTCTTCGACCACCCTGCCCTTAGGGCCGAATGGCTCCGCTTCCTGGGGCTGAAGGGTAAAGGAGAGTCCCTGCCCCTGATGGAGGTGCGGGAGCGTGCCTTTCATCGTCTGGCCGACGAAGTGGAGGCAGCTTTGGACATGAAAGAACTTGAGAGGATCATCGGCCTGTGAGGACTGCATCCGCCTCCTGCCCCGGCGCCTGCGGAGAGCTCTTCCAGGGCGCCCTGGCAGGGACGGCCTGCCTCGTGTCCTGCCCCATCGACCTCCGGTCCGTAATAAAGGCTTCGGCCTCCCCTGAGGAGGGGCTGATTCTGCCCCCCGGGATGACCAAGACGGAAAAGGCGGCACGGACGTTTCTGGCAGGCCGCACAGGGAGCCGGGGAGGCTACGTCCTGGAACGGCCCCGGCGCCTGCCGGAGGGGAAAGGGTATGCGAGCAGCACCGCCGATATTCTGGCGGCCCTTGCGTGCCTTGCCTCCCTGGAGGGGGTCTCCCTCTCCCCGGAGGAGGCCACGGCCCTGGCCCTGTCGGTGGAACCCACGGACAGCCTGGCCTGGCCGGGACTGGCCCTGCTGGATCACCGTCGGGGGAGGGTAATGGAGTATCTGGGACCGCCCCCTCCCATGTCGGTGCTCGTCTTTGACTGGGGAGGCGCCGTGGACACGGAGAAATTTAACCTCGGGTACAGCCCTGCGCAGCTCGAGCCCCTGGCTTCCCTTCATCAGGAGGCCTTCTCCCTGGTGCGGAGGGGTACGGAGGAGGGGGACCCTGAAAAGATAGGCAGGGGGGCCTCCATGAGCGCCCGGGCCTGGAATGATATTCTTGAAAAGCCAGGGCTGGACGAATGCTTTGCCCTCTGCGCCCGGCTGGGAGGGTTCGGCGTCTGCGTTGCCCACAGCGGAACCCTGTGCGGAATTCTGCTTCCCCCCTCCGGCGCTGCAGCGGAGAGGGAAATTCTTGAGAGAGCCGCATCAGAGCTTCCCCCGGGATGGACGGGAGGGCTCAGGCAGGTTATCAGCGGCGGAGCAAAAGCAACAGGAAAGGAATGAAAGTCCATGACTCTCGTATTTATCCTGATGGGGGCGGTGATCTGGGACCTGCTGCTCGGTGAGCCTTCGGCCAGACTTCACCCAGTGGTCTATATGGGAAAGTACATCTCCGCCCTGTGGCGGTACCGGCCCTCGGGGAAGGAGAAAGCGCTGCTGGTCTTCGGCGGGGCGCTGGTGCTTGCCGGGGGCTATCTGTTCATAATCCCGGCCCGGCTTTTAGGCATCTTCCCAAACTTTTTCTATGCCATCCTGGCCATCCCCATGCTTAAGACCACTTTCTCTCTGGCAGGGCTGCTTGAGGCAGGAGAGGGAGTCATGGTCTCCCTTGAAGGGGGAGACCTCCAGGGGGCAAGAGAAAAACTCTCCCGGGATCTGGTGAGCAGGGAGACGGAGGACCTCTCCCCGTCGGAGACGGCGGGGGCGGCCATTGAGTCCCTGGCGGAGAACCTCACCGACAGCGTGGCATCGCCCCTATTCTTTTTTGGAGTGCTGGGTCTTCCCGGCGCTTTCTTCTACCGTTTCTGCAACACCTGTGACTCCATGCTCGGCTACCGGGAAGGGGATATGGAGTGGGGGGGCAAGTTTGCCGCAAAGTGCGACGATGTGCTCAACTGGGTACCGGCCCGCATATCCGCCTTCTTTATGCTGGCTGCCGGGGCCCTGGCAGGGGAGGATCTGCTGGGAGGCATTGAGGCTCTGAGGCGGGAGAGAGTGTTTACCGCAAGCCCCAACGCCGGCTGGACCATGGCCGTCATGGCCGGCCTTCTTGGGGTGACCCTGGAGAAGCGGGACGCCTACTCCCTGGCGGGGGGAGACGCCGCTCCCGACGAAGAATCCCTTAGGCGGGCCATAAAAGTGGTTCGCTTCGCATCGGCCCTGACCCTGGTCGCAGCAGCGATACTGAGTGGACTCCATGGACTTTTTCGCTAGAAAAGAGGTTCTTGAGGCCCGAGACGCCCCCCACGGGGGGCTGGACTACGAACGGCTGAGGCGGGAGGGCGTATCCCCGGGAGAGGTCATGGACTTCAGCGTCTCCACCAACCCCTTCCCCCCCCATGCGGATGTGGCCCAGGCCGCGTCAGGGGCGGCCATAGCCCGGTACCCCGATTCATCCTCCGGCGAGCTTCGGTCAGCCCTGGCGGAACTTCACGGCGTGGAGCCCGACTCGGTGCTGGTGGTGAACGGCCTGGCCCAGGGGATTTTTCTGTGTGCCTTTGCCTTTGCCGACAGGGGCAGGACGGCGGTCATTGCGCCTCCCGCCTTCGGGGAGTATAAAAAGGCCTCGGAGCTGGCCGGCGCCATGGTGGCTGAGGTCCCCTCCCGGGAGGAGGAGGGCTTCGCCTGTCCGGCAGCGGATATGGAGGACCTGGTCAGGAGCCGGTCTCCTTCCCTTGTCTGGCTCTGCTCCCCCAACAACCCCACGGGAGTGTTGCCGGAGGAGGAGGATCTGCGCCGGATGCTTGAAGCCTGCAGAAGAGCGGGCTCCCTGCTTATCCTGGATGAGGCCTATATAAACTTCGCCCCCCCTGGATCGTCGGCCCTGCCCCTCATGGGTCCGGGCCTTATCATCCTTCGCTCCATGACCAAGGACTACGGTCTTACGGGGCTGCGGCTGGGGTACATACTGGCCCCGGCGGAGCTGATCAGAGCCCTTTCCGCCCTTCAGCCGCCCTGGAGCGTGAACGCCTGTGCCCAGGCGGCGGGAGCGGCGGCCCTCCGCAGGCAGGACTACTACGAAGCCCAGTGGAACGCCCTCCGGAAGGCGGGCCAGGCCCTTGCCGCCGGGCTGGCTGAGGCGGGCTTTCCGCCCCTTCCGTCCTCGGGCAACTTTCTGCTCTTCAGGTCGGGGGACGTGGGGGATCTGAAGGAGTTTCTGTGGGAGAGGCGGATGCTGGTAAGGGACTGCGCCTCCTTCGGTCTTGAGGGGTATGTAAGGGTGGGGGTAAAAACGCCGGAGGAGAACGGACGCCTTCTTGAAGCCATGGCCCTCTACAGCAGGGAGCGGTCCTAATGGGCAGGCTCATCCTGGTCCTCGGAGGGACGAGAAGCGGCAAGAGCGCCTTCGCCGAGGAGCTGGTCCGGGATGCTGAGGCGGCGGGGAGGAAGGCAGTCTACATCGCCACTTATGAGCGCCTTCCCGGCGACGAAGAGATGGAGAGCCGGGTGAAGAGGCACAGACGGCGGAGGCCCTTGTCGTGGAGCACCGTGGAGGAGCCCCGGGATCTGGAGGGGGCCCTTTTGAAGATGGAGGAAAACACTGTAGCCCTGGTGGACTGCCTCAGCGTATGGGTGAGCAATCTCCTTCTGGCTGAGGCCGGCGGGGAGGCCGGAGAAGCCGAAGATGCAATCCTCCGCCGGACGAAGGCCTTCTGCTCCGGGGCCCAATCGTCCCCGGCGGACGTAGTGGCCGTCTCCGGGGAGACCGGCTGGGGCGTGGTGCCCGCCACCTCCCTTGGAAGACTCTACCGGGACATCCTGGGCGCCGTCAACCAGGAGGCAGCCCGTCATGCCGACGAGGTCTGGCTGGTAATTGCAGGCCTGCCCCAGAGGCTGAAATAGACGACGCCATACTATTCTAAATATCAACCAAGGAGGCTCCATGACCACACTATCCCAGGCAATTGACCGGATCCGCCCCCTTTGCGCCCTCTCCATGGAGGAGGCCCGCAGGAGGCAGGACATTCTAACCAAGCCCAGGGGAAGCCTGGGCAGGCTTGAAGAACTTTCCGTAATGCTGGCGGGGGCGCAGCGCAAAGCCCGGCCTAAAATAGAGCATAAGGTGATCTTCACCATGGCGGGTGACCACGGCGTGGTGAAGGAAGGGGTGGCCCTATACCCTGCGGAGGTCACCGTGCAGCAGGTGTTCAACTTCCTTGAGGGTGGTGGAGGGGTAAATGTCCTGGCCCGCCATGCAGGCGCCAGGGTAGTGCTGGTGGATATGGGCGTGGACTACGATTTCGAGCCCCGGGAGGGGCTGCAGATAAGAAAAGTGGGCCGGGGAACGGCCAGCTTCCTCCGGGGACCTGCCATGACCAGGGAGCAGGCAGTGAAATGCCTGGAGGAGGGCATAGCCGCCGTGGAGCAGGAGGCGGGAAAGGGCATGGACATCCTGGGGGTGGGGGATATGGGCATAGGCAACACCACCCCTTCATCGGCCATTGCCTGCGCCGTGACGGAGGTCTCCGTGCCGCTGGCCACCGGCCGGGGAGCGGGGCTCACCGACGAGGGCCTCAAAAGAAAGAGGGCCGTCATTGAAGAGGGCCTGGCCCTCCAAAGGCCCGACCCCAAAGACGGCCTGGACGTGCTGGCCAAAGTGGGGGGCTTCGAGATAGGGGGCATCGCCGGGGCCATCATAGGGGCGGCGTCCCTGGGCGTTCCGGCGGTGGTGGACGGCTTTATCTCCACGGCGGCGGCGGCGGTGGCCTATCTGGTCGCCCCCTCCTGCAGGGATTACATGATCTTCTCCCACGAATCGGTGGAGATAGGACACGAGCATCTGCTGAACTTTTTGAACGCCAGACCCCTTCTCGATCTTGAGATGCGCCTTGGGGAGGGTACGGGGGCGGCGCTCGCCATCTCCCTGGCGGAGGCGGCCGCCAGAGTGCTGGACGAGATGACCACCTTCGAGGGGGCGGGAGTCTCGGGCCCCCTGGAGCCTGAGGACGAAAGTCCGGGAGATTAGCGGAAGGTGGACTTTTTCCGGGCCCTCTCCTTTCTCACCCTCCTTCCCTGTCCGTCACCGGAGACGCCTCCGGAGGAGCTGGGCCGGTCGTGCCCCTGCTTTCCGCTGGCGGGCCTCCTAATTGGCGGGCTGTTGGCCGCTGCGATGACAGGGCTGGGCTTTGTGCTGCCTCCCCTGCCGTCGGCGGCTTTTGTGGTGATCCTGTGGGCCTTTATAACCAGGGGACTGCACCTCGACGGCCTTGCCGATACTTTTGACGGAATAGGCGGCGGCTGGGACGCCCCGTCCCGGCTTGCCATAATGAAGGACAGCCGGCTGGGTACCTTCGGCGGGATTGCCCTGGCAGGGGCGCTCCTCGCCAAGGCTGCCCTTCTGGCGGGGCTGGGATCAGGAGAAGGACTGAAGGCGCTGCTTGTAGCGCCGGTGGCGGGCCGGTGGGCAATGCTGCCCGCCATGTACTTTTTCCCCGCTGCCCGCCCCGGGGGCATGGGGGATCTCTTCAAAAAGGGCTGCTCCGGGAGGGGGCTTGCGGCAGGCACTCTCATCGCACTGCTGGCAGCCTCAGGTCTGGGAGGCCTCAGGGGCGCGGCAGCCGTGCTGACAGCCGCAATAGTCTCCCTGGCAGTCTCCCGTCAGCTGACCCGGCTTCTGGGCGGGCTTACCGGCGACTCTTACGGCGCTGTCTGCGAGCTGTCGGAGCTGGGAGCTCTTGTCCTTTTTGCCCTGGCGCTGCCCCTCTGAGGGGATGGATCAGGGCATGAGGGCAGGGGCCCAGTTCAGCCTGCGGACCGTGAGATGACCCTCAAACCTGTCCAGGACGTGAACCCCGCAATAGTCCTGGCGCATGGAGAAGATGCTGCTCAAGGGCATATCCAAAAGGGTATATATCAAGGTTTTAATGATTCCGGCATGGGCGGCGATGAGCAGGTTGCCCTCCGTCCGGGCAAGAATCTCGTTAAAGGCGGGCCATGCCCTGCGCTTGCCGTCGTGAAAGTTCTCACCCCCCGGGGGACGGAAGGCGGCGAAGTCCTTCTCCCTCTCCCTGAACCCGTCGGGATCGAGCTCCCTGGCCTCACCTATGGACCGGAGCTCCCACTCCCCGAAGGCCAGCTCCTGCAGGTCGGGAACCTCCTCCAGAGGGATGCCCCTTCCCTTTCCTATGATGGCCGCCGTCTCTGATGCCCGCTTCAAGCCGCTGTGAAAGATGGCGGCAAGGGGTATGGGGCCGAAGACCTGCCTCAGTGCTTCCGCCTGTTCTATCCCCTGCGGCGACAGGGGCAGATCGGTACGTCCCAGAAAGCGCAATTCCTGGTCGGGTAGGACGGGCCGGCCGTGGCGAACAAGAAAAATTTTTGAATCCATGCTTTGCCTCCTTATTTCGGGCAAAATTGCCGTTTATATGCAACGGTCCTTAGGGTACAATACCTGAGCGGGAAAAGCCACCGAAAGGAGAATAAACGAAATGGAAAAAACTATAGTCGTCACCTGCCCTGCTCCGGATTCAGTGCGGGAGGCGGTGAGGGAAGGCGCCGCCGATTACGCCAGGATTCTCTACCTGGAGGATGCTTCAGAGGAAGAGAGAGCGGGGATGCTGTCGTCTGCCAGCGGAATTCTCTCTTTCTTTTTCAACAAAGAGGTAAAAGAGGAGGAGTACCCCCTCCTTGAGAATCTTGAGGTAATGCAGTCCATCTCCACCGGGCTGGATTTCCTCCCCTTCGATAAAATCCCTGAAAAACTGGTGCTGCTGTGCAACGCCGGAGGCTGGGCGCCTCAGATAGCTGAGCATACCATGGCTCTGCTGCTGGCCCTTACAAGGAGAATTATCCCCCTGCACAACGACCTTGCCCGGGGCGTCTTCAACCGAGATGCCTTCTCCCCCATGAGCCTTAACGGCAAGGTGCTCACCGTGGCGGGCTACGGCGGCATAGGGCGGGCAACGGCAGAGCTTGCCCGGGCCTTCGGAATGAAGATACGGGCCCTCAACTCCACCGGAAAGACCAACGGAAACGTGGACTTTATGGGGACGCTGAAGGACCTGGAAACAGTGCTTCCTGGTACGGACGTTCTGCTCCTCTCCCTCCCCCTGAACAGGCACACCAGGGGAGTGATCGGAAAAAAAGAGCTGAACCTGATGAAGAAAAACGCCATCCTGCTTAACGTAGCCCGGGCCCCTCTCGTAGTGGAGGAGGATCTTTTCAATCACCTTAAGGAGAACCCTGAGTTCCAGGCGGGATTCGACGTATGGTGGAAGGAGCCCACCTGGGGAGGAGGGGACTTTGCCCTGGACTACCCCTTTATGGAGCTGCAAAATATCGCTGGATCCCCCCACAACTCCAACCGGTGCGACCAGGGCATGGAGAAGGCCACCCAGGCAGCTGCTGAAAATATGATTTCCTTCTTAAGAGGAGAAAAGTACGGCGGCCTGATTCGCCGGGAAGACTATACAGAATGAAAGGAAGAGTGTCATGGCCCGCTTCACCATAGCTACATTCAACGTAAACTCCGTCCGCGCCCGGATGCCCATACTGCAGAAGTGGCTCTCGGAACATCCGGTAGACGCCCTGTGCCTGCAGGAGACCAAGGTGGTGGACGAAGAATTTCCTGAAGAAGAGTTCAAGGCCATGGGGTACCGGTGTCTCTACCGGGGCGAGAAATCCTACAACGGCGTGGCGGTCATCACGAAGGAGTATCTTGACGGCTATGTAATAGGCTTCGGCGACGGGGAAGAGCCCGAGGGCGGTACCCGGCTGATGCGGGCCCGGATAGGGGACTTCTGCATGGTGAATACCTATATCCCCCAGGGAAAGGCCATAGATCATGAGGACTATCAGTACAAGCACCGCTTTCTGGACCGGATGAAGGCCATGTTCGACCGGGAGTACGACAAAGATGAAAAGATAGTCTGGCTCGGGGACATGAACGTGGCCCCCACCGACATGGACGTCACCAGCCCCGAGAGAAAGAGAAAGCACCCCTGCTTTGCCCCGGACATCCAGGAGCACTACGAAGACGTCAAAAGCTGGGGTTTCGCCGACCTCCTGAGAAAGTACAGGCCGGGGCCGGAGGAGTTCTCCTACTTCGACTACAGGGTGAAAAACGCCATGGAGCGGAACATCGGCTGGAGGATAGACCATATTCTTGTGACGCCGGCCCTGGAAGAGCTGGCGGTGGACTGCTACATCGACAAAACCCCGAGAGGCTGGGAGAGGCCTTCAGACCACACCCCCGTAGTGGCGGTTTTTGATCTGTAGGCAGGACGATCTGTTCAAGCTTGACGGGGCCTCTGAGGGGCCCCGTTGTTATATGCATAATAACCGAGGTTAGAGCGAGTGACCGGAGAGTACATCGCCATAGCAAGGGCCGAAATCTAAAAAGAGCGTCCATTCAAAGAGGTTCTTAACAAGCTATGGTATAACTGCCGTGCTGGAATGTTATAATTGCGTCGGAAACCATATATATGAAAGCGCTGGAAAGAGGTGACACTGTATGCCGGCTGTACAAATCCCCGAAGATCTTGATAATCGTTTGAATGCCCTTGCCCGTCGTACAGGGCGTTCCAAAAGTTCTTTCGTGCGGGAAGCATTGATGCGACAGCTCGACGACATTGAGGACTACTATTTTGGCATGGAAACCCTGGAACGGATACGTAAGGGAGAAGAAAGAGTATACTCATCGGACGAAGCGAGGCGCGAGCTTGGCCTGGACGATTGAATACTCGGAAGGGGCGCTTCGTACACTTAAAAAAATGCCTCCGGCTACGGTCCGCCGAATTTTCGACCACATGGAAAAAGTTTTCGAATCCGACTCCGTCCGTTCCACAGGCAAGGGCCTGAAAGGAAACTTGGGAAACTTATGGCGCTATCGTGTCGGCGACTACAGAGTCATATGCAGCATCAACGACGAAATTCTTCTAGTGCTTGTCGTCAAAATCGGACATCGCCGCGAGGTCTACCGCGGTGTCCTCAGATAAATAGACAGTCAAAACACAGGAATATCTGACCTTCCTGTTTCGTAACGATGATTACGATTCCTTTCGTTTCTTAACCGGCCTTCCCCAAACGCCAGAATCCCTCAGATGTCAGATAACCGTTCGAGGCATGAAGTCGGCAGCGATTATAAAATATCTCCACATATTTAAACACCGCCGCGCGAGCCTCTCGGAAACAACGCCCCTCCAGCCATTCATATTTCAGCTTGCCCCAAAAGGCCTCCATCGGGGCGTTGTCCCAGCAGTTGCCCTTTCCTGACATGCTGCACACAAATCCGTACTTCTTCATCCTCTTTTGATATTCACGGTAACAGTACTGGCTGCCAGAGTCTGAATGTGTCAGCGCCCCCATCCCTCCAGCCAGTTGTCTATCAGCTTTCTGGAGATGCTTATGGACTGGGGGATTTCGGGCATGGTCTCGGGGGTGAACCAGCGGGCTTCTTCTATTTCCTCTCCGTCGGGGGTCAGCTCCCCTTCGGCCCATTCGGCGGTGAAGCCCAGCATGAGGGAGTGGGGGAAGGGCCAGGGCTGGCTGCCGAAGTATTTTATGTTTTTAACCCTGATGCCTACCTCCTCGAAGAGCTCTCTTTCCACGGTCTCCTCCAGGCTTTCGCCGGGCTCTACGAAGCCGGCCAGGACGCTGAAGCGGCCCTGGGGAAAGCGGGTGTTGCGGGCCAGGAGAAGTTTGCCCTCTTTGGTTACGGCCACTATTACGGCGGGGCTCAGAATGGGATAGGTGATGTACTCGCAGGCGGGGCAGGCGTAGGCTCTGTCCTGGTCGGCAGGCTCCATGGGGGCTCCGCACCGGGGGCAGAAACGGCTGTTCCTCTTCCAGTCCATCATCTGGAAGGCGGTGCCCGCCGCCTGGAAAAGCTTTTCGCCTCCCAGGGTCCACAGCTCCCGAAGGCCGGCGGTTTCGTAGCCTGAGGGCAGGTCTTCCCCCTCGGGATACTCCCCCCAGGGGTAGCCGCCCCTGGCTGCTGAGAGGACGCCGGTGACGCCCAGCCGGCGGCAAAAGAGGGGTTCGTCCTCAGCGGGGGGCAGTCGGAAGGGATTCTTTGATTTTATAAGCAGCTGGTCGTTTTGAAAGAGCAGCCATTCGCCTTTTTGGCGGGAAAAAGTCATAATCGGGCCTCCCATGGATCATTTTAGGCCCATTATACTCCCCTGACGGCCCTAAGGGCTACGGCGGGGGTTTTAAAACAGGTTGTCCATCCAGTGGAGGAGTTCTACCGGGTCAAGCATGTCGGGCCCTCCCGGGACTACAAAACCTGCTCTTTGGTATATGGGGGCTTGCGGATCGTCGCCGGGGCCGGGGAGGGCGGCGCAGTGCATGCCTGCCTCAAGGGCGGCCTCCACGCCGTATTTTGTGTCCTCAAAGACCACTGTCTCCTCGGGGCGGACGTTCATCCGCCGGGCGGCCTCCAGGAAGATGTCGGGGGCGGGCTTGCCCCGCCGGACTTCTGAGGAGGAGATGATGTGGGTGAAGTAGTGGCCTGCGGCAAAGCCTTCGAGGATCTCTGACGCAATAAAGCTGTTCGACCCTGTGGCGACTACCATGGGCAGTCCCCGCTCAACCAGGGCCTCCAGAAGGGGCTTCATAGGGGGGTACATTCTGCTGGAGGAGAGGGCTATCTTTCTGTAGAGGGCGTTTTTTTCGTCCACCAGGGCCATGACGTCGTCCTCAAGGTCGTAGTTGGCCTTTATCCGTCGCGTCATTTCCACTATGTCCTTGCCCACGAAGGCGGCCTTGTCCTCCCGGGAGAAGGTGATTCCCCGCCTGGCCAGCAGAATGCGGTCGCTCTCGTAGTGATTTTCTTCACTGTCTATCAGCGTGCCGTCCAGGTCAAAAATGGCGAGCCTGAGGGACAGAGCCTCCTCTTCTTCGACGGGCTCTCTGTCTCCCGCCATGAAGGACAGGGGCGATTCCATGGCCATAAACGCGATGGGGGATTGCACCATAGTAGTATACACTTTCCCTTCCAATTCTTTTCCGGGAATTGTATCACATAGTGCCGCTCCCCGTCACGAAGGAACCGCCATCAGGTTTCCCTTGTGGCGCACGAGGTCCACAGAAACGCCGTAGACGTCGGCTATTACCTCCCCGGGCACCTCTGCGGGAGTGAATACGCCGCTGATGGAGCCCTCCTTCAGAAACAGCAGCCGGTCGGCGAATCGCAGGGCTGCGTTTAGGTCGTGAAGGCTCATGAGGGCCGCCACGCCCCGCTCTTTTACCACTTTTCGCAGAGTCTCAAGCATATCCAGCTGGTTTTTAAGATCAAGGCTGCTCGTGGGCTCGTCCAGCAGCAGCACCCGGGGCTCCTGTACAAGGGCCCGGGCAAGGAGGACTTTTTGAAACTCGCCCCCGCTCAGCTCATCCAGATATCGTAGGGTGAATTTTTCTAAGGAGAGGGAGGCCAGGGCTGACTCCACCATTTCCAGATCCCGCCGCTCCACGGACCAGCCCAGATGAGGGCGGCGCCCCAGGAGGACGGCGTCGAAGACGGTGAGCCTCACGGTCTCTCCTCGCTGGGGGACGTAGCCGAAGAATTTCGCCCTCTCCCGGGGAGGACATCTGAGGGCGTCCCGGGACTCCATGAGCACCGAGCCCCCGGCGGGCTTTAAAATTCCGTTGATGGTCCGGAGGAGGGTGGTCTTTCCCGTGCCGTTGGGGCCCAGCAGGGCCGCCATCTCTCCCGGAGCCAGGGAAAAGGTGACGTCCTCCAGCACGGGAACGCCCCGGTAGGCGAAGGAGACTCCGTCCACCTGCAGGATCATGACCGCCTCCTCCTTGCTATCAGGGCCAGGAAGACGGGGGCGCCGAGAAAGGCCGTGAAGACGGACACGGGCAGGGTACGGGGGGCGAAGGCCAGCCGGGCGGCGGTGTCGGCCGCCAGGAGAAGGAAGCCGCCCATCATGACGGAGCCGGGGATCAGAAAACGGTGGTCCGACCCCAGAAACCGCCGCAGCATATGGGGACAGACCAGCCCCACGAAGCCTATTACGCCCAGCAGGGCCACCATCATGGCCGAGAGCAGGGACGAGACTACCATGGCCTCCATGCGGACGCGGAAGGCGGGCACGCCCAGGGAGAGGGCTGTCTCCTCGCCGCTGTCGATGGCGTTGAGGTCGAACCGTCTGTAGAAGAAGAGGCAGAAGGAAGGCAGGAGGACTGACGCCATGAGGGGGATGTCCCTCCAGGATGCCCGGGAGACGTCGCCAAAGGTCCAGAATACGGTGGCGGCGAGTTGGCTGTCGTCGGCAAAGTACTGCAGAAACATGGTGGCCGCGGTGAAGAGAGAGCTGAGGGCCACCCCCGCCAGCACCATTACGTCCGCCATGCCTCTGGTTGCAGAGGTTATGAGCAGCACCACACCCATGCATATCAGGGAGGCAAGAAAGGCAGAGCCGGTAGTAAGCCAGGGGTTCACTATGTTTACTGCGTCCGCTGCGCTGCTCTGCATGCTGCCTGTTCCCAGTATGATTATGGAGAAGGCCGCTCCAAAGGCCGCCGCATTGGACAGGCCCAGGGTGAAGGGAGAACCAAGAGGGTTGCGAAGCACGGACTGCATTACCACTCCTGCGAGGGAAAGGCCCCCTCCCGCGAGCAGGGCTGCCAGGGTCTGGGGCAGACGAATGTTTAGCACTATCATGCGCCACCGTTCCTCGCCCCCTCCCAGCAGGGCCGCCGCCACCTCTTTAACGGGGATGAATACGGCCCCCCGAGAGATGGAGAAGACGGTCATCAGTACGCAGGCAGCGGCAAGCCCTATCAGAAACAGCCCCTTGCGGCGGATGTGGCGGGCGTAGCCCGAAGAGAGGGAGCAGCCTTCCATTACCGCAGTCTACTCCCCGGGGTTCAGGCGGGTGAAGATCCGCCCCTGAAAACCTTCGTTCATAGCGGCAAAGACAGGTTTGCCCACCAGAAAGGTGTATATTTCATCCGCCATGGTCATAGGATCCACATCCTGAAACTTCTCCGGGTACAGAACCTTGCCCACGAAGTAGCCGTTGGCTAGCACCGAGCCATAGTTGATGGTGTAGGAGTTGTAGGGCAGCACGCTCCAGATCCTGCCCTCCCGGACTGCGGTCAGGGCGGAAAGGGCGGGGTCATCCCTAAGCTGATGGAGGGAGTTTGCATCGTCCCCGGCTGTGGCGGTGCTTATGTCCACGAAGATAATGTCCGGATCCCATTCAAGCAGCTTCTCCTTTGATACCTGGACCGTCGAAGAGCCTTTTCCTCCTGCACCGGAGGCCGCATTCCGGGCGCCCGTAAAGATAAAGGGAGGGTAGTCCGGCTCGGTGGAGACAAAGCCGTGAGAGCCCCGGGAGGATACCCCGCCGATGTAGCAGGTGGGCCGGTCCTCCTCCGGTATGTCTGCGGTGCGCTTGGCCAACTCTGCTACGTGCCCCTCGAAGAAGGAGATCACCGCCTCCGCCCGCTCCTCCCTGCCCAGGATGGTCCCCATAAGGCGTAGAGTTCCGTAGAAGTCTTCCTTTTTATCGGTCAGGTTGCCGTACTCGAAGCCCACCACCGGAATTCCCGTCTTTGCCGTGAGCTGGTCGGGGTGAGGCCCTGCCAGGGGGGAGACCTTCAAAATCACCTGGGGTTGGGGGGAGAGGCCAGCGATGAGCTCGGGGCTATCGTGCCCCCGGAATTCGCCGAAAACGGGCAGCTCCTGAAAACCGGGATTTGCGATGGAGTAGGGCCGGGTGGAGACCAGTACGCCTAAGGAGGGTACCCGCTGCTCCGCCGAATCCACCGCCACCACCTTATCCTGGCCCTGGAGGTAGGTGATCAGGCGCAGGGCACCCGACCCGGAGCCGATGATCCGCTCCAGCGAGGCGGGCACTGTTACTTCGCGGCCCAGGCTGTCCGTCACGGTCATCTCAGCCGCAAGAGCGGGCAGGGAGAGGAGTAAAAACGCGAGGAGAAGGGCTGCCGAAAAAAACCTTTGCTTCATTAAGGGACACTCCTTTTTAGCGAAAGATTTACCAACGGCAATATAGTAACACGAATAATGGTTTTTGTGGCATCTGTTTTTTTAAAATATGCAGGCCCCGTTTTTCCGGGTGACCACCGGATAGGCGGGGCCTGCTGAATCCAGAATTTTCGGATGTCGGCCGGGGTTCAGCTCATCCGAACATCAGGGGCCCCAGTCCCGACACGGAATAGGCGCACCATGCCAGAAGGCCGCCCATCAAATAGTCTACCCACTGGCTCTGGCGGGTAAATACCCTTTTTTGAATGGCTCCCAGCACCGTCCAGGTCATCACTCCGCTGAAGCAGGCCATGGCAAGGAAGAGACCGCCGCCGAAGAGCCAGACTCTGGAGGTTGTCCAGGGAAGGATGAAGGCGGACAGGGTAGTCAGGCCGAAGAGGATTACCTTGGGGTTGAGGAACTGCAGAAAAAACCCCTGCCGGAAGCCCGGGGCCTCCGGTACGGCACTATCCCCGCCAGCAGGGCTGGGGAAGGCTATCTTCCAGGCAAGCCACAGGATATAGGCCGCCCCCGCGATCCTGAGCCAGGGCAGAACCGCCGGCAGCAGCGCCGCGAGGACGAGATTGAAGGCGGCGCAGGCCGTCATGACGATGACGAGCCCTGTTATCATGCCTCCTGCGAGGGGCATGGCTCCTGAAAAGCCGTGAATTCTTGCGGTGTTCATGGCAAAGATGATATTGGGTCCCGGCGTGTGGGACGAGATGAGCACAAAAGTTAAAAACGCGGTCCATTCCATGATGAATCCCCCTTGTCAGGACAAATTTATGCCCTGTTCGATGCAATAGCCAATAGAGTACCCTCCCCGAGGCGGAAGGGCAAGGGGTGGGGCTCTTTTGCGGAAAGGTGCCTGCCGGGTTTTATGAACCGGCAGAAGGGAGTATAATGCAAAAATCGCACGTACAACCTGGGGGAATAGTCAGCCCCGGAAATGACGTCAAAGGAGTGGTGGGAGTGAAGTATCGCATGGCTGCAGCAGGTGCCGCGTTTTTGCTTTCCCTTGTTTTGTGTTGCTCCGCCTTTGGGGCCGGGTTTGCCCTCTACGATTTCAGCGCCCGGGGAAATGCCCTGGGCGGGGCCATGGTGGGGAGGGCCGACGATCCGTCCGCCATAGCCCTGAACCCGGCGGGCATAACCCAGATCGGGGGCAGCGCCTTTTTGGGCAACATCGGCTTTCTTCAGCCCTTCGGCACAGTGGATGCGGGCGGCTTGGCGGTGGACCAGATCGACAGGACCTTCATCCTGCCCTCCTTTTACTATACAAAGCAGATGAGCGGCAGGACGTGGTTCGGCCTGGGCGTCATGCCCCGGTTCGGCCTGGGGACCGATTTCCCCGAGGGCTGGTTCGGCCGGTACAACAGCTACAGGGCCATGATCGAATCCATCTCGGTGAACCCCAACATTGCCTGGAAGGTGAACGACTCTCTCTCCCTGTCGCTGGGGGTGGAGGCTCTGTGGTTCGAGGCGGATCTGAGAAGAAAGATCCCGATGCCAGGCGGCGCTGACGGTGATTTTCGTCTTAAGGGGGATGACATAGGCTGGGGCTGGAACGTGGGCCTCCACTACAAGATGGACGAGGACACCAGGTTTGGCCTTCACTATCGCAGCAGGGTGAAGCTCAGTCTGGCGGGAAATGCCGCATTGACCCTGCCCGGGGGCGCCGACTCCACCGGCGGCACTGTTGATATGACCCTGCCGGAGATGTTCATGTTCGGCATAAGCAGGCAGCTGACGCCGAAGCTCAATGTGGAGGCAGGGGCCATCTACACAGGCTGGAGCAGCTACGATACCCTCACCATAGCCTTTGACAGGCCTTTTTTGGGGGTTGACAGCATTTCCTCCCCCAAAAACTGGGGCAACGTATGGAGGTATCAGCTGGGGTTTGAGTATAATTACTCCCCGGAGTGGACCTGGCGGCTGGGCTACACCTACGACCAGGAGCCCATGCCCGACGCAAACCTGGACTATCTGCTGCCCACGGGGGACAGGCAGCTTATCTCCATAGGATTCGGCTACAAAAAGAATAACTGGGCGCTGGACCTGGCCTATACCCGCCTGATCTCCGGGGACAGAAATTTCAGAGCCAGGCCGGGTGAGGGTATTCCCGATTCGAGATCCCGGGATATGGGGGCGGACATCCTTCTGCTGAGCTACAGCGTGCGGTTTTAAGCGAACCAGGCCTCTGCCTCAGAACATAACGGAAGCGGTTTTTTGGGGCCCCGGTGTTGCGCTCAGAGCCTCTATCCGCTACACTTCACTCGTGATGTGAGGAGGTAAGGCCTGTGCAGATAAGTGAATTTCTTGCCGTCGCCAGGGGAGAGCAGCCGGCAGAGCTCGTCCTCCGGGGGGCCAGGGTGGCGAATGTCTTTACTCTTGAGTATGAGGAGGCGGACGTGGCCCTTTACCGGGGGCGCATCGCCGGCGTAGGCAGGGGCTACCGTGGGCTTGCGGAGGAGGACCTCTCCGGCATGGTGCTGGCTCCCGGCTTTATCGACGGCCACTGCCATATTGAGAGCACCATGCTTACCCCGGCAGCCTTCTCGGAGCTGGTCGTGCTGCGGGGAACCACCTCGGTGGCGCCGGATCCTCACGAGATCGCCAACACCTGCGGCATGGCGGGGGTGGAGTACATGTGGCGGGAGGGCCTGAGCTGTCCCGTGGACTTCTTTTTTACGGCCCCCTCCTGCGTTCCCGCCTCGGCCTTCGAGACCCCTTACGAAGAGCTGGACGCCTCCGCGGTGGCCGAGATGTTCGCCCGGGGATGGTGCGATTCCCTGGGGGAGGTTATGAACTACCCCGGCGTGATCGGGGGAGACCCTGCTCTGTGGGCAAAGATGTACGCATCGGGGAACCGGGTCAGGTCGGGGCACGCCCCGGGAGTCACGGGCAGGGAGCTGTGCGCCTACCTGCTGAGCGGGTGCGACTCGGACCACGAGAGCTTCACCCTGGAGGAGGGGCTGGACAAGCTCCGCCGGGGGATGATGCTCATGATCCGGGAAGGGGCCACCGAGCGCAATCTTAAGGAGCTGGCCCCCCTGGTGAGGGAGAACGAGGCCCGGTCGAGCCGCTGCATGATGGTGAGCGACGACCTCACCGCCCGGTATCTGAGGGACACGGGCCACATGGACGAGAAAATCCGCCTGGCAATTGGGTCGGGCATATCCCCCCTGGTGGCCCTAAGGATGGTCACCCTAACCCCGGCGGACTACTTCGGCTGGAAGGACAGGGGCGCCATCGCCCCGGGCCGGATCGCCGACCTGGTTGCGGTGGAGTGCCTTGAGAGCTGCTCCGTAAAGAAGGTCTGGAAGAGGGGACGGCCGGTGGTCTCGGAGGGCCGCCTGCTGGACGGGCCCGTACCCAGGGCAGCCCCTCCTTCCGTTGGCCTTGGCAGGGTATCCGTCCCCGGAAGCGACGCCTTCAGGCTGCCCGCCTCCGAGGGGGCACGGATCCGGGTGGTGGGAATGCGGCCGGGACAGGTGGTGACGGAGCACCTGGTCATGGAGGCGACGGTAAGGGACGGCGCCGCAGTGGCGGACCCGTCGCGGGACCTGTGCTTCCTGGCAGTTCTTGAGAAGAATCGGGGCACGGGGCGGCTTGCGGTGGGGTTTGTTAAGGGGCTGGGGCTTAAAGAAGGAGCCCTGGGCTCCTCCGTAGCCCACGACGCCCATAACTTTGTGGCGGCGGGGGCGGATATACCGTCAGTCATCGCCCTATTTGAACATCTGGCAGAGAAGGGGGGCGGCGTGGCCGCAGCCAGGGGAGATGAAATTCTGGCCTCTCTGGAGCTTCCTGTGGGAGGGATCATGAGCTCTGCGAGCGCAGACGATGTGATAAAAGGCCTTGAACAGACCGAGGGGGCCGCCCGGGAGCTGGGCTGTTCTCTTGAGCACCCCTTTATGGCCATGAGCTTTCTCTCTCTGTCGGTCATTCCGGAGCTTAAGCTCACCGACCAGGGGTACGTGGACTTGGGCCGGGGCGGTCTGCTTTCACTTTTTGTGGATTGATTTTATTTTAATACAAGGGGAGGAAACACTATGTCATCGTTTTTGGAGAAGCAGTTTCGCCTGAAGGAGGCGGGCACCGACGTAAGGACGGAGGTGCTGGCGGGGATAACCACCTTTATGACCATGGCCTATATTATCTTCGTCAACCCCGGCATCCTTCAGAATGCAGGAATGCCCTTCGGGGCCCTCATGACCGCTACCTGTCTTTCAAGCGCCCTGGCCACCTTCCTGATGGCCTTTATGGCCAACTACCCCATAGCCCTTGCGCCGGGCATGGGACTGAACGCCTTCTTTGCCTTCGGAGTGGTGCTGGGCATGGGAATCTCCTGGCAGGTAGCCCTGACGGCCGTTTTTATCGAGGGCATTCTGTTCGTCCTGCTTACCCTAACCAAGGTAAGGGAGACGGTGGTAAATGATTTCCCCCAGTCCCTCAAGATAGGCATCTCCACCGGCATCGGCCTTTTTATTACCTTTATCGGGCTGCAGAACGCTGGGATCATCGTCAAGGACGACGCCGTCCTGGTGGGAGTGGCGAACCTCAGAAATGTGGAGATAGTGCTTGCCATGGTGGGCTTTGTCATTATGGCTTCCCTGGAGGCCAAAAAGGTTAAGGGCGCCATCCTGTGGGGCATTCTCATAGTGACTGGTCTGGCAGTGGCCCTTGGCGTTACGGAGATGCCCAAGGGGATTGTCTCCATGCCTCCCTCCATCATGCCCATCTTCGGCAAGCTGGACTTTTCGGCCATTGCCAACCCTAATTTTTGGATAGTGCTCTTCTCCTTCTTCTTCGTGGACTTCTTCGATACTGTGGGGACTCTGGTAGGGGTCACCAACAGAGCGGGGATGCTCGACTCCGAGGGGCGGCTGCCCAAGGCCAAGGAGGCCCTTATGGCCGACGCCATAGGTACCGTAGCCGGTGCTGTCATGGGGACTTCCACCGTTACCTCCTACGTGGAGAGCGCCAGCGGCGTGGAACAGGGAGGCAGGACGGGGCTTACCGCCTTCGTGGTGGGAGTGCTTCTTCTTCTGGCCCTCTTCTTCTCGCCCGTCGTGGCCATCGTGCCCGCCTGCGCTACCGCTCCGGCCCTGGTGCTTGTGGGAATTTTCATGATGTCGAGCCTGAAGGATCTGGACTTCTCCGACTGGACCGACGCCGCCCCCGCCTGCGTAGCCTTCTTCACCATGCCCTTTGCCTACAGCATTGCCCACGGCATCGAGTTCGGCATAGTGACCTATACCGTGCTGAAGGTGGTTACAGGAAAGGCCAGGGATGTGAGCCCCATCATGTACGGCCTTACCATTCTGTTCATAGCCAAGGAGATTTTCTTCTAGGAGCAGACTGGCAGGTTTTTCAAGGAGGCTCTCCGCTGCTCGGGGGGCCTCTTTTTTATTTTGCCGGTCCCCTTCCCATGCCCATCCTTCCCCGGCCTCTTCCCCGCCCCCTGCCGCCCCATCCTCTGCCCATGCCCATGGCGGGAGGAGCGGGAAAGCGGTCACAGTCTTCCATGATTGCCCTGCACTCTTCGCATAAACCCGCCACGGCCAACGACTGGGGCAGCAGCTCCATGTCCGCCTCCTCAAGCCACTCCTCCATGACCTTCTGTTTTTCCGCCTCTCCGCCCAGGGGGCAGAGGAGGCCGCACCTTCGGCAGAAGGCGGAGATGTGAAATTTCTGGCCGGGCATTTCGAGCCGGAACTCCCCCTCGTTAAGATAGATGATGTTGAGGACGCCCATCTCGTCCAGGAGATTTACCGTCCTGTAGACGGTGGCTATGCCGATGGAGGGATCCAGAGCCCTGCTCTTCTCCCAGATCTCCTGGATTGTGGAGGGGGCCCCCAGGCTTTCCGCGATCACCTGAAAGAGGGTCTCCCTCTGGGCGGTCAAGCGAAAGCCGCTTCCCTTCAGTTTCTCCATAAACAGGGCGGATGCCTTTTTATTTTCCAATGGTCTCATGCTCTCCTTTTTGTACGGGGATTTTTTTGGGGGCGTAAACTTCCCCTTGACATAATGCCACAGGAGGGTGTATTATGCAATTGATAATCAATATCATTAAAGGAGGAGTTACAATGCCAGCAAGAGATGGTACTGGTCCCATGGGCATGGGTCCCATGACAGGATGGGGCAGAGGATGGTGCGGCAGGGGCCGCGGCCGCGGCTTCGGCTTTGGCCGGGGCGGAGGATACGGCGGCTTTGCGGGCCACGGAAGATTCGGCATGGGCCGGGGGTGGGGCGGCGTATGGGCAGAGCCCTATAGCCCCGAGGCAGAGAGAGCCTATCTTCAGCAGGAGATGGAGATGCTGAAGGCCAGGATGGAAGAGCTGCAGGCCAGGCTCGGGAGGGAAGAGGAGTAATGAGAAAGGCGGCCATTGCCCTGGACGGCGAGTACGTATCGGGGCACTTTGGTAGGGTCAGGGAGTTTCTTCTTCTCTCCTACAAAGACGGGCAGGAGGTTGGCCGGGAGGTCTTTCCGGCGCCGGAGGGCGCCCACACTCCCGGCGTCTTCCCCAACCGGGTAAAGGAGATGGGCGCCGATCTGGTGGTGGCCGGCGGGATGGGCGTCAAGGCAAAGGAATTCTTCAGACAGCTGGGGGTGGAGGTTGCCACAGTCCCGCTCATGAAGGTGGAGGACGCGGTTAAGGGACTCCTCTCCGGCACGCTGCAGCAGGTGGAGACGGACTGCGGTCCGGATATCGGCCGGAGCGGGTCAATATGAGGCTTGCGGTGGCAAGCGGCAAGGGAGGCACGGGCAAGACAAGCATCGCTGCCTCCCTTCTTCTTGCCCGGCCCCATATTCTGGCCCTGGACCTGGACGTGGAGGAGCCCAACCTTCATATTTTGCTGGGGGGAGACCCTCCGTCGGTGGAGAAGGTCACCATGCCCGTGGCCAAGATCACGGGAAGCAAGTGCATCTCCTGCGGCGAGTGCGCCCGGCGTTGCGCCTACGGCTCCATTGCGTGGCTGGGGGGCGGCATCCCCGTTATAAATGAGTCCTTGTGCCGGGGATGCGGACTATGCGTCATGGTGTGCCCCTCCGGGGCCATCTACGAGGTGGACAGGCCTGCAGGGGAGATAAGGTCCGGCCTCTGCGGCCCCATCGCCTGTATGGAGGGGCGGCTTGAGGTGGGAAGCGTAAGCACAGTGCACGTCATTGAGGAGACCATCAAAAAGGCGGAGACCATGGGCTACGAAGACTGGCTGATGGACTGCTCCCCGGGGACGTCCTGCCCCGTGGCCGCCTCCCTGAGGCACGCCGATGCCGCGATTCTGGTGACGGAGCCCACTCTTTTCGGCAAGTCCGACCTTGAGGGGATGCTGGAGCTGACGGCGGACATGAAGGTACCCTCCGCCCTGGTGGTCAACAAGACGGGCGTGGGGAATACGTGGCCCGACGATCTGATAAAACGCTTCAATGTGGAGGTGCTGGCCAGCTATCCCTTCTCCCGCTCTGCGGCGGAGAAGGGGGCCCGGGGGGAATCCCCCTTCAGAACCGACCCGGAATGGGCAGAGATCACCAGGTCCCTCTGGTCGGAGATCGAGAGGAGATTCTCATGAAGATCAGGGAGGTTGTTTTGATCAGCGGCAAGGGAGGCACGGGCAAGACCACCATCACGGCGGCCCTTGCGGCTGCGGCGGAAGAGCCGGTCATAATCACCGATGCCGATGTGGACGCCCCCAATCTCGCCCTGCTGCTGCACCCGGAGGAGACGGAGCGGAGCCCCTTTATGGGGATGGCTATCGCAAAAGTGGATGAGGATGCCTGTACCGGGTGCGGTCTGTGCGAGGCCACCTGCAGGTCTAATA
>JBMNVK010000025.1:0-22293 GCA_050946755.1 Aminivibrio sp. | reverse complement strand
CTTCATCGAACAGGGAGTCGACATGAAATAGCCCCCCGGGGCTTACCACGGAGCCTGCCGGAGGGCTTCTCCGGCCGGCTCCGGCAGGCTACAAAATCCTTCCCCCATGGAGGTTCCTTTTATGACGACTGAAAATAATACCCCCTTGGAACAGAATTCTTCGGAGCTTGACAAAGACCTCATCGAAGGACGAAAAAGAGAGCTCTCGGGGTGGCAGTACTGGGTGGTAGCGGGACTTGCCCTGTCGGCATCCCTCTTCCATCTGTATACAGCGGCCTTCGGCCTCCTCTCAGCCATGTACCAGAGAGGAGTTCACTGGATGTTCATGGGAAGCCTCATCTTCCTTATATACCCCTTCTCCAAATCCCGGCCCAGAAACAGGATAGACATCTGGGACTGGGTGCTTGCGGGGCTCATGGCGGCGGGCTGCATCAACATACTGCTGAACTGGGACGCCATTGCCATGAGAGAGGGCATGCCCATCCCGTCCGACATCTACATAGGCATCATGATGATAGTGCTCGTAATAGAGGCGGGCCGGAGGTCCATGGGATGGCCCCTGCCCATAGTGGCCATCATCGCCCTCGCTTACGCTATCTTCGGCCCCTACTTCCCCGGCGTCCTGGCCCACGGAGGCTTCCCTCTTGAGGAGCTGGCCCCCTTTCAGTACCTGAGGACCGACGGAATATTCGGCGTTCCTCTGGGCGTTTCCGCCTCCTTCATCTTCCTCTTCGTCCTCTTCGGCGCCATACTGAGCGTCTCCGGCGCAGGCCAGTTCTTCATCGACCTGTCCCTGGCCGTCACGGGGCGGAGCCAGGGAGGTCCGGGCAAAGCGGCGGTAGTGGCCAGCGGCCTCATGGGCACCGTATCGGGCAGCTCCGTGGCAAATGCGGTCACCACCGGCGCCTTCACCATCCCCCTGATGAAAAAGGCGGGGTACACTCCCAACTTTGCAGGGGCAGTAGTCGCGGCCTCCTCCACGGGAGGGCAGGTCATGCCCCCCGTCATGGGCGCTGCAGCCTTCATCATGGCCCAGTTTCTGGGCATATCCTACTGGGACATAGTGGTGGCGGCGGCAATTCCCGCGACCCTCTACTTCATCTCAATAGTGGCCATGGTCCACTTCAGGGCGGGAAAGAGGGGCATTCAGAGCCTCACCGGCGAGACGGCCCCCAGGGTGGGCAGAGTCCTTAAAGAGGGCTGGCATCTGCTTCTGCCCATCATCACCCTCGTGGTCTTCCTCGCCCTCGGCTACTCGGCGGTAAAGGCCGTCTTCTGGTCCATAGTCATCATGGTGGCAGTCTCCTGGATCGGAAAGCCGGAATACAGAATGACTCCCAAGCGCATTCTGAACGCCCTCATCGACGGCGGGCTCGGGGCGGTAGAGGTAGCGGCGGCCTGCGCCTGTTCGGGCCTTGTCATCGGAGTCATCGGCATCACGGGGATAGGCCTTGCCTTCTCCTCCTTCGTGATCAACCTCTCCCAGGGCATTCTGCCCCTGGCCCTGGTGCTGACCATGATAGGGTCCATAATTCTTGGAATGGGAGTTCCCACCACCGCCCAGTACATAATCACGTCCACTCTTGCCGCTCCCGCCCTCTATCAGATGGGGGTACCCCTCATGTCGGCCCACCTGTTCTGCCTCTACTTCGGAGTGCTTGCCGACGTAACGCCTCCCGTGGCCCTTGCCACCTACGCCGCTGCGGGAATTGCCGGGAGCAACGCCATGAAGACGGGCTTCACCGCCCTCGCAACCGCCATGGCCGGGTTTGTGGTGCCCTACATGTTCATCTACAACCCCCATCTGCTCTTCCAGGGCAACATCCTGCAGATCGGGCTCTCCTTCGCGACAGCCCTCATGGGCATCATCGGTCTGTCCGCAGGGGTTCAGGGCTACTACATCGCCCCCCTTTCCATCGTCGAGCGGGCGGCCCTGCTGGCAGTGCCCTTCCTTCTTATAGTCCCCAACTGGACCACCGACGCAGCGGGACTGGCCATTCTGGTGGGAGTATATATTCTTCAGAAGATGAAGGCGAAAAAGAGCAATACCCTTAATGCCTGAGAGAACAAAATTTTAGAGGAGGTGTCATTTTCATGGCCCATAAGCTGATCAAGCCTGTCATGTCCGCGGAGGAAGCGGCAAAACACATAAAAAGCGGCTCCTCCGTCATGGTGGGCGGCTTTAACTACGCAGGAGTCCCCTACACCCTCATCGACGCCCTCGTTGAGCAGGGTACAAAGGATCTCCACCTCATATCCAACGATACCCTCTACGCCAACGACAAGCACCCGGAGGGCGTAGGCCACGGAAAGCTCGTGGTGAACCAGCAGTGCAGAAAGGTAACCGCTTCCCACATCGGGCTGAACCGGGAGACCCAGCGGCTCTTCAACGAGGGCAAGATGGAGCTGGAGCTGGTTCCCCAGGGGAGCTTCGTGGAACGCATCCGCTGCGGAGGCTTCGGCCTGGGCGGCGTCCTGACTCCCACGGGAGTGGGGACCATCCACGAGGAGGGAAAGCAGATAATCGAGGTGGACGGCAGGCGCTATATACTTGAGCTGCCTCTCACGGCGGACGTGGCCCTCATCCGGGGCTACAAGGCCGACCGGTGGGGCAACCTGACCTACTTCGGCACGGGGCGGAACTTCAACCCCGCCATGGCCACCGCAGCCGGTCTTGTGATTGCGGAGGTAGACGCCATCGTCGGGGACGGCGTAATCGACGCCAACGACGTAGTCACCCCCGGCCTGCTTGTAGACATCCTTGTAATGAAAGGAGACGGATACTATGCTACCCGTACTTGATGAAGAAGTTGTACGCCACAGGATAGCAAAACGGATAGCCCTCGACCTGGAGGACGGCGCCGTGGTAAATCTGGGCATAGGCATTCCCACCCTGGTGTCCGACTACGTCCCCGAGGGGGTCAGCGTGCTGATCCAGACGGAAAATGGCGTGGTGGGCGCAGGTCCCAAGCCGGAGAAGGAAGACCTTAGGTTCATTGGCGCGGGGGGCCGGTGCGTATCCCTTATCCCCGGCTCAAGCCTGGTGGCAAGCGACTTCAGCTTCGGCCTGATCCGGGGCGGCCATCTGGACGCCACCGTGCTGGGGGCCCTTGAAGTGGACAGCCACGGAAACCTGGCCAACTGGATGATCCCCGGCAAAATGGTGCCGGGAATGGGAGGAGCCATGGACCTGGTCACCGGCGCAAAGGCAGTCTACGTCGCCACCACCCACAAGGACAAAAGAGGCAGGCCCAAGCTCGTGAAGGAGTGCACCCTCCCCCTCACAGGAGCCGGAGTCGCCAGCGTTGTGGTCACTGAGTTCTGCGTTGTAAGAAAAGTAAACGGCAGGATGGTGATGACGGAGATCGCTCCCGAGGTGACTGCGGAGCAGCTTCAGGAGCACACCACCATGGATTACGACCTGTCCCCGGACCTATGCACCATGAAGGGCATAGACTGAAAGGAGAGATGATCAGACCATGGGCAAACCTGTACTTTTAAGCGTATGCAGAACTCCCGGCGGCAAATTCGGGGGAACTCTCAAGAATGTCCAGGCCCCGGACCTGGGGGCGGCGGCCCTCAGGGAGGCCGTCAAAAGATCGGGAGTCAGCCCTGAGGACATTGGCGAAGTCATCATGGGCAACGGCTGGCAGTCCGGCGTAGGGGCCAACCCGGCCAGAATTGCCATGTTCAGGGCCGGCCTGCCCGAATCCATCCCTGCCTACACCATAAACAAGCGGTGCGGCTCAAGCCTCAAGACCGTTATGCTCGCCGCGGACAAGATCCGCCTGGGCGACATGAAAGCTGCCGCAGCAGGGGGTATGGAGAGCGCCACCAACGTTCCCTACCTGCTTTCCGACGCCCGGTGGGGCTTCCGGATGGGCGAAAAGAAGGCCCTGGACGGCCTTCACAAGGACGGCTTCCACTGCCCCCTGGCGGACATGCTCATGGGCGCCACCGCCGAGATACTCAACGAAGAGTACTCCATCACCAGGGAAGAGCAGGACGAGTACGCCCTTAACAGCCACAGAAAAGCCGTGGCCGCCATAAAGGAAGGCCGCTTCGCTTCTGAGATAGTCCCTGTGGAGGTGAAGGACCGCAGAAAGGGGACCATCGTCTTTGACACAGACGAAATTCCCAGGGAGGACACATCCCTTGAATCCCTGGGAAGGCTGCCGGCCATCTTTAAAAAGGACGGAACCATCACCGCCGGCTCGAGCTCGGCCCTCTGCGACGCCGGCAGCGCCGCCATTGTGGCGGACAGCGACTGGGCTAAGGCAAACGGGTACAAACCGCTGGCGGAGATAGTCTCCTACGCCAGCGGCGCCCTGGACGCGGTGCACATGGGGCTCGGCCCCACTGTGGCCATGCCCCTGGCCCTCGAGAGGGCGGGGATGACCATGGACGACATGGAGATTATCGAGATCAACGAGGCCTTCTCGGGCCAGATCATCGCCTGCCACAGGGTTATGAAGTTCGACATGGACAAGCTCAACCCCTGCGGCGGCGCCATAGCCCTGGGGCACCCCATCGGCGCTACGGGGGCGAAGGTCCTGGCGACGCTGGTCTACTCCCTGAAGGCTCAGGACAAGGAGCTGGGGATAGTCAGCGCATGCATCGGCGGCGGCCAGGGCGTGGCCATGGTGGTCCGCAGCCTGTAAGCTCGCTGCATCATAAAGGGACAAAAAACGGGCCTCTCCTTTGCCGGAGGGGCCCGTAATTTTTCAAAAGATTTAGGGAAAGAAAGGCAGCAGAAGCCTTCGCTCGGCGATCATCCGGACCAGCAGCGTGTCGGACCAGTCCTTTCCCAGGTGAAAGTAGGTAAACAGCGACTCGCCCAGAATGAGAACGGCGAAAAGGACGATAATCGCGGCAATAAGGATTAGAACCTGCTTCCACAGAACTTTCTTTTCCTTCAGGTATTCCCAGGGCTCTCTGTATTTTTTCTCCCTTTTGGCCATGGAAGACTCCTCCTCCCGGCGCTAATTATTCAGACCGACGCCAGATTTCTCTTGGCCTCCGTCCCCATCCTCTTGATGGCCCTCTCTCTGCGAAGGGCCCCCGAACGGTCCTCTGCCTTCTCACTGAAGACCAGCTTCACCGGCCTCCGGGCGGCCGTGTACCGGGCGCCCCTTCCCTCATTGTGGGCCCGCACCCTTGCCTCAAGATCGAAGGTCCATCCCGTGTACAGGGTGCCGTCGGAGCATAGCACCATGTAGACCCAGGCCTGCCGGCTGTCTACCCCATGAGGTAGCCCCTGAGTATGTTGGCTCCGATTATGCACAGAATAACCCCTCCGGCGAGCTCCATCTTATTTCCCAGCAGACAGCCCGCCCGCACCCCTGCCAGCACTCCTCCGAAGCAGACCAGGGCTGTAAGCCCTCCCGCCCATAAGGCCAGCATCCAGACGGAGGCTCCCACGGCGGCAAAACTGACGCCCACCGCCAGGGCATCGATGGATGTAGCCAGGGCAACTCCCAGGAGGGGCAGGCCCCAGGACGGATCTCCGGAGTCACACTTATGGTCATGGGGGCTGAAGTAGTTCCGAATCATGTTTCCCCCCACGAAGATCAGCAGTCCGAAGGCCACCCAGTGGCCGTAGCCTGAGATATGGGTTAAAAAGCTGCGCCCCAGCAGCCACCCCGTCAGGGGCATGGCAAACTGAAAGCCTCCGCAGGCCCCCGCCACCCTGAAAGCGGCGCCGCCGCCCGTCCCGGAGCCGAGACAGGCTCCAATGCACAGGGAGGCTGCCAGGGCATCCATGGAGAGGGACGCGGCACAGAGAAAGGTCTCAAAAAAAAGCATCCTGGGCCGCTTTATCTGAATACGGAGATCCTGCCCGTCTCATCCCACTTGATGAGGCAGACCAGGGGCTCCCGTATCTGGACGCTTGTACGCACGTGGGACAGGGGCTCTCCCGCCTCTTCAAGCCTGAAGAGGGTGAACCGGTCTCTGGGCATGGTGCGGAAGTCCTCCCTCCGCTCCACCAGGTCCAGGGGAAGAAATTCCGTCTCCGCCGTCCCGAAGAGCTTCTCCCACATGGCCCGATCCTCCGGCGCAAGCATCCCGACCAGCTCCGCCCCCTCCGGAGTCAGCCCCGGAGCTTTCTTTTCAGCGGAGGCTCTTTCCCCTCCGGCAGGCTCTTCTTTGGCTTTGGCTGCTGGTCTTTTTGTCTTCTTCTTGCCAGTTTTTTTAGTTACGGAAGATTTTTTTGCGGCCCTTCCGGCGGGTGTTTTTTCTGCTGCCTCTTCCTTCTGGCTTTCCTCCGCCGCTGCCGCAGGCTCCTCCTCCGTGATGACCTCTCCTGTGGCCAGGAAGTTCCTGAGGCTGGGCCTCTTCTTAGCCATTATCATTCCACCTTTCAAGCAGCTCATCAGCAGCCGCCGAATAGTCCATGGCTCCGTTGCTGTTGGGATCGTAGCCGAAAATGGACAGTCCTGCTCCGCCCGCCTCCACCAGGCTTATGTTCCTGCGGATATACCGGGTGAAGAGACGGTCGCCGAAGTGGCTGCGCACTTCTTTTTCCACTTCCCTGTTCATTATAATCTTAGGGTTATGCCTTGTGAGAAGCACCCCGCTAATGGTCAGCTCTCTGTTAAGCCTCTTGCGGAACAGATCCACCGTCTGGGTAAGAAGACGAAGACCCGCCAGGCTGAAAAACTCGCTGTCCAGGGGCACAATTACCTCCTTGGCCGCTGCCAGTACGTTTCTGGTAAAAATGCCCAGCTGGGGAGGGCTGTCGCACAGCACGCAGTCGTAGCCGGCAAGATCCCCGCAATCCAGGGCATCCTTAAGCAGAGTATCCCTGCCGGGCTGGCTTTCAAGCTGCATCTCCGCCATGGCCAGATCGAGGCTGCTGGGCGCCACGTCCACTCCCTCCCGGGACCTCATGACCCCGCTGAAGGATGCGTCCCCCATCAAAAAGTCATAGACGTAGGGCTCTTCTTCCCCGACTGCTATGCCGAAGGCCGTGGTCAGATTGCTCTGGGGGTCCAGATCCAAGGCCGCTACCTTCAGCCCCCTCCTGGCCAGGCCTACGGCCAGGTTCTGGCATGCAGTGGTCTTGCCTACGCCGCCTTTCAAATTGCAAAACCCTACGATTCTCATAGGAAAACCTCCTGGAAAAGGATGGAAAGTTCGATGAACGCTATAACACTATAACAATAAACCTCTTCATAGAAAAGGGCTTGCTTTCACTTTGGAGCAGATGGAGTATAATCGTCTCTGTCAACATCCAGTGCAAGAATCAAGGAGGGATTGCGCAGTGACTCCTGAAGACAGGGCCGAGGCCCTATTTGATAAAGAGGAGGTTCTCAGCCTCCTGATGAAAGAAATCTCCGACTACGTCCTCATCCACACCCAGACAGGGGTGATCCTGCACGCCAATGCGAGCGCGGCCAGAGGACTTGAGCTGGAAGAGGACAAGCCGGGAGTACCGTCGCCTGACATGGCCTATTTTCTGGCATCTCCCCCGGCCCTGATCCTGAAAAACGCCTGGAAGACCCTTGAACCGGGCCGTTCTTTCATAGCGGAGGGAGTAGTCCGGAGGGGCGGGGGCGCCTCCTTCAGGGCCCTTCTCTCCTCCAGCCTTCTCACCTGCGGGCCGAAGCCCGCCGTGCTCACCATAGCAAAGGACATAGCATCTGCAGAAAACCTGGAAGCAGCCCCCGCCGTTACTGAAACAAAAGACCCCATCACCGGCCTCCTCAGCAGCTCCATCTTTGAAGAAGAGCTCAGACGACTCGATCAGGACCGCCATCTGCCTCTGAGCATCATAGTGGGGGACCTTAACGGCATCAGGATCGCAAACGACGCCTTCGGACTCCAGGTGGGGGACGCCCTTCTCAGAGCAGCGGCCCGGGTTCTCAGAAAAATGTGCAGAAGCTGCGACCTGATTTTCCGCAGAGAGGAGAGCGAGTTCACCATCCTCCTTCCCCGGACGAAAGAGGTCCATGCCGCAGCGATTGCGGAGAGAATAGAGGACACTTTCAGGGAGATGAGAATAAAGGACCTTCCCGTCCCTCCCAGCATCTCCACAGGCTACAGCGCCAAGCTCAACCGATGGCAGGATATCTTAAACGTGGTGTCGGAGGCCGAGGAGGACATGCTGAAAAAAACCTCTGCTGAAAGCCTCAAAATCCGCATCAACATCCTCAACAGCATCCTGACCCGGCTGGACGAGACCACTCCCGAGAGCTCCAGGCATCTGCTCCGGGTAAGACAGAACAGCCGTCTCCTGGGCAGGCTCGCAGGTCTTGACGAAAAAGACCTGGAGTACCTCGACCTGGCAGCCTACCTCCACGACATAGGCAAGATATCCATATCCCCCAAGATTCTCTCCAGAGCCGGCCCCCTCACTCCCGAGGAGTGGGAGGAGATAAAGCGCCACCCCGAGACAGGCTACAATGTCGCCCTCACAGCCACCGCCGACTCTGCCTCCGTAGCAGATGCCATCCTCTCCCATCACGAGTGGTGGGACGGATCGGGGTACCCCTACAGCCTTTCCGGGGACGCAATTCCTCTCTTTTCCCGCATCATCGCCCTTGCGGACGCCTTCGACATCATGACCAGGGGAACCCCTTACCGGACGGCCATGCCCCGGGAGGAGGCCCTGCGGGAGATTGAAATGCAGTCAGGCAGGCAGTTTGATCCCTCTCTGGCCTCTCTTCTGATCAAAAACAGGGAGCTGCTGGAGGACAAAGGCCTGGAAAAGCTGCCCCCTGTCAGGAAGTTTAGTGTAAAATAAACGAGGTAAGTTAAGGCCTGCCAGACAGGATGATTCATGTTCCGCCCTGACGGGAGCGTAAGGGATCCCCGGCGACCAAAAAGCGGCCGTAATCCGCCTGCGCCCCACCTTAATAAAAGGGATACCTCCAGATTCAAGCTTGGAGAAGAGAAAGCCAGAGGGCTTATGCCCCGATAGAACAGCTAAATAAAAAATACCGGGAGCCCTGATGAGGCCCCGGCATTTTTATTGGCGCTCCGTTAATTTTCTTTTTTTACGCACCGGGGGCATACCCCGTAGACGGTCAGCTGCTGCCTTGTGATCCTGGCTCCCTCCAGCGGTTCGGGGTACTTCTCCGGCAGGTTCAGATCCGCCTTCAGGTCGAAAAGGGATCGGCAGACCTGACAAAAGAAGTGGTGATGAGGCTCTGCGCAGGTATCGTACCTGGCCCCGCCGTCCCCGAAATCCTGCACCTCTACAATCTCTCCCAGAGCCGTCATCTCCCGTATCGTATTGTAGACGGTGGTCCTTGATACCTCGGGCATGGTGACCAGAACCTGCTGGTATATCTCATCCACCGTGGGATGGCTCCTGTCCCTGGACAATATCTCAATAATCAGCCGCCTCTGAGGGGTAAGCTTGAGTCCCTTTTCCCGCAGATCGGCCGCTATCTGCTCTACAGGCCGCATTGATGCTCCCTCCTTACTCTCGGAAAACTACGTAACATCTATTATAAATAGAAATAGTTTTCCGTCAATGGCGAAGGGCCTGATGTGCAGGTTATTTATCGTAGAGCTTGTACAGGGCCTGGGTTCCGTTGTCCTCAAATCCCATGGAGGCAAGCTCCTCGTAGAGCTCAAGCGTCTTTTCGAGCCCCGGGACCTCCATCTTCATGCGCTTTGCCTCCTCCACGGCTATCTTCATATCCTTGATCAGGTGCTTTACAAAAAAGCCCGGAGCGAAGTCTCCCTTAAGCATCCTGGGGGCCAGATTTGACAGAGACCAGCTTCCTGCAGCGCCGGCGGAGATGCTTGACAGCACCCTGTCCGGATCCAGCCCCGCCTTTTTGGCGTAGACTACCGCCTCGCAGACTCCCATCATTCCCGACGCTATGGCTATCTGGTTTGACATCTTCGTGTGCTGGCCGCTTCCGGGGCCGCCCTGCAGCACAATTCCCTTGCCCATGATATTAAACAGGGGCATCATGCTGTCAAAAACTTCCTTCTCTCCCCCCACCATTATGGCCAGGGTGGCCTCCCTTGCCCCCCTGTCTCCCCCTGAGACGGGGGCATCCAGGACGGAGAGGCCCTTCTTTTTCCCTTCCTCCGCTATCCTTATGGCCAGGTCCGGGCTTGAGGTGGTCATATCGATAAGCACTGTTCCCGGCCGGGCTCCCTCGAGAAGTCCCCGGTCGCCGAAATACACCTGCTCCACATCGGCGGGATAGCCCACCATGGTGATCACCACGTCGCTGTCCGCTGCGAGGGCAAAGGGATCGTCCCTCCATCCCGCCCCCCGGTCCATGAGTCCGCCGGCCTTTTCCTTGGTCCGGTTATAGACGAGGACATCGTAGCCTGCGTCCATTATATGGCCTGCCATGCTCTGTCCCATTACGCCGAGGCCCGCAAAGCCGATTACTGTCTTTCCTTTTTCAACTTTCACTCCTCGCACCTCCGTTTATTTTACTTCCTCTGCTGTCTTTACCTGCGTATTGTTTTCTTTAGACTCTTTCTCGGGTACAATTGTCCCCAGGGAGACAAAGACCCTGACTGATTGTACACTTATCACCACCTGTTGAGAAGGAGGCAGATCAATGAATACCTTTGAACGTATCGAACAGCTGCTTGGTTCCGAGGCGGAAAACCTGCTCGCCCACAAGTGCGAAACCATAGGCTCTGATATGCTCACCCTTCCGGGACCCGATTTTGTGGACAGAGTAACCGCCCTGTCCGACAGGCCCGTACCCGTGCTCCGCAGCATGCAGGCCCTCTTCGGGGCCGGACGCCTCGCCGGGACGGGCTACCTCTCCATCCTGCCTGTGGACCAGGGCATCGAGCACTCTGCCGGGGCCAGCTTTGCCCCCAACCCCATCTACTTCGACCCGGAAAACATCGTAAAGCTGGCAATCGAAGCCGGCTGCAACGGCGTGGCCAGCACCCTGGGAGTTCTGTCCATGGTGGCCAGGAAGTACGCCCACAAGATACCCTTTGTGATGAAGATCAACCACAACGAGCTCCTAACCTACCCCAACAAGTACGACCAGATCCTCTTTGCGTCCGTGGACCAGGCCAGGGATATGGGAGCGGTGGCGGTAGGAGCCACCATCTACTTCGGCAGCGAACAGTCCACCAGGCAGATCCAGGAGATAAGCGCCGCCTTCGACATGGCCCACAGCCTGGGCATGGCCACCATCCTCTGGTGCTACCTGAGGAACAGCGCCTTCAAGACGGCGGAAAAGGACTATCACGCGGCCGCCGACCTCACAGGGCAGGCAAACCACCTGGGGGTCACCATCGGCGCCGACATCATCAAGCAGAAGATGCCTGAGAACAACGGCGGCTATACTGCCCTTAACTTCGGAAAGACCGCCGCCGGGGTCTACGACCGGCTTTCAAGCGACCATCCCATAGACCTCACCCGCTACCAGGTGGCAAACTGCTACATGGGCAGGGCGGGCCTGATCAACTCGGGAGGCGCCTCGGGAGGAAACGACCTGGCCGACGCCGTCAAGACGGCGGTCATAAACAAGAGGGCGGGCGGCATGGGCCTTATCATGGGCAGAAAGGCCTTCCAGCGCCCCATGAGCGAGGGCGTGGAGATCATCCATGCGGTACAGGACGTCTACATGGAGGACAGGGTCACCATCGCCTAGCTCTATAGCCTAACAAGCAGCCGGGCGTCCCCTGCTAAGGACGCCTGGCCTTTCCTGTGCGGCTCTCCGCATCAAGGCAGAAGACCGTAACCCCTTTGAGATCGTCCGGTGAGAAGGTTCCCGTGAATTTTTCACCGGAGCTCTTCTCTATAAAGCCGGCCAGAATCTCTCCCTTCTCCTCCGGCGAATCCACGAAAGAGACGGGCCCCCACAGGGTTACGCTCTCATAAAACATGCCCCAGCCGCAGGCGCGGTCGGATTTGGCGTAGCCCAGATCTATCACCACGGAGAAACAGGCCCGGGGATTGCTCTGCAGAATATCAAGTTTTCTGCCTTCCTTTGCGCAGTGAAAGTAGATCTTTCCTGATTTATGAACAAAATTCATGGGGACGGCATAGGGCCCCTCCTCGCCGCCCATGGCAAGGGTGCCGAATACGGCCCTTCCCAGAATATCGTCCATTTCGAGGGGATCGGTGATCTCCCTGTCCTTTCTTCTTACAGGATGATTCATGACTTGCGCCTCCTCTTTCCTGATCGTGGTTTTGCCGGCGGTCTTAAGGGCCGGAAGTGTTGGAGATTCGCTGATTATGGTATCATACAAAAAATACAAAAGACGTTGCAGACAACGGAGATGATAGGCAGAATGACCAGACTTTCATTTGGACGATGGATGGACAATCAGCCCCTCAGGGAGGCCGCTGAAAAATTTTCCGCCGAGGCGGAGAGTTTTCTGGCCGTAAAGGATTCCTCCAACACCGAGGACAGGATCGCCGCCAGAACTTACTGGCAGAGCCTGTCCGCCCAGTACTGGGACGTACTTACCGCCCTTGTGGACGCCCAGGCGGAGGGCTCCCCGGAAGAGCTTCGGTTCGACCGCAAGGAGCGCCTCTTCATCGACTTCGGTTATGTGGATGAAGACCTCACCCCTGCCTCCTCCGAAATAAAGGATATTCTTAACCCCAGGATAAGCCCCGGCCTCTTCCAGTACTATCATTTTTCAGACTTTATAGCCGAGGAATACGCCATGATAATGGAAAAGCCCGTGACCCCGCCCCTGAGCGGCTTTTCCCTGGAGGGCAAGGTCACGGAGATGGACCGGCAGCTGGACGCGCTTACGGGAAGGATAAAAATAATCATGCCCGTGGCCCTGACAAGCCAGGGAG
Organism: Aminivibrio sp.; assembly: GCA_050946755.1. Classification (GTDB taxonomy): domain Bacteria; phylum Synergistota; class Synergistia; order Synergistales; family Aminobacteriaceae; genus Aminivibrio. The sequence continues at coordinate 9,533 of JBMNVK010000025.1, read as the reverse complement.
CCCTGCCCTTTGAGGCAGAGAGCCTCCTGTCCGATCTGTGCGACAACATAAAGCCCTACACCGAGACTGCCATGAGGACCCGCAAATACAGGGAGGCCCCTGAAAAAGAGCGGCAGGAGATGGCGGTAAGACACCGGGCCTTCACCGAAGCGGAAAAGCGGATTGCGGTCCTGCTGAAGGCCGGAGACGAAGAAAACGGGGAGGAAGAGGAGACAAAAAGGCTTGATGAACAGGAGGCGGCAAAGCTGCTCGGCCTCATCGAGTCCGCCAAGAGCCTTGCCCGTAGCATGATCTTTGCCGACCTGGAGATCCCCAAATGGGAGAGGCGGATAAAAAAGGTGGCAGAAGAGCAGGAGGGCATTCCTCCCGCAGTCCGGCGAAGGAGGCTCAGGACCCTTCTCTTCTCAAAAAAGGAGTACATTTCCTTCACCGCCAAATCGGCGAGGAGAGATCCCTCCCAGCTATGCATGACGGAGCAGCCCCCCCTCTCCCTGGATGAAGCCGCCGCCATTGTGGAGGAGATGGCATCCCTGGATCCGGACATGCTCGTTGTGGCAAGGGTTCGGATGTACGGCATTCCCAGGGTCATCCTGGTGCCCGGTCAGGGCTTCGGCACCTACGACTGGAGCGACCACACCCTGCTTCTGCCCGCCTTTCCGATAAACAACCTCCCCGACCGGGCGGCCGCTTACGCCCTGGGCACCTTCCGGTGGGACAGCGACGAGGACAGGATAATAAAAAACGGGTATGAGCTCATCAGGGAGAACAGAAAAAAGTCAATTCTCGAGCTCGGCACGTCCTTCAACAAGGACTATCACCTGTGGCTTACCAAGGAGAAAAAGGGCTACCGCATACTGCCAAGAAACACCCACAAGGTATTCCTCCAGATCTTCGCTCCCGCGACTCACGACTAGCCCCGGCCGTCCCCCAGCCTCTGAAGCCTCTCCCGGATGACCAGGCTCCGCCGTCCCTCCGCTATGGCCGTGATCCGGTCTCCCGGCTCCAGCCGGGTGCCGCCCCGGGGAAGAACCTCCTCCCCTGCCCTCTCAATGCTGATAAAAAGACACCCCTCCGGAACGGGAACATCCCTAAGCAGCGCCCCGTCAAGGGGAGATCCGGGGGATACCACCACCTCCAGAAGCACCTTGTCCCCCTGATCCTTCTTCCTCTCCTTGCGGAGCATCCTCAGCAGCAGCGAGTAGTACACAGGACGGCTCCCCAGAAGGCCTGCCGTTGCCTCGGCGGTGATGGCCACCATGGAGACGGATAGCAGGTGGTAGAAAGAGCCCGTCATCTCCGTTATAAGGACGATCGCCGTAATGGGCGCCCTCACTACTCCGGCGCAGAACCCCGCCATCCCCAGGACGAGAAAATTTCCGGTGAAGGCGCCATCCACCCCAAAAATCATGGCTGCACCGGTCCCGTAAATGGCTCCAAGGGCGGCCCCCAGGGCCAGCATGGGAAGAAAAATGCCGCCCGGAGCTCCCGAGCCCAGGCACAGTGAGGTAAAAAGCAGCTTTCCCGCAAAAATCATAACAAGGGGGTGCAGGCCCAGCTCTCCTCCTGCCAGAAGCTCCACAAGCTTCTGGCCTCCCCCCAGAATTTCCGGCATGAAAGGGCCCATGCATAAGGCCGCCAGAGCAGGGACCAGCATCCTGGTCCCCGCCCTGCTGAAAACCCTGCCGAAGAGGGACTGGCAGAGGAGGATGAGACGACAGAACAGTGCTCCTCCGCCGCCGCAGAGAACCCCCAGCAGAAGCAGATGGCCGTACCGGGCAAGGGGGAGAGGAGAGACAATAGGAACGGAGAAGACCGGCCCCAGGCCGAAAAAGTGTCTGGACAGAAAATCCGCCCCCAGAGAGGCCATCATGGCCGACAGAAGGAGCGGGGGCGAAAAGCTCTTATGGACCTCTTCCAGGACGAAGATGCCCCCCGCCAGAGGGGCGTTGAAGGCGGCGGAGAACCCGGCAGCAGCGCCGCCGGACAGGGACAGCCCCTCCCGGGCCCTTCCCTCTCCCAGCCCTGCCGCCACCCCCTTGCCGGCGGCGGCTCCCACCTGGATCGAAGGAGCCCCCCTGCCCAAAGACATGCCCAGGGCCACTGCCAGCCCGCCCCCGGCAAACCGGGCGGCCAGCACCCTCCACCAGTTCATGGACATCTTTCCCAGAAGCTCTCCCTCCACCTGGGGGATGCCGCTGCCCAGGGCCATGGGCTCCCACTCCATTATCCTTGCCAGGATGAAGGCCCCTGCCGTCCATGCCGCAAGCAGTACGGGCAGAGGAAGGGCAAAGCCTCCGGCAAGGGCGGACCGGGCAAAGCTCTCTGCTGCCGCTATGAGCGCCCTGTATCCGATGGACGCTCCTCCCGCAGCCAGCCCTACCGCAAGGCCCTGCATAATCAGGCGGATCCGGAAGCCGCTATGGCCTGTCAAAAACCGGTAGCTGCTCATGCAAAATCAGCCCCGCTAATCTTCCGCCTCCAGCAGGGCCGCCACGTCCTCCAAAAGATCTCTTATCTCCAGGTTCTGGGGACATTTGTCCTCACACTCGCCGCACTTCACACAGTCGCTCGCCCTGGCCCCCGGCTTCAGAAACACCGGGTAGGTGGCCCTGGCCTGCTCCAGATTATCGAACATAAAGGCCATATTGTAGCGGTTGAAGCATTCGGGGATATTCACCCCGTGAGGGCAGGGCATGCAGTACTGGCAGCTGGTGCAGAGTATCTTCATCCTCTCCCTGTACTCCTCCTTCACCCTGGCCACCAGGTCCAGCTCCTCCTTCGTCATGCTGCCGACAACGCCCTCCTCCGCCGAGGCCAGGTTATCCTCAAGATCCCCCTCGGTGGTCATGCCGCTGAGGACTACCGATACCTCCGGCTGGTTCCACAGCCACCGGAGGGCCCATCCCGCCGGGGAGAGCTTCTTGGGCGACTCGACCCATATGGAGCTGATGGCCTCAGGGATCTTGCGGGCCAGATTGCCGCCCCGCAGGGGCTCCATGATCACTACCCCCATGCCCTTTTCCGACGCATACCTCAACCCCTCCGTCCCCGCCTGATACTCCGTATCCACATAGTTATACTGAATCTGGCAGAAGTGCCAGGGGTAGAAGTCGACAATCTCTTTAAACAGGGAGAGCCGGTCGTGAAAGGAAAAGCCCGCCCGCCGGATCCGCCCGTCGGCCAGAGCCCTGTCGAGAAAGGCGGCCACATCGTGCTTCTTCATATTCTCCCACCGGTCGTAGTTCAGGGAGTGGACAAGATAGTAGTCGATCACGTCCGTCTGCAGCCGGGCGAGCTGCTCATCCAGAAAGCGGTCCATGTCAGAGGGGGTCTCCACCAGCCAGGAGGGCAGCTTCGTCGCCAGAAAGACCTTCTCCCGGTAGCCGTCCGCCAAAGCCCTTCCCACGAAGGGTTCACTCTCCTCCATATGGTAGGTGTAGGCCGTGTCGATATAGTTTACTCCCCTGTCGATGGAGGTCCTCACCAGATTTTGAGCCCTCTCTTCGTCTATTCTGCCTTCATCGTCAAGGGGAAGACGCATGCAGCCGTAGCCTAGAACGGATATTCTGTCCCCTGTTTGGGGCATGGAGCGATACTGCATAGAATTTGCCTCCTCGCTTTAAATTAATTTAAAACCGGCGCACTCCCTTCGACCCGGTCGGATCCTGTGGTTTGCCGGTTTTCCCGTCTATCGTATAATTATCTCACAAAAAGATTTTTACGGAGGAGAATTATGGAGTGTAATAGCGAAAAGAGAACTGCCGCCGCGGTCTCGGTATTTGAGTCCGCCCTGCGACTTTGGGGAGGTCTTGCCCCCTGCAGAGCCCATGAGGACGGCGGGGTGCTGGCCGTATTCACCGGCGCTCTCATTGCAGACCAGAACTACGCTCTGCGTACCGGCTCCGGGGACATAAAAACCATGATTTCAAAGGCCCGGAATTTCTTCGCATATGAGAGATCGCCCTTTTCCTGGTGGACGCCCCCCGGCCCGGATGCGGCAGGAGAGAGCTCGGAGGTGGTGAGGGAAGGTCTGCCCCTTCTCTGTTCGCCTCCCGCCATGCTCCTGCCCCTTGGGGACGGGGAGAGGGATGGGGCCGTCCCCTCCGGGGGGGAATTCCTTGTCTGCGAAACGGCCTCCGAGGCCGATGAATGGGCCGCCGCCTCCATGGACGGCTTCGGCACGGGCGCCGAACACGGGCCGCCCTTCAGGGACTTCGCCCGGGCCATGGCAACAGGGCCCTCCGGGGACAAATTCAGGCTGATAACCCTCCGCATAGAAAGGGTCGCCGCCGCCACCGCCATGCTCATACTGCCCGGCGATACGGCGGGGCTGTTCTATTTTTCCGTCGTACCCGCCTTCAGGCGGCGCAGTCTGGGCGCCACCCTGCTGGACTTCACCCTCGACGAGGCCCGGCGGACAGGCTGCTGGGCCGTTGCCCTCCAGGCCTCCATGATGGGAGCCCCCCTGTACCGGGGAGCAGGATTTCTCGACTGCGGCTCCTTCAGGGTTCACGCCTCTGAGGAGGCTCTTCTTTTCTAAAAGTCGAGCCTCTCCGCCAGCTCGGCAAGCTCGGCGTCGGTGGCGTTCAGGGAGGGCAGAAACCGTACCGCTCCTCCCGCTACGTTCAGCAGAACTCCCCGGTCGAAGGCCTTCTTTTGCACTGCTGCAGCGTCTTTGGCCCCGACGCCGATCATGAGCCCCCTGCCCCGGACGCCTTCCGCCCAGGACAGCCCGGCCAGGGCCTTCATGAACCGTTCCCCCTTGCGGGCTATGTCTTCAACAAATTCCGGCGTAATAAAGGACAGGGTGGCCTTCCCCGCCGCCAGGGAAAGGGGGTTGGGGGCGAAGGTGGAGCCATGGTCGCCGCTGCCGAAGGGGGACCAGCCGCAGAACAGGGCCGCTCCCAGGGGCAGACCGCCGCCCACTCCCTTGCCCACGGTGACTATGTCGGGCTCAAGGCCCCAGTGCATGTAGGAGAAGTTCCTGCCCGTCCTCCCCAGGCCCCCCTGGATCTCGTCGGCCACTACAAGAACGCCCCTCTCCCGGCGCAGATCCTTCACTGCCTCCGCCAGGCCGTCCGCCATGGGGTGAACGCCGCTGTTCCCCTGGACGCACTCAAGAAACACGGCGGCCACATCGTTGCCCCGGGCGAAGTCCATCAGGGCCTCACCGCTGGGGGGCAGAAATACGCACCCCGGAAGCAGGGGCTCGAAGGGCGCCCTCATGGCGGGCCCCCAGGTGACGGACAGGGCCCCCAGGGTCCTCCCGTGGAAGTTCCCCTCGAAGGAGACGATAGCCCCTTTCCTGTGCTTTTTTATGGCCTTCAGGGCCGCCTCATTGGCCTCGGCGCCGGAGTTTGAAAAATAGACCTCCCCGGCCCTCCCCGTCATGGCCGTCAGGGTCCCGGCCACCGAGAGGCCGTCCGGGTCCTGGAAGAAATTGGAGAGGTGGGCGTATCTGGCGGCCTTCTCCCCTATGGCCTGCAGCACTGCCGGGTGGCCGTGGCCCAGGGGCAGCACTCCTATTCCGGAGAATCCGTCCAGGAACACCCCTCTGTCGGTGTATATTTTCATACCCTCCGCCCGGTCCACCGACAGGGGCCAGGGGGAGTATACGGGCGACAGCAGCCTGCTCATTCTGTGAGACCGAACTCGTCCACCAGAGCCCGGAGAGCCTCGTCTCCGTCCTCCCTGGCGACAAGGGCCGAGATCTTTATCTCCGACGTGGTAGTGCCCAGCATCTGGATCCCCCTGCGGCACAGGGCGGCGAAGAACCTGGCCGCCACGCCGGGGGCGGACTTCATTCCCACTCCCACGGCCGATACCTTTACCACGTTCCGGTCCTCCGATACGGACCATCCCTGCCAGGGGGCAAGATTCTCCCTGATGGTTCTGAGCACCGCCTTCTCCCAGGCGTCCACCACCGTAAAGGTAAGGTGGGCGCAGCCGTTTTCGTTGACGGTGGAGATCATGTCCACATTGATATCCTCCTCCGCCAGGCCTCTGAAGAGGGCGCTCACCGCCTCCATGGACCGGGGCAGCCTGTAGATATTTACCCTCATCTGGTTATTGTCGCTGGTAATGCCCGACACGACGGGCTGTTCCATCCACTCCGGAAGGGAATGCACCACGGAAGTCCCCCTTTCATCACAGAAGGTGGCGCCGCAATAGAGGTCCACCGAGTATTTTTTTGCAATCTCCACCGCCCGGGAGTGGAGCACCCCCGCCCCCAGGGAGGCCATCTCAAGCATCTCGTCGTAGGTTATGTACTCCAGCTTCCGGGCGCCCCTGAATTTGTTGGGGTCACAGGTGAACACCCCGGGCACGTCGCTGTATATCTCGCAGGGGCACCCGCACTTGGCGGCAATGGCCACCGCCGACGTGTCGGACCCCCCTCTTCCCAGGGTGGCTACGTCCCCGTCGGGGGTAATGCCCTGAAAGCCCGTCACTACCAGCACGCTCCTGCGGTTGAGCTGGCTCATAAGCCTCCTTATGTCCAGATCGGTGATCCGGGCGTTGTTGAAGCTGCCTGTGGCGGTCAGGCCCAGCTGAAAGGCGTTGTAGGAGAGGGCCGGTATTCCCATATCGCAGAGGGCCATGGCAAGCAGCGCCGACGTCACCTGCTCCCCGGTGGAGAGCAGCATGTCCAGCTCCCTCGGCGTAGGCTCCGGGGACACCTCCTCCGCCAGGGCGATGAGGGAGTTGGTGGTCTTTCCCATGGCGGATACCACCGCCACCACCTTTTCGCCCCCCCTCACCCGGCCTGCTATCTTTTCCGCAACAGAACGAATCTTTCCTGCAGTGGCCACTGATGAGCCCCCGTACTTCTGAACAATCACTTCCGGTCCTCTCCTCCGCCTTCTAGTCCAGATTGCGGAGATCCTGCACGATCTCCGTCTTCGATTCCGTCTTTTCGTCCACGGCCTTGATGACCCGGGCCGGCGAGCCTGCCACCACCGTGCGGGGAGGCACATCCGCCGTCACCACCGCTCCTGCGGCAACCACAGAACCCGTGCCTATCCTTACCCCTTCCAGGATAACTGCGTTCGCCCCCACCAGGACCTTGTCCTCTATCACCACCGGCGCGGCGCTGGGGGGCTCAATTACCCCCGCCACCACCGCTCCCGCCCCTATGTGGCAGTCGGCGCCAATCTGGGCCCGGCCTCCCACCACGGCGTTCATGTCGATCATGGTCCGCTCCCCTATCACGGCGCCGATATTTATCACGGCCCCCATCATGACCACCACTCCGGGCCTCACATCCACCATATCCCGGATTACCGCCCCCGGCTCTATTCGGGCGTCGTATTTCGTCAGGTCCGCCAGGGGGATGGCGGAGTTGCGGGCGGAAATCTCCATGTGGAAGGCCTTTATTATGGAGGAGTTCTCCGATACTATCCTCTCGATCTCGGCCCGGTCCCCCGTCAGGATTCCGAAATCCTTCCCGCCCACAAAGACGACCCCCTCGGGAGCAAAGCCCTCCAGATCCCCCGACACCCAGGCAGTGCAGGGGGTCTTCTTTTTTGATTCCTTTATAAGTCTTATTACATCTTCCGTCCGCATTCAAGAACCTCCTCAAAGGAATAAAATCCGGGGGCTGCCCCGGCTGCAAATTCGGCGGCCTTGAGAGCCCCGAGGGCGAAAACGCCCCTCGACAGGGCCCTGTGGCTCAGGGTGATCACTTCTCCCTCGTTCCCGAAGACCACCGAATGATCCCCGGGCACTCCGCCGATGCGCAGAGAGTGGGACGGGCAGTCCCTTCCCAGGGCTTCCCGGAGAAGGACCGCCGTCCCGGAGGGTATATCCTTCTTTTTGTTATGGTGAGTCTCCTCAATCTCCGCGTCCCAATCGTCAAAGAGGGATCCGAAATCCCGCAAAATCATCTTCAACAGTGTTATCCCCTCGGCAAAATTGTAGCTCTGCACCACTGCAACAGTCCCGCCCAGGGCCCTCAGCCTCTCCAGATGCTCCTCGTCGTAGCCCGTCACCCCCGTAACCAGGGGGCAGCCGAACCGCTCCGCCGCCGCCATCACCTGGTCGAAGGCCCCGGGAAGGGTAAAGTCCACCAGCACATCGGGCCTGCCCTTCATCTCCTCACCGCCGCTGTTCAGGGTGTAGCACAGGTCGTGGGCGGCAAAGGCCTTCTTTATCTCCCCGCCCATCCTCCCTGAAGTCCCCGCGAGGCCGTACTTCACAGGCTCACCCCGCACTCTTTCATGGTCTCCTCCATAAGGGCGGCGCAGCTCTCCGACGCCGGCACCAGGGGAAGGCGCAGCTCGTTCTCACAGTAGCCGAGGCGATTGACACAGTACTTCACCGGAATGGGGTTGGCCTCCACAAAGAGGTTCTTCATCAGGGGCAGCATCCGCTGATGGAGCGCCCTCGCCCCCCCTGTATCTCCCGCCAGGGCCAGCCTCACCATGTCCGACGTCTCCTTCGGCATCATGTTCGAAAGCACGGAGATGACCCCGTCTCCTCCCGAGTTTACAAGGTGGAAGGCCTGGTCGTCGTTGCCGGAAAGTATCACGAAATCGGGGCAGTCCTTCTTTATCAGCTTCACCAGCATGTCCACCTGGAACATATCCCCCGCCGCCTCCTTTATGCCCGCCATATGGGGCAGGGCGCTCAGCCGGGCCGCCGTTTCGGGCAGAAGGTTGCACCCCGTCCTGCCGGGTACGTTGTAGATGATCACCGGAACGTTAACGGCGTCCGACACCGCCTTGTAGTGCTGATAGAGCCCCTCCTGGGTGGGCCTGTTGTAGTAGGGGGTCACCACCAGAAGGCCGTCCGCCCCCAGCTCCTCCGCCTGCCGGCACAGGACCACGGTGCTCGCCGTATCGTTGGTGGCCGTGCCCACTACCACCGGGACCCTTCCCGAGACGGTCTCAAGGGCGAACTTTATAATCTCCTCCCGCTCCTCCCCCGTCACCGTGGGGCTCTCCCCCGTAGTGCCCAGCACCACCAGAAACTCCACTCCGCTCTCAATCTGCCAGTTCAAAAATCGGCCGAAGCTCTCGTAGTCCACGCCGCCCCCGCTGAAGGGGGTTATCACTGCCGTACCCGTTCCTCTGAACATCTCCTGCACCTCCTGAATTATGGACGAAAATAAAAAAAGGCCCGTCCCCAAAGGGACGAGCCGTGACTCGCGGTACCACCCTGATTGGGCGCCCTGTTTCAGCGCCCCTCTCGGACCCTGTGACGGAGGTCCACCCCGGGAATGTACTCCGGCGGCGCCTTTAAGGACCCGCCTTTCCATTCCGGCTCCCCGGCCTTTACGCCCTTTTTCCCCGACGGAGGCGCCTTTCAGCCGCTGAACGCCACTCTCTGTCGCCGGATTTTTAAAAACGGGCATGCCGGTTCATCGCCTTTTCAAATATATTGAGAGATTGTAGGAAAATATTCCCCCCTTGTCAAGAGGGAACAGCTTGCCTAAATCCGCAGGTTAGAAAACAGTAAACCTCTCTGGACTGTTCATAGAACAGTGTTAAGGTAGTGTTGTTCAAGACACAGACCTTCACCAGAGAGGTGCGATT
>JBMNVK010000024.1:0-22761 GCA_050946755.1 Aminivibrio sp. | reverse complement strand
TAACGTCCAGATGACCATCAGTCCTGTGGGCAAGCTCCTCTTCAGTCTTGGCAAGCTCGTGGGGAGCGCCTACAAGAAAAGCGCCGAAATCCCCTGCGTTGTGAGAGTCCGGGAAGGGCAGGGAAGGAGTGGTGCCAAGCTGCCCCATAAAAGGCCTCATCCTGGTGCCCACTCCCTGAAGATCCGAGGGGGCAAAGACCAGAATGGGATTTTGAACGGAGTTGTCCGGCTTTGCGGAGTAGCGCTCTCCGTCCCGGGCTACCCTTTCCGCTGCCTCCTTATCAAGGGTTACGGCAACTCCCCTCTCGTGATCAAAGACGATGGTGTACCCGTTGGTCATTATGAAGGGGGAAATCTCTGCGCCGCACTCTGCGCACCTGACTGCTCCCTGGCCGATGCCCTCTGTGACAGTTTTAGGCCGGTAGGCCCCGCAGGAGGGACACTGGCCGGCAACAAAGGGGTCTCCCCTGAAGCGGCTCTGGTCGGGCGCCGCATCGCAGCCTGAGCTCGTTGCCTCCGATGTTACCTGAATATCCATAATTCTTATGGCGATGGCATCCCCGGGCTCGGCCCCTTCCACCGCCACCGGCACAGTCACCTCGTGGCCCCCCTTGAGCTCAGGCGTTATCATGGGCCCCCAGCAGCCCGGGGCCGTATTGGCCACTATAAACCCTCCGTCTCTCACCGGCCCCAGCATGGGCCTGGCGGGATCAAGGACTCCGTCGGTAAACTGGCTGACAAAAACAGTACACTTAGCCTCTTTATCACTCACTATTTTCTCCCCCTTCCAGCTTCCAGATCTTCCGGCGCCTCTGACTCTGACCGCCAGAAGTCTAACTCTTACTAAAGTCTAACATATCTGAAACCTTGACGCACCTTTTCGGCGGAGAAAAATTTACGCAGGTTAAAAGGAGGAGGCGGTCAGGCCCATACCGACTGATTACGAAAACTGGTTCGAAAACGTCTATAACGCCTACTCCCGGGGGGAGATCATAGCCCCCTGATCTTCTCCGGAGCTCGGAGAGCCTGGTGTTTTACCACCGGAATTCCGAGCTCTTCGCCCAGGGCCCTGAATTGGTCCTTGAAGGGGCCTCTGAGCTTATCGTGGAAGGCGATGCACCGTATGCCTCCTCTGATGGAGGCAACGCACTCCTTCAGCCTCCCGGGGCCCGTATCGTCGTCGTAGACCCCCTCCACCAGCCACTGATTGGGCAGAATATGGGAGACGGCGAAAGCATTACCATCCCAGCTGGCAAGAGCGGCGGCGGCAAAGTTGGGGTCGAAGTGCACCCCTCCGGCGCATAGAAGATTTACCGTATTTAACCCGTCGTCCCGGAAGACGGAGAGCAGCCCTGCCGCAAGGGCCCGGGCAGCTTTTGGCTCAGCCCAGCAGCGGGGTGAGCTCCCTATCTCAATATCGAGCATGGGTACGGAGAAGCGGGTAATCAGCCCGGGGTCCTGCTCTCCGTATATCATGCCCGACCAGTGAGTGGCCTCCGTTACGGTGCTGTACTCTTCAAGGCCTTCCTTCTGCCGGGCCTCCTCCACGGCCAAAAGGATATTGCGCATTAAGACGGGATCCGCAGCTCCGAAGATGCCGGAGTTTACATCGCCGGTAGTATGCACCGTCAGCACCTCATCGGGGGCATTGGTCCCCTCATGCCAGGTCACAATCCCTGCAATATCGCAATCGCCAAAATGCTGGTTCATGGCAGGCAGATACCTGCCATAGTCGTGACTCAGCACTTTTTCCGTTCTGACAAAGCTGAACTGGTTTCCCTCCCCGTCGGTGAAGACAAGGACGGCTTTTTTGTCAAAAACCACCTCCGACTCCTCCGGCGACACAAGAGCCAAGATCTCCCCAAGCACCCTTCCTGCCACCGGGTCTGAGGAGTCATCGCAGAAAAAAAATACTGCCTTTTTCATAGTCCGAACCTCCCTGACAATCAAAACTCAAGCACCGCTTATTGTTCTATAATACACTTTGGAAAGAGGAGAGGTGGGGAAGTTGAGGAAAAAAATTATTCTTGGGGCCGTCCTCGGGGGAGCTGTGCTGCTGGGGGCCCTGCTGCGGACCCTTCAGGAAGGGGATTTCGTCAGGGCTTCCGTCCGCAGGCCGGTTTTTGTCTTTGAAAGGCAGAGGCCTGACTTTATAGTAGTGCCGGAGAAGATCCCGACCCCAGAGGAAATGCCGGCCGGCCGATCCGCTCCCCGCAAGACGGGAAGGCCAAAGGCATCTCCGGGTGAGGGTCACGATCTGGATTCCATAAAAAAAGACATCTCACCTAAAAAGGGGAGCGTGGGAGATATGAAGGACTACCTTGACGAGGCGGAGAGAGCCAGGGCTGAAAGGGTTCGCAAGAGCCTTGGAGAGATAAAGGAAAAGGTTAGGGACTGGCATCCCGATATTTTCCAGCCCACCTGGTAAAACAGGGCCACTGCCGATCGTTTATTCCGGCTCTCCATCCGCAGGAAGCCGGAGGGGAAGGAGACCTTCCATCACAAAGGCATCCTCGCCGTCGGCATAGTAGCCTCTGTCCCTTCCGATGACGGAGAAGCCAAACATGCCGTAGAGAGCGGCCGCCCCTTCGTTGGAGACTCTTACCTGCAAAGTTATGGCCCGGCAGCCCAGCTCAAGGCCTATTTCCCCTACTCCGGCCAGAAGCTGGGACGCTACCCCCCGTCTCCTGAAAGCAGGCAGCACCGCAAGGTTGGCAAGCTCTGCCCGCCGGCCCCTCTTCCGCATGGCAGCAAAACCGATGATGGCTCCTCCAGCCCTGGCGCTGAGGTAAAGATAATTTCCCTCCCCGGAGAGATCCTTCTCTATCAGCTCCCGGGGCCAGGGGGGCGAAAAGCACTGCTGCTCCACAAAGCACAGCGCTTCGAGGTCGTCGGGGGAGCAGAAGTCAATCTCCACGGGCAGCAAGAGGACTCCCGCTCCACAGAATATCCATAAGCTCGGGCATGGTCACGAAGGTCGCCTCCAGGTCATCCCTTTCGCTGAATTTCGAGAGATACTCCAGAGTGCCCGCCCGGGCGTGAGCGATCATCACCACCCAGCCCCGCTTTGCGGCCAGGGATATTCCCCTCTCGTACTGCCTTTCCATGAACTCCTCCGAGGGCTCGTGGTCCAGAAAGATGGAGCAGAAGGCAGCGGGTATCCCTTTTTCTCTGGCAGTGCGGTATGCCACGGATTTCGACGAAGTCCTGCTGTCAAGAAAGAAAAGGGAGGTGGATGCAAGCTCAGTCATCACGGCATCCATCAGCTCTGCATCTCCCGTGGCCCGGGAGCCCCTGTGATTATTCATCCCCAGGGCTCCTGGCAGGGATTCAAGGGCATTCTGAATCAGGTCCGAAACCGCATCAGCTGTCATACCCGTATCGATTACACCTGCCTTTTGATCCCATTTCCTGTCACTCTCAGCGGCCATGGGCATATGGATCATGTAGGAAATGCCCGCAGCCTCTGCCCTCTCCGCGGCGTAGGAAGAGTGGGCCTGAAAGGGGATAACGGCCCAGGTGAGGGGCAGAGAGACCTTTTCGTAGCCGTCGGCGATGGCCCTGGAGAAGCCGAAGTCATCAATAACTATAGCCACGTAGGGCCCCGGGGGCATCTCTTTTTTTTCGTCACCGGAGATTTCCATCTCTGCCTCCGGAGGCAGGTCATTATTGTCAGGCACGACCTCAGACATCTCTGCCCCTTCCTCCGGAGTTTTTTCTGCCCTCAGGGGCAGTGTATCCCCACCGCCATGAGTGAAGAATAGCCCTGCGGCGGCCAGCCCTATAAGGCACAGCCCTGCAATCAGTCCTCTGAATCGGGGGCTTTTTTCCTGCTTCAAATGCTTCCTCCCTCCGGATGCCTCAGGAGGCCTCGGGAAGCTTCTGCATCGGCGCCGTCTTTCCCGAGATTATATCCTTCAGCTCCTGCAGGGCCCGCTTCAGCTGTTCGTCCTTTTCCTTCTCCTTGGTGACCTCGCCCTCCACCTCCACGTCCGGCTCCAGCCCCACGTGGTCGATGACCCGGCCCGACGGGGTGTGGTATCTGGCGATGGTTACATAGAGGCCCGATCCGTCGGTTAGGCTGAACAGAGTCTGGACGGAGCCCTTTCCGAAGGTCTTTTTCCCTACCGACAGGGCCCGGCCCCGGTCTGACAGGGCGCCTGCCACTATCTCGGAGGCGGAGGCGCTTCCCTCATTTATAAGCACTACCATTGGAAGGCTGGTAAGGGTTCCGGGATTTGCATAGATCTCATCGTTTGCCCGTTCCACCCTGCCTCTCATGCCTACCACCAGTCCCCCGTTCAGGAACATGTCGCAGATCTCCACGGCGCCGTTCAGCAGCCCGCCGCCGTTATTCCGGAGATCCAGGGCAAACCCCCTGGCTCCTTCGTCGATCAGGGTCCTGAAGGCGTCCCTCACATCCTGGGCCGTATTCTGCTTAAACTGGGTTATTTTGACGTAGCCCAGGTTCTCCTCCATCATCTCCGACCGGACGGAGACCAGCTTGATATTCTCCCTTACAATCTCAAACTTCAGAAGCTCCTCCTCCCCCTCCCTGCGAACCCATATGGTCACGGGGGTGCCCGGCTTGCCCCTGAGGCGCTTCACCACCTGCTGAGAGTCCCATCCCAGGATGATCTCATCCTCCACCTTCACTATCTGATCCTGAGGCTTAAGGCCGGCTCTGTCGGCGGGAGTATCCTCTATGGGGCTTATCACCAGAGTCCTGCCGTCCCTCTGGCCGATGTAAATTCCAAGCCCTCCGTACTCTCCCTCCATCTCCAGCTCTTCTTCCTTGAGCTGGACGGGATCCACATAGCGGGTGTAGGGGTCGCCCCAGGCCTCCACCATTCCCTTGATGGCGCCGTATAGCAGCTTCTCCTCCTCTGCCGGCTTTTCAGCTGAATCCACCTGGTAAGTCTCTATTATGGCCCTGGCCTGCTTCATAAGCCACATGGCCTGGGAGTTGAAGGGAGCTACCCTCTCCAGATCCCCCATGTCTGTGGCTATGGCCGACACTGCCAGCCCTGCTGCTGCAGCGCCGATAATTATGCCTCCCAGCCAGTCCCTTAATCTTCTTCCAAAACGCGATCTCTGCCCGGACATATTTCGTCTCCCTTTCTACTTTCTCAGGTATTTCATGGGGTCTCTGGCCTCGCCCCCGACGCGGACCTCAAAGTGAAGGTGAGCTCCGGTAGCTACTCCGGTACTGCCTACGGCGCCGATGGTCTGGCCTTTTTTTACCGCCGCTCCCTCCCGGACGGACATGCTCGACAGGTGGGCATAGACCGAGGAGAGGTTGTTTCCGTGGTCGATAATTATAACCTGTCCGTAACCTCTCAGCCATCCGGCAAAAAGGACTTCTCCGGGCCCTGCCGCCCCCACGGGGGTGCCTTTGGGTGCGGCTATGTCAATCCCTGTATGCACGATTTTTGTCTTGAAGGTGGGATGGACCCTCATCCCAAAGGTGCTCGTGATCTTTCCCTGGACTGGCCACGCCAGCTGGCCTCCGGAGGGCAGGTAAGTGTACTGAGCCGCCCGGGGTGTCCCCCTGGCCTCCTCCTCCTGCTTTTTCTTCATAAGGGCCATCACTGTCTGCTGAATCTCCTTCTGAGACTGCTGCAGCTCCCTGGCCGCCTTTTCATGGAGAGACTTCTCTTTGCGGACCTTATCCAGAAAGACGTTGCTTTTGTTTATCTCCTCCCGGTAGGTCTTTCTCTCCCTGGAGAGGCTTGCGGTGTTGACGGCCAGCTCCTTCTCCTGCTGCTTCATCTGTTCAGCGGCCGCTATCAGTCTGTCCTTCTTCTGGAGCATGTCTCCGATGAGGGCCTCATCCTGCAGGGCGATTTTATGCAGAAGGTAGGATATCTCCATGGCCTCGTGGGCGGAGCCCGACGACAGAAGCAGGTTGAATTCGGCGACGCCGCCGTACTTGTAGATATCCACAAGCCGGTTCTCCAGGACCTCCATCATCTCCCCTAGCTCCTGCTCCGTAATCTTGACGTCCGCCTGGAGTCCGGCGATCGTGTTTTTCACCTTTTCCAGCTTTAGCTCAAGCACCTTTATCTTCTGTTCTGTAACTTTTCTCTTCTGGTCCAGGGAGTTTATCTCACCCAGTACTCCCTTCTCCCTCTCTCCCATCTGCCTCGCCTGCTTCTGGTGATCAGATATCTGCCTCTCCAGAATCCTCATCCGGGCCTCCTCCTGGGCGATTCTTGTATCAAGCCCCGAGGGGGCTGCCGTCAGAGGAGCTGCGGAAAGGAGGACAATAAGGGGAAAAAACAGAATCAGCCTTGTTCGCAAAGTCTTCACCGGTATCATTCCCCCTTCATCAGGGCTACCGGGGGCGCAGCGCCCTGGAGGTGAATCTGCTGACTGCAAGCCAGCTGCACATCCATCCCATGGTTGCTCCGGTGGAGAAAAGCAGCACGAAAAAGCGAAGCAGAATATGCCCGCTGTCGATAATGTCCAGAAAGGCCAGCGCCGATCTGACCGCATTTACCGCAGAGGAGTAGGTGGCCCAAAGGCCTCCCACTGCCAGCAGAGCTCCTCCCGCCCCCAACAGCATGCCCTGAAAGACAAAGGGGAGGGAGATATAGGTCTTGGTGGCCCCTATGAGGAGCATCACCTCAATTTCTTCTTTTCTGGAGTAGATGGCGATTCTTATGGTATTGAAAATCACCATGGCACTTATCACCACCGCCAGCACAAGAATGCTGCCCGAGACGGTGGAGGATGCCCTCGATATGGCAGATAGCCGCTCCACCAGCCTGCCTGAGTATATAACCTCCTCCACGGTGGGGTAGACCACCAGATCCCGCACGAGGGGGGTAATATGCTCCGCTCTCGTGACCTGTATCTCCAGGCTCCAGGGCAGAGGATTTTCACCCATGAGAGTTACGGCTCTTGCCTGATTCCCCAGCTTGGCCCTGAGCCTGTCCAGGGCCTCCTCCGGAGAGATGGCCCTGACGGATCTTACATTGACATTCTCCTTTACTCCGTCAATGACTGCCTCCGGCTTCTCTCCCTTTTTCATGTATACCTGCACCACGAGGCCTCCCTCAATCCTTGAGACCACGTGGCGGACATTAAGGGCAAACAGGGCTGTGAAGCCCAGAATGTAAAGTACTGAGGCGGCAGTGACCAGAGTGAGCAGGCTTAATCCCCAGTGCCGGAAGATAAGCCTGATGGTGTCCCTGAGGGCGTACTTAAAGCTCGCCATCGATGAAATACCTCCCTCTTCTCTCGTCCCGCTTCAGCCTTCCGTTATGAAGCTCTACCAGCCGCTGCCGGTAGGCGTCCACCAGGTACTGGTCATGGGTTGCCACCAGTACAGTGGTCCCGGCGGCATTTATGGAGAGCAGGAGCCGCATGATCTCCTCCGATGTCCTCAGGTCGAGGTTGCCCGTAGGCTCATCGGCCAGGAAGACGGAGGGAGAGTTTGCCATTGCCCTTGCGATGGCCACCCGCTGCTGTTCACCGCCGGAGAGCTGGGGGGGCTTCAGAAAGCGCCTTCTCCACAGCCCCACCTGGTCAATGACCTCGTTGGCCCTGTTCTGAACTATCCTGGAGGGAATTCCCATGGCCTCCAGCACGAAGGCTACATTCTCAAAGACTGTAAGGTTGGGCAGAAGCTTGAAGTCCTGGAAGACCACCCCCACATCCCTTCTGTAGAAGGGCAGGCGGTTTCTGCTTACCTTGCGCAAGTTTACGTCTCCGACTGTTATCTGTCCCCTGGTGGGAAGGTACTCCCGGGAGATAAGCCTCAAAAGAGTAGTCTTTCCGGAGCCCGTAGTCCCCACCAGGTAGACAAACTCTCCCTGGTCTATGGAGAGATAGATATCCTCCAGGGCTACAATATCCGGCTCAAACACCTTGGTGATTCCCGCCAGGCGAATATCCATTGCCTACCTCCTGCGCATGGTCCAGGCCTGAACTGCGGCGCTCACGATCTGGGAGGCCGTCAGGCCGTAATACTCCTGCAGCTCGGCCGGGGATCCGCTCTGGCCGAACTTGTCAAAAACCGCCACCTGCTTCACAGGGACGGGATAAGCCCCGCTTATAAGGGCAGCCACTCCCTCTCCCAGTCCTCCCCGGGCGAAGTGTTCCTCCGCTGCAACGCAGCAGCCCGTCCGGTGGACAGAGTCAAGTATGAGCTGGGCGGGCAGGGGGGCCACGCTGTAGCAGTCAATAACCTCGGCGCCTATGCCCTGTTTCGCCAGCACGCTGGCCGCCTTAAGCGCCTCGGCGACCATGATACCACAACAGCATATGGTAACCTCCGACCCCTCCCTGAGCACCGTCCCCCCTCCGGGACGAAAGTCGTTCTCCCCATCTGCATAAATCCCGGGGGACTTTCCCCGGCCAAGCCTTATATAGACGGGTCCCTCATGGGAAAAGGCATTCTTCAGGATGCTGAGGGCGCTCTCATAGTCCGCCGGGACCACTATGGCCATGTTGGGGAAAGCTCTCATAAGGGCAATGTCCTCCAGCATCTGCCTGGAGGCTCCGTCCTCCCCCACCGTTATCCCGCTCTGGCACCCTACAATCTTTACCGGAAGACCGGGAATGGCAATAGAGGACCGGATCTGCTCGTAACCCCGGCCCACCAGGAAGGATGAGCTTGAGGAGACGCAGACGTTTTTGCCTCCTAGGGCCAGTCCCGCCGCGGCAAGAATCATATCCTGCTCTGCAGAGCCCAGGTTAAAGACCCGTTCCGGATAGGCCTCTTTGAAGGAGGAGACTCCGGAAGGAGATCCATCCCCTCCCTCCACCGCCACCAGATTGCCTCCGGCGGCGACAAACTCCATGAGGGCAGGCCCGTAGGCATCCTCCGTTATTTTTGATGCCGGCGTCATCTCAGTCTCCTCCTTTTTCCAGCTCCCGGAGGGCCCTGTCGATAAAATCCCGGCTCAGGGATCCGCACTGGTCTGATGAGTTCTTCTCCAGGAAGGAGACGCCCTTGCCGCTTATGGTGCGCACAACCATGCACCGGGGCCCTTTGGGAGATGACCGGAGGGAGGCAAGGGCGCCCTCCAGCGACAGGAAGTCGTGACCGTCGCACTCCTCAACGGCCCACCCGAAGGCCCTCAGCTTATCCGCAAGGGGTTCGAGGGGCATTATCTCTTCAGTCCCTCCGCCCATTTGCTGTCCGTCCCGATCCACTATCAACACCAGGTTGTTCGGTGAATAACGGGTGGAGGTCATGGCCGATTCCCAAAAAACTCCCTCCTGGAGCTCGCCGTCCCCCACCAGACAGAAGACCGACGGGGCCGGCGATCTCTCCCTCAGAGCCAGAGCAAGGCCGTTGGCCAGGCCCAGCCCATGGCCGGGAGAGCCTCCCGGCGCATCCACTCCAGGGGTTCGTCTGACCTCCGGAAATCCCTGGAGCATGGCCCCCAGCCTCCTGTAGCTCCACAGCTCATCCCGGGGGAAGAAGCTTCTGTTGGCCAGAACTGCATAGAGAGCAGGGCATCCCCTGCCCTTGCCCAGAACAAACCGGTCCCTGCCCTCCCAGGAGGGCTCCTCCGTACGAAGGGTCATGACCTTCCAGTAGAGCCAGACCAGCACATCGACGATGGACAGGGATGATGCGGGAAAGCCCGACCGGGCAAGGCCTATCATTCTGACTACATCCCGCCTGACGGCCAGGGCCTTCTCCTCAAGAAATGCGCGCTTTTCCATAATCCCCATCCCTACCTCTTTCTTTCTGCAAGCAGCCGGACATCTTTCCACATCCTGCTGAATTCATTCATGAACGCCTCAGATTTCTGCCCCGTCTTCTCCCTCTCAGGAGAAAGGGCGGGCTGAGGCAGCCGTCCCTCGCCCTTCCATACGGGTAGCTTCCACTCCGAAGCCAGCTCCTCCACCTTGGGATCGTAGGCGGAAAGAGTAAGGGGAGCCCCGGAGATCAGCGCAAGAAGACTAAAATGATATCTCATGGACACCACTCCTGCTGCAGCGCCGAAAAGGGACTCTGACTCCTCCCGCCAGTTGGAGGCCGAAAGCAGAATGATTCTCTCCGGCTGGAAGTGACGGCTTCTTGCCAGCTTTTCCATCAGCCGGACGTCGTCTTCTGAAAGCCCCACCCCCACCACGGGCAGCTTCTTCTCCGCTGCCATCCTGGCGGCCCTGGTTACAGTCCTCAGGGGGAGGCTCCCCCCCCAGGGCCGTATATTAACAAGAAAATGGGCTTCCTTATTTTCCCTCTCCGAAGCCCCGGCCAGCAGAAAGGCGGGGTCAGGAGTGCGGGTGGAGCGAAATCCCCAGGAATTCATAAGCTCTGACGACCGCTCATCCCTCACGCTTAAAAAGGAGCACTTCCCCAGGGCGTTCCGGGCAAAAAACATGCCCGGCAGGGTCCGGAAAGGGCCCACCGACTGACCTACCGCCCAGGGCATGGCCCCCGCCAGTGAGGCCAGGCGAATGACCCCCCAGTAGTAGGCCGACGACCGCATGCTGGTGGCATCCTGAAAAAGCCCCCCTCCTCCGAGCAGCAGGGTATCACTGTCCCGCACCGCCCGGAAGACCTCTGAAAATCGCCAGCGATTGAAGGCCTTAATGGACAGATATTTTTCGGAATCAGCAGGGGAAGCAGAGAGAATGGCCAGCTCCTCCGCCGGCACTCCTACTCTGCCGAAGGCCTCGACCAGAGCCGAGGCAAGAAGCTCATCCCCCAGGTTGCCGAATCCGTAGTAGCCGCAGAGAACCGCCCGGTAACGTCTGCTCATTCAGTCATCATCCTCCCGTATTTCTCCCACAGGGGAAGAAAGACAAACCGGAGAAAAACAATGCCCGCCATACCGATAAGGACTCCGGTCCACAGACCGTTGAACTGCCTGAAAACAATAAAGAAAAGGGGCGTATGAAAGTGGCAGAAGCTGTTCACCGCCGAGGAGAAGCCCAGAACCGCCGCAAGGCGCAAGGCCTCTCTGTAGCGGGGCCACATATCCGCCTTCCGCACGTAGTACCATAAAAGCAGGGCCGGATAGCCCAAAAAGATCTCCTTGTTTCTGGGCCTGGCTACAAGAACCCTCTCCAGAAACTCCCTCATCCGCACCTCAAAGGCGGGCACAAACTGCACATTATCGCTTCTGAAAAGCACAAGACCTGCTCCCGCCAGAAGTACCCCTATCAGGAAAAGCTCTCCCCATAGGGGAGGACGGCGAAAAATCTCCCCCAGGGACTCGGGATGCTCCCTCCGTTTAAGATCGGCAAAGAGCACCAGCAGAGGCGGAAGGAAGAGAGTGGCCTTTACGCCTGAGAAGGCCCTCAGCCTGAGCATATAGGCAGGTTCGCTGAAAAAGGCGGCAATGGCCAATCCCCCTGCCACCGCAAAGAAAAAGCTGCCGAGAAGGCCTGCCCAGGGCTTCCTCCAGCCGTCCAGGGCAAGAAAGGATGCCTCCGTCACTACAAAAACTGCCGCAAGGGCCCCCGTTATCCTGGCTGCGGGCGGAAAAAACCGGACTCCGATGGCCACCACCAGCGCCACTGCCCCCAAAAGCAGACCGCTTCTCCACCTGAGGGGCTGAATTTCCTCCCCGTCTGCACCGGGAGGAAGAAACAGGCGCTGAAGGTATCGCAGAGTGGAGTATACGAAGGCGAGGGCAAGGGCAAAGGCTCCTGTTATGCCAGTACGCCAGGGGCTGTAGGGCTCCGGCCATTCCACCGCTTTGCCGTAGGCCTCAAGGCTGCCGGAGAGGGTCCTAAGCTCATTGAGAAAAGTTCCGTAGGGATCCGCCCCGTACTCCATGGCCGACGGCCGAAATACGAGAAGCCTTACGGAGCGCTCCTTCACCGCCCTCAGCAGCCGTTCGTGCAGGGCCGGCCGGGAGATATTCCGGCTGAGCAGCTCTTCATGAGTAACGCTGTGCAGGGGCAGTAGATGGGGGAATACAAGCCAGTTCAGCTGGACTGCTCCAAGCTGCCGGGAGAACTCCACCGCCGCCACAGTCCTGCCCGCCTTTTGCACCGCCGCTGCAAGGGGCCTCAGATCAGGAAATCCAAGGGCCGTCTCCCCGGAGGGAGCAATGGTCCTGATGGACTGAAATTCAGCAAGGAGGTTCTCCAGAGCTCCTACGGCTCCCGGGACGTCTCCCGTCCTTCCGGGGGCAACCCGGTAGAAGACAGGAATCTGCAGCCTTTCAGCCAGCAGCAGCCCCTCCATATCTGGCATCACCCCTGTGAACATCAGTTCCTCCATGGTGGCAGGAAGCACTGCCGCTGTCCCGCCCTTTGCCTTTACGGTCTGCAGGCCCGGAAAACGGGCCGAGAGAAAAGACAGGGCCGTCCCTGCCCCCGGATAGCCGTCAGGAAGAAATAGAGCGGGGGCGGACAGGGACATCCCTTCTGCTGCGCTGCCGTCTCCGGGCAGACCTGACAGGGGGCCGTAATAGACCGGAAGGATTCCGAGGGAGAGCTGTTCGCCCATGAGCTCCGAGACCATAAGGCCCGTAGCCCCGGCCCGGCGCAGCTCCCGCCAGGCATCCTCCACCTCCAGCCCCCCCTCTCGCGAGAGATAGACCACATCCCTGAAGTCGAGCAGAATGCCGGTGCTTCCCGAAACTCTTTCTGCCGCCATGCGGGGCCCCAGGGCAAGGACTGAAAAAATAAAAAGGACTGCTACTACACAAAATCCGGGAGTTAAGCAGATCTTCCCGAGGGCGGAGAACTTCCTCTTCATCGTGAATTCCTCCATTGATCAGCAAGGGAAAAGCCAAGGGACTCCACCATAGCGCCTAGCCGGCACAGAGGCAGGCCCACCACATTGAAATAGTCACCCCGGATGGCTTCGACCATGAGGGCGCCCCTTCCCTGAATGGCATAGGCGCCAGCCTTGTCATCCCCTTCGCCGCTTTCAGCATAGGCCTCAAGGGCCTCTCTGGACAGCCGCCTGAAGACCACCTCCGTGACCTCCGCCGCCGTCTCCACGCCCCGGGGAGCTGCGACGGTCAGCCCTGTATAAACGCAGTGGACAGCGCCGTTAAGCAGCTCCAGCATGGACAGGGCCTCCTCTCTGTTTGTCGGTTTGCCCAGAATGCGCCCCTTTGCCACCACCACGGTGTCAGCGGCCACCACCCATCTTTCAGGGTGAACCCGGGCCACGGAAAGGGCCTTGTCCCGGGAGATTCTCTTCACTCCTTCATCGGGAGCCTCCCCCGGCATAAACTCTTCATCGGCCTCCGGCAAAACCACCGAAAAGGACCAGCCCAAAGAGGCCAGCAGCTCTCTTCTTCTGGGACTGCCGGAGGCCAGTACAAGCTCCGGAGGGCCGCCGGCGGTCTTCATCCTGAAAAGGAAAGGACCAGGGACAGCAGCCCCAGGGCTCCGCAATAATACGCAAAGGGCTGCAATCTGCCCCTTACCACAAGGCCTCTGAATACCCTGAGGACCAGAAGCCCCGACACAAAGGCAACTGCCATGCCCCCAACCCACCCCGGAGGCAGAGTGGCAGACCAGTCCGCCATTTTCACAAGCTTGCGAACCTCCAGCAGGGTGGCGCCAAAGATGGCCGGAACGGACAGAAGAAAAGAAAACCGGAAGGCCGACGACGCCGAAAGTCCTGTTTTCATTCCGGCAACAATGGTAGACCCTGACCGGGAGATGCCGGGCATCACCGCTATTCCCTGAACAAGGCCGATGATCAGCCCTCTTGCAGGGGTCACGGAGCTGTCCCCGGAGTCTGCATGAAGGGAGGATCCGTACTTCAGAAGGCATGCAGTGATAAGCAGCCCCGTTCCGATTGCCCAGGGTTTTGCCATAGCCTGTTCCACCAGAGGCTTCAGGGGCAGGGCTACCGCTCCGGTCAATACCGTTCCGGCGAGCACCGCCCAGCCGAAGGGCCACCCTTCCGATTCTCTGCCGGAGGAGGAGAAAAAGCCCAGAATCCAGCCCTTAAGCAGGCGCAGGATGTCGCCGGCGAAAAAGGTCAGAGTCGCCAGCATGGTGGCAAAGTGGAGCATTATATCGTAGGAGAGAGCCGCCTCCTCCAGACCCAAAAATCGCTGGGCCAGGGCGAGATGAGCAGAGCTGCTGATGGGCAGAAACTCGGCCGCCCCCTGAACCAGCCCCAGAAGCAGGGCAGGCAGAGTCTCCATCAGCTTTTCCTCCTTCTGTTCCTGGAAGGGGCGTCCTTCTCCTCAAGAACTGTAATCAGGGGAAGAATCACCGGCCTGGCCCTGCCGAACCGGCGAAGAATCTCCCTCATCCTTCCCTTGACCCTGGCCTCCAGGGCCTCTCTGTCGGAGGCTGCTTTCTCTCCCAGGGATTTTACCGCTCTGTTCACTGATTCTGTCAGATCCTCCCGCAGCTTTGCGGCATTGCTTAGATGGAGAAAGCCCCTGCTCTCGAACACCGGCGGCGAAGCCAGAGTGCCCCTGGACGTAAGGATGAGGGATACGGCCACGGTGCCCTCTTCGGCCAGCTCCCGCCGCTCCCTGAGGAGGCTGCCCTGCATCTCTCCGAGGGCAATGCCGTCCACCATAATTCCTCCCGCCTGCACACTGCTCCTGACATAGGCCTTGTCCTTCTGCAGAGTCAGGACATCGCCGTTTTTCATGATGAAGGAGTTTTTTGGGGGAATGCCCATCTCCGCCGCAAGCTCCGAATGGCGGACAAGGTGACGGTACTCGCCATGGACTGGCACAAAGAACTTGGGACGCACCATGTTGAACATCATCCTCAGCTCGTCCCGGGCGGCGTGCCCCGACACGTGAAGGGCCTGCTCCTTTTCGTAGACCACCTCGCAGCCGCAGGAAAAGAGTCTGTTGATGGTGTTGCTCACCATCTTTTCATTTCCAGGCACCGGGGTGGCGAAAAGAGCCACCACATCCTTGTCCGTAAGGGTTACGGCCCTGTGCTCCCCCCTGCTCATAAGGACCAGACCGGAGAAGGGCTCTCCCTGGCTTCCGGTGGTCATCACCACCAGAGAGCCCCTGGGAACGGAGTTTATATCCTCAAGATCCACCAGGACCTTGTCATCGGCGTGAAGATAGCCCAGCTTTCTGGCGAGCTCCACATTCTTGATCATGCTTCGGCCCACCAGCACCACCTTGCGGTTAAAACGGGCCGCAGTATCCACCACCTGCTGCACCCGGTGCAGATTGCTGGCAAAAGCGGAAATAACTATCCGTTTTGACCGGTGAAGCCTGAAAAGCCTCTCTATGGTAGTGGAGAGTGTGTGTTCCGACTGGGTAAACCCCGACCGCTCCACGTTGGTGGAGTCTGACAGCAGAAGCAGCACGCCTTTGCGCCCCTCCTCGGAGAAGGCGGCGTAGTCCGTCAGTCTGCCGTCTATGGGAGTGGGGTCCAGTTTGAAATCACCGGTATGGACCACGGTGCCCACCGGAGTTTCGATCGCAAGCCCCACCCCGTCAGGTACTGAGTGGCAAACAGCGATAAACCTTACCTTGAAAGGGCCCAGCTCCACCTTCTCGCCGGCCCTGATCTCCCTGTAGTCCGGGTTAAAGCCCGGGGCCCACTCGGTCATCTTGTTCCCCACCATGCCCAGGGTGAGTTTGGTGCCGTAGAGGGGTGCGGGGATTTTTGGCCAGATAAAGGGAAGGGCCCCGATATGGTCCTCATGGCCGTGGGTTATCACAATACCGCATATCTTGTCCTTCCGCTCCTCAAGATAGGTGATGTCGGGAATCACAAAGTCTATGCCGAACATCTCGTCATCAGGAAACATAAGCCCGCAGTCCACTACCAGAATTGAGTCATCGTACTCCAGGGCAAACATATTTTTGCCCACCTCTCCCAGGCCTCCCAGCGGAATAAACTTCAGCCTGTCCTCTTTTCTGCGGGAGGAAGCCCTTCTTCTGGGGCTCCTTGAAGCTCGCGCCATCAAAACACCATGCCTTTCTCACTCTTATCATCCGGCAGGGGAAGATCTCTTCCATGTTGCCGAAGCGAATATTCTTTGTTAAAATCTCGTATCAACCATAACGAGAATAAGGGTTCTCCCTGCGGGAGGACCCCGGCGGGAGGAATATAATTTGAGCAATTACCAAAACAACGACCTCTCCATCATGACAAAACAGGGGTACGAAAAGCTTAAGGCGGAGCTGGTAGAGCTTAGGAGCACAGGAAGAGCAGAAATCTCCACCCTGCTCGAAGAAGCCAGATCCTTCGGCGATCTAACCGATAACGCCGAGTATGCTGCAGCCAAGGAAGAGCAGGCGAAACTGGAAACGCGCATATCACACCTTGAAAATCAGCTTAGCAAGGCCAGAATAATCGACACCTCCACCATCGACAGGAGCAAGGTCTCCCTTGGAACTACGGTTATCATCCAGGACATGGTCAACTCCAAAGAGTTCAGGTACACCATAGTAGGCTCCGAGGAATCAGACCCCAGGGCAGACAAGATATCCTCCTCCAGCCCTGTTGGACAGGCTCTCCTCAACCGGAAAGTGGGCGATGAGGTGTATGTAAAGGTCCCGAGGGGAGTAAGGCATCTAAGGGTTAAGGATATTTCCGTCCTCGCCTGACCCCTCTTCCCCGTCACCGTCCTCAGAAACAGCGGGTATAATCTCACCGTCTCTAAGCTCTGTAGGATCGGACCTGTAGGTCAGGCCATCGTCGCCCCAGTCGTCCTCCATAACCGGCCTGCGGGACATAACCCCCTTCGGCCCCCTCTCCCTGAACTCTCCCTGGTTCGGGAAGGGGTTTGTTGGCCTCTTGTCGCCGAAGATAAGAGGCGTCTCCGGAAAGGCCTTTACCATGAACCTCAGGCTCATCCAGTCATCATTCTTCTTCAGGTGGTCGTCCCGGTAGATAAACTCCCACCGGCTGCAGTCGTGGTCAAGAATCAGCCGGTAGACTACCTCGCTGATCTCATGAGTCTTGATATTGTACGTGGACAGGGCAGAGAGATACAGATCTCTCCCAACGGGCAGACCCAGCTCCGTATAGAACACTTCCTTGTCTCCGGCCCGATCCCAGCCCAGGGGTGAACGGCCCGTGGCGCTCTGGGTATGCCAGGCGTTGGCAAAGTCAAATACGCCGAGGCGGGTTCTGAAGCCAAGCCACATGGATGAAATCTCCTGATGATCCTGAAGCCTTCCGGTAGGATCGTCATATCCTGAATAGCTGAACTTCCTGTACTGACCCCGCCAGAAGGGACGGACATCCCCCGTTTTTACAATATACTGAGCCTGAACGTCCCATACGGACCTCGACCCCGAAGGGGCCTCTCCCCGCCGGACTCTTGAAGTCTCGTAATCTCCCCATACGCCGGTAACCCTCCAGGAAAAATCCTTTACTCCTCCCAGGGTAAACCAGGGGCTGGACAGGGTTACCTCCGGCTCCCGGTGGAGCACATTGCGGTAGTTCTGGGTCTGCTGGGCTCCGTCTATCACCTGGTCCCGCTTTTCAAGGTCCAGGTTCTCCCTCTGGGACCACAGCACTCTGGCGTTCCAGCCGGAAAGGGAGTAATCGAAGCCCCAGGAGGGCCTGTGAGTCTTCTCTCCCACGGCGTCCCCCTTTTCGTCCTCATCCAGCTTCTCCCAGGTGTACTCCATTCTTGCAAAAGCAGATAAATTCCGCCCCAGACGCTGCCTTGCCCCGGCTCTGGCCTCGAGATCTATGTCACTCCAGTAGCGCAGCCCGATGTTTACCTCTCCCGTATCCCAGGCGTAGGGCCCCTCAAGGGCATAGCCCAGGCCTTTGTCTGAATCGTAGGCCAGGCTGGGGATAAAAATACCCAGCACGTAATCCTTCTCCCCGTGAAGGGGAATCACATAGTCAAAAGGGTATGAAAACAGAAATTTTTCAGCAATATAAACTCTGGGATTTTTGGCGATTACCCTCACGCCGGGAATGACCACCAGCCTCTTTGTGGTAAGCCGGTAGTGGGTTTTGGGCATGGGACATGTGGTCATGGATGCATCCGACCACCGGGCAACCTGGACATCCTCGTCCTTTGCCCGCCGGGCGTGCATTTTCTTCATCCATTTTTTCTCCAGGGCCGAGTTGAGGGGAACTACCTCCAGGTTTTTTCCCCGGATAAAGACGGTGCCGCCCTGGGTGCCGGCAGGCAGATCTCCCGTTGCATCGGTCAGGACGCCCTCCCTGGCATCAAGATCGTATTCAAGGGTCTTTCCCGTGAACCGGTTGTTGCCGTAGAGCAGGGTGACCGTCTCGCCGGGGAGGGATGTGGCGGTGGCAAACTGATCTACAGTGTCGTACTCCATCCGGTGGGAGAAGATGCGCACGTTATCCTGCGTCAGGATGCTCCGTCCTTCTGACTCTGCCCGGCCAGTGGCCTGATCGAAGATCACCCTCTCAGCATCAAGGATTATATCTCCCCGGGAAGCGTCCTGCGAATAAGCCGGAAAGGCCGCCGTCGCAGCCAGAACCAAAAAAAACATAAAAAAGCCCCGTCTCATAGCCTTCAATCCTCCCGGTCGAACCATCTCACCACTGCCCCTTTTTCCGCCTCCATGACCCCTCCCGGAATGAGGGTCATATACCCCGCCTCAAAGGAGCCAGGGACTCCCCAGGCCTCAAAGCCCTCCGGGAAGACTATAACATTCGCCTTCTGCTCCCAGGAGGCCAGAGGAGCGCTGTAGTTGAATACAGTGCTTCCGTCGGTCACCGTTCCGGTGAGGTTATCAAGGGAGGCGCTCATTTTTTTATCATAGTACCGGCCCCTGGGGGAGTCCATGGTCCAGATCTGGCCGTTAATCCTCTCTACCTCTACGGCAATCTCAAAGAGGGTGGCCCTGTCCTGCTCTCTCTCCGCCCTCCCCACGTCCGCTTTCCACAGGTCTCCGTTTATCTCCCTGTCGATCTTTATATTCTCCAGAATAGAATCAGGGATCCCGGCAGGAATCTTACCCTGGCTCAGATCAAGGGCTGCGTCCCTGAGAACAGCATAGGCAAAACAGCCGCCCAGGCCGACCAGAACCAGTGCGGTAAGCATCCTCCTTCGCCAGGGCTTCTTCTTCCTTACTGAAGAGTCCGACACGATTCTACCACGTCACTTTCCAAATTTTGCCCTCTTTTGCGAGGGTCAGCATCTTGCTTCTAAGGGTTCTGAAGACCAGCATCTTCTGGGCTGTGATGACTTTAGCCCTGTCTCCCTCCTGCCACTGCACCTTGTAGCCATCCCTCAGGGAGACCCGCAGCCCCGTAGCCGCCACCTGTCTGCCAAACTGCTCCTCGTTCAGGATGGTACGGGTATCGGAGGAGAGAAGATCGTACATGCCGGCTGTATCTCCCTCTATCCAGCGGCCGACAAAGAGCTCCAGTGTTTTGTCCCTGCTGATAAACACCACCTGATCCTTTACGGGAGCCGGAGGAGGAGATGGATCTGGTTCAGGCAGGGGCTTCAGGTCCTCCAGCTCCTCCTGGGGTGCCGGTACGGGCGGAGGGGGGGGAGGGGGAGAGGCCTCCTGCGGTTTGGGCTTCGGGGCAGTCTTTTGAGGAGCAGGAGGCAGTTCAACCACCACCACTTCCCTGGGCAGCTCCTCCGGAACGGAGGCAACTGTCGTCTCTAGGGCCCGGGGAGCAAAGCTGAACTGCTGCTCCTCCACCACTCCCAGGCGCTTCATGGCGAGGGAAAAATTCTTGTCCGGCTGTTTTGGGAAGAAGACAAGCCCCTGAACGATGCCGCTGACGGGCTGATCGAACTTCCGCTCATAGCTCAGCGGCTTTATTTTTCGCCCGTCCCTTCCGGTAAGGCTTACCGCATCGGCAAAACCTTCAAAATCAAGGGGCCGGGGACCAAAGGCGTAGATGGTGACCAGGAAGGGCTCCGTATCGCCGATCCTCAGATCGGATACAAAGGCCTTCCGGTAATCCTCCTTCTCCGCCTCCGACATCCCTCCCCTTGCAGCCTCCGACTCTACCCAAGGATCCACCAGCTCCTCCGGGTAGTGGACAATCCACACCAGACAGTCCCGTCCCCAGTGGAAGGAGGTCCACCGCTCCAAAATAGCGGTAGCTTCCTCAATATGGCCCGGAGCGGACGCAGGAAAGAGGAGGAGATGGAATAGCGCCAGAAGGAACAAAATCCGCACCGGCCTGAATTTTGCAAGCGCCACTGAAAGAGTGCCTCTCTAGAGCTTGAAGTCTATGATGGCCGAAACGCCCACGCCCTGAACCCTTCTGAAACGCTGAAGAGGGTTCTCCGAGTCGATGGGCACAAGAATTTTTACCCTGAGCCGCTTCTGAAAGGTGGATTCTATCTGGGCCACCGCCTTGGTGCTAGAGATGGCATCGCCCCTAGGCCCCGCCACCTGAGCCGCTCCTATATGAGTTCCCGACCCGATGGATACAATGGGCACCACCTTCGTGTGCCCCTCCACCTTGGCCCCCTTGTTCAGGGTTATGGTGTTGATGAAGTCATTGATGGGCCCCGCTATGGTCGAGACGAGGAACCCTCCTCCCACCACTCCTATAAGGTCGCCCAGCCCTGCTGCCCAGGCGCCTCCGCCAAGAGCCAGAGACAGGGCAAGAGCCAGCGCCAGGCCTTTTCGCTTAAACTTTTTCACCACAAAAACCTCCTAGTCCGAATTCGGGTCCCCATCCCCTGCTCCGGGACTTTCACCGGAGAGCATGCCTCTGAGCCCTTCCGGCACAGGATAGGAAGAGACTCTCATCAGCTCGGCAGTCTCGGCAAAAACTATGGCTCCCTCAGGGATCTCCTTCAGGTCGCCTCTGACCAGAAATCCTCCGGCCAGCCCTATGGGACCAAGCAGGACGGCGCCCACGAAGCTGGTACCCGCTGCCGCAAGCTGGGCAGATTCTGCCTCTGCCGCCTTCCGGGTGGTCTCCCCTACCGTCAGGCCTATCTCATCAGGCCCCAGGGGATAGAGCTTCTCTACGGAGATCTTCACCTCTGCGGGGCGGCCGAAGCTTCCCGGCTTGGACACCTTGGTGACAACCGCCTCCATCCTGCTCCCCTTAGGGGCGATTAGGCTGTCCCCCACGACAAGATCATTCTGGAGGGCAATATTTACCACGTCGCCCTTTTTGGCCGTCTTCGGAGAAAGGCTGGCCAGCAGGGCCCCCTTCACCACTGTAGCCGCAGGCACTTCTGCATCTGCCATCATTACAGGGTCAGACAGCAACAGGCCAAGAATTCTCTCTATCCGCATGGACACGGGCCTGTCCACCTGGGGCAATCCCTCCAGGTCCACCTCCAGGGCCTCTACCCTCTTCACCGCAGGCGAAAAGGCAGAAATGGACTGTCCCACCGCCCATTCGGCCACGGCAAGCTTAAAGAGGACAGACGGCTGTTCCGGGGCTCCTTTTTCAATAAAATTAAGCAGGGCATTCTGCCTCTCGGCAATGCTTCCCGGAAGCTCCCTGCCGAACATCTCCTTTTCGACAGAACTCAGCCGGTCTATGAGCCCTCCTGTTCTCTCTCCGCCGTAAAGCAGCTTCTCCACTCTGCCCATAAGGTAGACAGTGGACTGCTGCTCTGCTTCCGCCGCCAGGGGGGCGAAAAACACCACTGCGAGCGCCAGTATCAAAAAAGCCTTCTTCATGCCTGCTCACTCCCCGAAATGGATTTCTTCAGTTTTATTGCCGCACCGACAAAGCTCATAAACAGAGGGTGAGGCTTCACCGGCCGGGACTTGAACTCGGGATGAAACTGCACCCCTACAAACCACGGATGATTGGGCAGCTCCACTATCTCTACCTCATCCTTCTCGCCCACACCGGCAATTATCATGCCTCCCGCCTCCAGTCGGCTGCGGTAGTCGCCGTTGAGCTCGTGCCGGTGCCGGTGCCTCTCCGTTACCTGCTCTCTGCCGTAAGCCTCAAAGGACTTTGTCCCCGGGAAAAGCCTGCAGGAGAAGGCGCCCAGCCGCATAGTTCCTCCCCTGTTATCCGAAGGAGATTGTCCATCTATTAAGTGTATCACAGGGCTGGGAGATCCGGGGTCTGCCTCCTGGCTGTTGGCCCCGGGTATTCCGCACACATGGCGGGCAAAATCCAGCACCGCCGCCTGCATTCCCAGGCACAGTCCCAGGAAGGGTATCCCTTTTTCCCGGGCATACCGGGCAGCATCGATCTTTCCCTCCAGCCCCCGGGCGCCGAAGCCTCCCGGCACGATAATTCCATGAGCGCCCTCCAGGGCCCCCGCGCCTTTTTTCTCTATATCCTCCGCCTCCACCCTGCGGATTTTAACCCTTGCATCGTGATGGATGCCGGCGTGATACAGAGCCTCGCTCACGCTCAGATAGGCGTCCTTATGATCGGCGTATTTCCCCGCCATGACTATCTCCACTTCGCTGGACGGGGTGAGGAAGCCCTCCACCACCGACCGCCAGTCGGCAAGGTCCGGCTCACCGGGTGATTCAAGGGACAGGTACTTCATCACCAGGGCGTCGAACTTCTGATCGTGCAGGCTCAGAGGCGCCCTGTAGATGGTGGGCTCATCCAGAGCCTCAATGACCGCCTCAGGGGGTACATTGCAGAAAAGGGCTATTTTGTCCCTCATCTCCTCCCCTATGGGGTAGTGGGACCGGCAGACCAGTATATGAGGCAGTATGCCTATGCGCCTGAGCTCCTGAACGCTGTGCTGGGTGGGCTTCGTCTTAAGCTCCCGGGCGGCCTCCAGCCAAGGCACCAGGGTGACATGGATGTAGAGCACATTTTCCGGCCCCACCCTGCTGGCCATCTGCCGTATTGCCTCCAGAAAGGGCAGCCCTTCGATATCCCCCACGGTACCCCCTATCTCGGCTATAACCACATCCCGGTTCTCCCCGGCCCGGAGGATGCGCTCCTGTATCTCGTTGGTTATAT
>JBMNVK010000023.1:0-22876 GCA_050946755.1 Aminivibrio sp. | reverse complement strand
CGCAAGGGTTGGTGGACTCTATCTTCCAGGTGTCATCCAGCTTCAGCAGGTTGTCATCGTTGGCCCTGTCGATGAAGAAGATGCCGGGGTCCCCTCTTCTCCAGGCGCTCTCGCAGAGTTTGTTCCACAGGTCTGCGCCGTTTACCGTCCTTATCACTTTGCCGTCGCTCCGGGAGATGAGCCCGAACTCTCCTCCCTCTGAGACCTCCATAAGTCTGTCTGATACACATACGGAGATGTTGAAGTAGGGCAGCCTGCCCTCCTCCACCTTGGCATCGATGAAATCGAAGATATCAGGATGGTCATCGAAGAGCATCCCCATAAGAGCTGCCCGTCTTCTTCCTCCCTGAACTACAACGGCGCCCATGGTATTCCACGTCTCCATGAAGGATACGGGGCCGCTTGCCTGCCCGCCTATTCCTCCGCTGATGGGGCTTCCCCGCTCTCTCAGCCATCCAAAGTTGCCCCCCACTCCCCCGCCGTACTTGCTGATCACGGCGGCGTCCTTCACTCCGTCAAAAATGCCGTCGATACTGTCGGGGACATCTATGACAAAACAGGCGAAGAGCTGCTGGCTTTTAGTTTTTGAACGGTGGAGCAGGTCGTAGTCATCAAAGGTCATCTCCTCAGGAGGACAGTAGATCTTGGGGCCAAGAGCAGGGTCCACAGTCATCCCGGCGCCGGCGGCAAAGAGGCAGGGGGAGTTGAAAAGAAAACGTCTGTTGATAATGTCGCTGAAAATATTGGCCTCAAGACGGCGAAGCCACTCCAGATCGGCCTCGCTTCCGTCAAGGTAACAGGTCTCTGCGGCGGCCACAATTCGGGACACCCGCCGGGCAAATTCGCAAAAGGACGATTCTTTTCTCACCGTTCCTGAAGACGGATCGAACCTCCTTGCAAAATATCTCTGTTCAAGAAGCCACAGGGCATTTTCGGAGAGAACTCCCGCACTGCCGTCCTCCGACAGAGAAGGGAAAGTACTGTCAAAGCGGTCCTTATATAAAAAAGCCAATAAACTCCCTCCTGCAGGTTACGTAGTGTCTATATTCCCCGGCACACACAATATATTGTGTGTGCCGGGGAATATAGATAGAAAGATACCATTATTTCTCGAAACAGGTCAAGGGGAAAATCAATCTCCATCTCTTAGCAATTTAAAGAAAAATGGTATGATGATGAACGCAACAGGCAACAAACCGACTTAAACAACAATCAGACCCAGAATGAAAGCGAGGAAGATTTATGAGCAGATACGACTTTGATACCGTCATCGAAAGGCGAGGTACAATCTGCGCCAAATGGGACGGTATGGAGCCTCTCTTCGGCACGAACGACCTCCTTCCCATGTGGATTGCTGACATGGATTTCAAGGCCCCTCCGAAAGTAATAGAAGCCCTCCGGGAGCGGCTCGACCACGGAATCTTCGGCTACACAAGGCGCTTTGATCACTACAGGGAGGCCGTTGCGGGATGGATGGAGCGAAGGCACGGCTGGAAGCCTGATACCGAATGGATCCGCCACACTCCAGGAGTCGTACCCGCCCTGGCCGTCTCCATGCTGGCCTTTACCCAGCCGGGGGACGGCATCCTTGTTCAGCCGCCGGTCTACTACCCCTTCTTCGCCGCGATCAAGGGAAGGGGCAGGCAGGTGGTGGAAAACCCCCTTATCTTTGACGACGGACGCTTCATGATGGACTTCGATGACCTGGAACGAAAGCTGGACGACTCCTCCGTTAAGATGGTCTTCCTCTGCTCACCCCACAACCCCGGCGGCAGAGTCTGGTCCAGGGAGGAGCTTGAGAAGTTTGCCACGATCTGTGCCTCCAGGGGAGTTATAGTGGTATCGGATGAAATTCACTGCGACGTGCTGTACAAGGGGAAAAAACATACTCCCCTGGCGGACGTGTCGGAGGAGATCGCCGACCTTACCATCACTACCATAGCCCCCAGCAAGACCTTTAACGTTGCGGGGCTGGCTACGGCCGCAGTGATAATTCCGTCAAAAAGGCTCAGGGACAACTACCAGTCGGTGGTGGACTTTCTCCACATTGACGGAGGCAACGTCTTCGGCACCATCGGCCTTGAAGCCGCCTACAGACACGGAGATGCATGGCTGGACGAGCTGACTGCCTACCTGGAGAAAAATCTGGAGTTTATTGAAGAGTTTCTTGCCGAAAAGCTCCCTGAAATAAAGCTAATTTACCCTGACGGGACCTACGTCCCCCTGCTGGACTGCCGGTCCCTGAACATGTCCGGCCCCGATCTTGAGAAGCTCTTCGTAGAGAAGGGGAAAGTAGCCCTGGACGGAGGACACTGGTTTGGCTCGGGAGGCACAGGATTTGCCCGGATCAACATAGCCACGCCCCGGTCCCTGCTAAAGGATGGCTTGGAGAGGATTGAAAAGGCCGTAAAAAGCCTGAGATAAAATCGCCCCTGCCGAAAAAACAGAGCGCCGGACCTCGGACCGGCGCTCTGCACCCTGTCTCAGGGGCCCGTCAGCGCATCATTCTGGGCAGGAAGAGGATTACATCGGGGAAGAAGTTCAGCACCACCACCGTGACGATGAGAGCCGCCACCAGCGGTGCAATCTCCTTGACCAGATGTTCCAGCTTCAGATTGCCGATATCGCAGGCGATAAACAGGCAGAGCCCCACAGGGGGCGTATTGTGCCCGATGGCC
Source organism: Aminivibrio sp. (assembly GCA_050946755.1). Classification (GTDB taxonomy): domain Bacteria; phylum Synergistota; class Synergistia; order Synergistales; family Aminobacteriaceae; genus Aminivibrio. The sequence goes on along the minus strand of JBMNVK010000023.1, from coordinate 20,198 downwards.
AGGGAGATCACCATGATGATCCCAAAGAAGAGGGGATCCACCCCAAGGCTCATGATTATGGGGTAGAAAATCGGAGCCAGCAGCACCATGGCGGCGGAGTTGTTCAGGAAAGTCCCCACCACAAGCAGGATGAACACCATGATAAGCTGAACCACTATGGCGTTGGTGGATATGTTCAGAATGGACGCGGCGATGGTCTGGGGAATCTGCTCGCTCACCAGGACGTAGGTGAGCACCTCTGCCGTAACCATAAGGTACATCACCAGAGCCGTTGACTTTGCCGATTTAAGCATGAGCTCCGGTACTTCCTTCCACTTCAGCTCCTTATGGACATATATCCCCACGACAAGCCCGTATATCACAGCTACCGCCGCTGATTCCGTAGGGGTGAAGATCCCGGCGTAGATTCCGCCCAGGATGATCACGGGCATGAAGAGGGCATAGATCGCCTGCCTGAAGTGGGTGGAGATTGTCTTGAAGGAGGCGGCCTCGTCTCCCTTGTAGCCCCGCCGAACCGAGATAATATACTCAACTACCATCAGCACTACGCAGATTATAAGCCCCGGCACTACCCCGGCGATAAAGAGCTCGCCAATCGAAACGCCTGTGGACACGCCGTAGAGCACCATGGTAAGACTGGGAGGGATAATCAGTCCTATGGTCCCCGATGCCGCTACCACTGCGCCGGCAAAGTTTTTATCGTAGCCCTTCTCCACCATGGGGCCTACCATAACTCCTCCGATGGCCGCCGTAGTGGCCGGGGCTGACCCTGAAACGGCCCCGAAGAAGGTGGAGGCCAGGGTGGCCACCAGGGCAAGGCCGCCGCTCATCCTTCCGAGCATGGCCCCCGCCAGATTAACGAGCCTCCTTGAAACCCCTCCCACCGCCATGATATTGCCGGCAAGGATGAAGAAGGGGATGGCCATCAGGGCAAAAGAGTTTCCGGCGTTAAAAGTCTTCTGGATCAGGACCTCCACTCCGAAGGCCCCCGTCACCAGGACGGAAAAAATGCACGTAAGTCCAAGGGATACGGCAATAGGCACCCCTATGAACAGGAAAAACAGGAAAAAAAGAACCAGCCATACACTCATGACTCTGACTCCTTCAGCTTGACAAGGGATTCAAGAATTACCTCCACCATCACAACAAGGCCTAAAAAGCTGGCTACAGGAACAATCATGAATACATACCCCAGCTTCAGCCACTCCATAGAGGGAGATATGGACTCGAAACCAAGAATCTGCATTGCCATGGGGTAGGAATACCAGACCATGACGACCAGAAAGAAAAAGGAAAAAAGGTGAGCTATTACGGTTAGAATCTGCTTGGCAAGCTTGTTCTTAATGGACTCAACCAGAAGGGACATATTGATGTGGCGGGACTCTCTGTAAAGCAGAACAGCGCCAAAAAAGAAAACCCCTGAGAACAGGTAGCCCGCAAGCTCCTCGGACCAGGAGAGAGGCTTGAGCAGCACATACCTGAAAAAAACCTGGGCAACGATAAAGGCCACCATGAGCGTCATCAGAACCACCATAAGCGTGTTCAGAAACCATGTCAGCCTGTCGTTTAAAAATTTAAGCAGCTTCAGCATTATCCATTTAACCTCCCGGGACGGAATCGGATCACAAAACGGGCTCCGGCAAAATAAAAGGGACGATCCGGGAAACGTCCCGGATCGCCATATTACTCAGGGTTTGCCAGGCTACTTCGCCTGGGTGAAAGAGTGAATCTTGTCGATCATATCGCCGTACTTGGGGCGATACTTCTCATAGACAGGGGCAACGGCCTTGACGAAAGGCTCTCTGTCGGGACTGGTAAAGACCACGCCCAGCTCCTCGCACTCCTTTATTTCCTTTTCGTCCATCTCCTTCTGGAAATTGAAGGAGAAAGTGCTCATCTTTTTGGACTCGTCCAGGAAAATTTCCTTGTCCTCGGCCGGGATTGAATCCCAGAGTCTCTTGGACGCCACCAGAGGGTTGGATACGTGCATGTACCACAGCAGGGTGGCGGATTTGGTAAGCTCAAAGTACTTCTGGGTGAGCATATGGGTTGTGGTTCCCTCACACCCGTCAATGGTCTTGAGCTGCCAGGCAGAGTAGACGTCGTTAAAGGCCATAGGCACAGCGCTGGCGCCGAAAGCGTTGATGGTGTCGATCATCTCTGCGGAGTTGATGACCCTCAGCTTCAGGCCCTTGAGGTCCTCGAGGCCGTTCACAGGCTTCGGGGGGAAGAGATGGCGCATGCCGTTCTCCCACCATCCGAGTATTATCAGATTTTTCTTGGCAAGTGCCTCTTCAAATTCCTCGCCGACAGGTCCGTTAAGGACGTCGTGGGCTTCCTGAGAGTCCTTGAAGATGAAGGGAAGGCTCAGTACGCCGATCTTCGGATGGTAGGACGTGAGAAGGGAGCCGGTGGCCAGCACCATATCCGTCGTCCCGAGCTGGGCGCCTTCAATGAGCTGATTGGGCTTGCCGTAAAGGTCAGAAGGATAGACCTCGAACTTGTAGCGGCCGTCGGTTCTCTCCGATACCTTTTCTGCCCAGGTCTCCAGGTACATCTGATAGTGGTGATCCTGGGTCCCCGTGTGGCCTATCTTGATAATCTTAGGGGCCGCAAGGGCAGGCATAGCGCACGTTAGGACAAACACTGACGCAAGAACTGCTAGAAGCAATCTTCTCTTCAAAACTACCGCCTCCTCGGATTTTGTCTCTGCAACGGGGTATATCCATTTTCCCCATGGTAAAGTATAGATGGCTTTATATTTTCTGTCAAAAGGCTATCGCCCTCCGCTTTTATCAAAGCATGCCTCAGGCGGTATAATTGCGGCGTCGGAGCCGGGCTGAAATTTTCTGCCCCTCTGCTCCGGCCATATCCGGGCAGTGCGATCTTTGCCGGAATATGCCCCCACGGGCAAAAAGAAGAGGTTGATTCCATCATGAAGGGACTTGTCTTGAAAGAAGTAAAAGTCTATGCACCGGAGTTCCGGGGCACTCAGGATATTCTTATCCTCTCGGGCCGGATTGCAGGGACTGTGCAGGCCGGAGGAGAGATGAGCATTGACGGTCTGCCCTTCCCGGTAAGGATCATTGACGGCCAGGGCATGATAGCCGTACCTGGAATCGTCGACGGCCACGTCCATTTCAACGGTGCAGGGGGAGAAGGAGGCCCCCTTTACAGAACCCCTCCCACTCCTCTGTCTGAGCTGGTCGAAGCGGGCATAACCACCGCCGTCGGACTTCTGGGGACGGATGGCTTTGCCCGCTCCCTGAGAGACCTCCTGATGAAGGCCCGCTCCCTGACCGCCGAAGGGATTACCGCAAAAATCTACACGGGAGCCTATCAGGTGCCCGGCCCGGTCTTAACCACCAATGGGGCCAGCGATATAATTTTGGTGGACGAGGTGGTGGGCCTTAAAATAGCCTGCTCCGATCACCGGTCCTCCCATGCCTCCCTTCAGGCTTTGAAGCAGGCTGCGTCCCAGGCCAGAGTTGGGGGGATCCTCGCGGGCAAAAAAGGCCCCGTTATGGTTCATATCGGCGAAGGGCCGGACCGGCTCCTCCCCCTTCTGGAAGTTGTCCGCACGTCAGACATCCCCATCGCCCAGTTCATCCCCACCCACCTCAACCGATCCGCCCGGGTACTTGAAGAGGCTGCAGCCTGGACAAAGGAAGGGGGCAACGTGGATCTGAGCGCCGGCGTATCATCACGTTACGGCTTTAAGGGAGCGGTGAACCCTGCGGCAGCCGTTCGGCGCCTCCTGGACGGGGGCGCCGCGGCGGGCCAGATCACCATGAGCTCCGACGGCAACGGAGTGATGACCGTTGATGATCCGGCCACGGGAATGCCCCTTCCCCTCATCTCGCCGGTAAAGGCACTTTTCGAGGAGTTTGCTGCCATGATCCGCGAGGGGATCGACATGGAAACCGGGGTGAGGATCGTATCCACAAACCCTGCGGACCGGCTGGGGCTCCATGGAAAGGGCCGGATTGCCGGGGGAATGGACGGGGACATACTGCTGATAAGGGAGGACACCCTTGAACTTGATACGGTAGTAGCTATGGGAGAGATACTTTTTCAGGGCGGAGAGACCGTCAAAAAGGGTCTCTTCGAAAGATGAAAAAATAGGAAACAAGGAGAGGAGCGAGGCCCTGCCATGGAAAAGAATGAAGTTATGGGATTCATTGAGGACTACAGACAGACCTCCGGCTGGAACAGGGTTTCTGCAGAAAAAGCCCTCAGGGCCGACCTTGCAGGGCTGGAGATGTTCGACTCCGCGATAGGGGGAGTAGCGGCGGCAGATGATCCCGGCTTTCTGGGGCTTAAAGATCCGGATATTGTGGGCCCCCATCACCTTCTGCCGGGGGAATGGCTCGAAGGCGCCCGATCCGTTTTTTCCTTCTTTCTGCCTTTCTCCCCCCTGGTAAGGAAGAGCAACATAGGAGGGGATGACCCCTCCTGCGAGTGGCTTCACGCAAGAATTGAGGGACAGGATTTTATAAACCGCCTCTGCCGGGCTCTGGTGGAGTGGCTGGAAGAAAAGGGGTGGCGAGCTATCTCTCCGGCAGTGGATCCAAAATTCGCCTTCTGCTACAGAGAGAATAGCGTCTTTATGGACGAACAGGGGCTGCCCTATCCTGTCACCTTTACAAGCAACTGGTCCGAGAGGCATGCCGCTTTTATATGCGGCCTGGGCACCTTCGGACTCTCAAAAGGCTTTATCACTGAAAAAGGAATGGCAGGGCGCTTCGGCAGCGTAATTACCGAAGCGCCCCTGGAGCCGGACAACGTCATCCCCGACGACATATGGGGCAACTGCCATCGGTGCGGCAAGTGCGCCCTGCTCTGCCCTGTGGACGCCATATCCCTTGAAAAGGGCAAGGATCACGCCCTGTGCTCTGACTACGTCCGGCTGATGGGGAGAAAATACTCCCCCCGGTACGGCTGCGGAAAGTGCCAGACGGGCGTACCCTGCGAATTTGAGATCCCCGCAAAGGACTGAAATCCGAGGCTGCGGCTTCCCTCAGCTCCTGCCCCAGAAGGCCCTTATGGTGTCTTCATCAGGCCTTTTTCCGAGCAGGGATCCGGCAACAAAGGCGATGAGGGCAATACCTATGGCCGGGACTATCTGATGGGTTCCTCCCAGCTGAATGCCCCGGGCGGCCAGCCAGACAAAAGTGCCGCAGCCCGTTGCCATGGAAAGCAGAGCTCCCGTCGCGTTGGCCCTCTTCCAGTAAAGTCCCAGCACCGTGGGCCAGAAGAAGACCGCCTCCAGCCCCCCGAAGGCAAAGAGATTTATCCACACCAGCAGGGAGGGAGGCCGAAGAGCCGCAAGAAAGACCAAAGTACCGACCACCGCCGTGGCGACAAGGCTCATTCTCTCAAGTTTTACAGGGGTCACGGCAAGATTCTTCCTGACGGCGTAGTGATGCCACAGGTCTTTCACAATGGCCGCCGAGGATATGATAAGCATGGAGTCCACGGTGGACATTATGGCCGCCAGGGGCCCTGCGATAAAAACTCCCGCCCAGAAGGGGGAGAGCAGCTTTACTGTTATGGTGGGTATGGCCAGATCTCCCACCTCTATACCCGGCAGAACCGCCCGGCCGAGGATGCCCACCAGATGCATGGTAAGCATTAGAAAGCCCACCACAAAGGTACCGATGATCATCCCTGTGTTCATGGACCTGGCATCCCTGAAGCCCAGACACTTCTGGGTGGTCTGAGGCAGGCCGAGTACGGCAAAGCCGACCAGCACCCAGAAGGACAGGATGAAGGGTTTGGGAATGGCGTTCCCCGGACCTGTTGGTGACAGCAGCGCCGGGTCCGTCTCCCTGAGGACGGCCATTATGTTTTCCATGCCCCCTCCGGCTGAGATCACCGCGAAAAGCAGGGCAAGGGACGCGCACACCATGACACAGCCCTGGATGGTGTCGGTCAGCACCACAGCCCTGAATCCGCCCACAGTGGTGTAGATCACCACAGTGATGCCGAATATGACGAGCCCCGCCGTGTAGGGGTAGCCGGTGACGGTCTGAAACAGCCTTGCCCCCCCTATGAACTGGGCCAGCATGGAGGCCATGAAGAAGATCAGGATTGCCAGGGAGGCCAAGACTACCACCAGCTCATTCTTATACCGGGCCCTAAGGTACTCTGAAATTGTGACGGCATTGACCTTCCTCGATACAATTGCAAACTTCTTTCCCAGCACCCCCAGGGTAAGAAATGCTGTAGGCACCTGTATCATGGCCAGCAGAATCCATCCGAACCCGAGCTTGTAGGCAACCCCGGGGCCGCCAACGAAGCTGCTGGCGCTGGTGTAGGTGGTTATGACGGCCATAGCCAGGACAAATCCTCCCATGGACCGACTTCCTATAAAGTATTCCTCAAGAAAGCCGTTCACATCTGTTTTTTTGGACGCAGCCCTTTTTCCCCACAGGGCAATTGCGAAGACAAGCCCCAGATAGATGACAAGAGGAGCAATTATGGAGATTTTATCCATTGATCGCACCCCCCTCGTCCTGCTCCGGATCGTCGCCGTCAATGGGCTCCTCGGAGAAAAATTTGCGCACCACCGCCCAGACCACCACTGAAATGCCTATGTAGCCCACCACGCAGCTGTAAAAAAACCACGCCGGCAGGCCCAGCACGTAGGAGTAGTTTTCAGGATCTCCCGAGCCGAGTCCGTAGGCAGTAAAATACCACCAGGCGAAGAAAAGGACATACATGGCCAGAGTAATCAGAGCCTCCCGGTTTGCCTGCCGGTACCGGCTGTCCTCCTTGTAACCCATATTGTGCACCTCCGCAGTTTTAAATGAGCCGCTCTCCTGCCCGCATCGGCTCCCCACCACTCAGCAGCCCCATGCTCCGGACTAGCTTTCAGGATCTGCCGGTTTCGGGATCTTTCATTTTACTGCAAAACCTCCCCTATTCCAAAGACCATCTTTTTTGATATTGCTCTCTATTCTATCTATTGGCAGCCCTATTGACATTTGCGGGCTTCTCCTCCAGAATGATCCCCAATTACCGACCAACTATGAAAGGAGGAGCAAACCATGACTAAAACAACTGCATATTCAAACACATGCTGCAATTTCATCAGCCTCCTCCTCCTCGGTTGCCGGTTCCCCCCAGGAACGCCGGCAGCTCGGTAGGCTGCGCAGGGGCATTCCTGGGCCGGAACCTCACTTACAGAGGTTCCGGCCCTTTTTTTTATTTTTATAAGGATCCGGGAGTATTTGGAAGGAGAGAGGGACATGAAGGGAACGCAACAGGTAAAAATTTTCGATACCACGCTGAGGGACGGAGAGCAGGCGCCGGGGATCAATCTCAACAGGGAGGAGAAACTGAGAATAGCGGGCCAGCTGGCCAAAATGAAGGTGGACGTCATAGAGGCGGGCTTCCCTGCCGCATCCCCAGGAGATTTCGAGGCAGTCAAACAGGTGGCGGACGCAGTGAAGGGGCCCATCATCGCAGGGCTGGCCCGCACAAGGCGGGAGGATATCAGGGCCGCCGGCGAGGCGGTCAGGGGAGCCGCCAGGGGGAGGATTCACACCTTCATAGCCACAAGCCCCATTCACATGGAGTACAAGCTTAAGATGACCCCCACCCAGGTTCTGAAGGAGGTCAGAGAGGCCGTCACCTACGCCCGTTCCCTTGTGGAGGATGTGGAGTTCTCCGCCGAGGACGCCAGCCGTTCGGAAATTCCATTCCTGGCCGAGGTATTCCGCACTGCCGCCGACTGCGGCGCCTCCACCCTCAACATACCCGACACGGTGGGCTATGCCGTCCCTGAGGAGTTCGGCGCCTTCGTCAGGGCAATCATTGAGGCCACCAACAGGCCCGGGGTCACCTGGTCAGTCCACTGCCACGACGACCTAGGCATGGCAGTGGCCAACTCCCTGGCGGCGGTCAGGGCCGGGGCCAGGCAGGTAGAGTGCACCATTAACGGTCTGGGGGAGCGGGCTGGAAACGCCTCCCTGGAGGAAGTGGTCATGAGCCTGAAGACCAGGAAGGACAGCTACGGGTGCGAGACGGGCCTTGACACGACGAAGCTCTGGGGGTTAAGCTCACTTGTCTCCAGAATGACCAGCTTCCCCGTCCCTCCCAACAAAGCGGTGGTAGGGGCCAACGCCTTCGCCCACGAAGCGGGCATTCATCAGCACGGCGTACTTTCAAACAGGGCCACCTACGAAATTATGAACCCGGAGGACGTGGGCGCCCAGGGCAGCAGCCTGGTGCTGGGCAAACATTCCGGCAAACACGCCTTCCGCCAGAGAGTGGAGGAAATGGGCTTCTCCCTGTCGGAAGAAAAACTAGCCGAGGCCATGGCCATCTTCAAAGACCTCTGCGACCGCAAGGAGATCGTCACCTCCGACGATCTGGAGGCCATGATAAGCAGCGAGATTCTATCCGCGGCCGACAGCAGAAAAATAGCCCTTAAAAGCTTCCTCGTTCAGGTAGGAGAGGGGCACGGAACAGCTACCATAACCCTGGATGACGACGGGAGGGAGCTCACAGACGCCGCTGCAGGGAACGGACCGGTGGACGCCGCCTACAGGGCCATCCGACGCATAGTGGGCTTCGAGCCGGCACTGGAGGACTACTCCATCCGGTCGGTAACCGAGGACACGGACGCCATAGGAGAGGCCAGCGTCGTCCTCGACCTGGAGGGAATCCAGGTAACGGGCCGGGGCGCAAGCACGGATATTATAGAGGCAAGCATAAGAGCATATATAGATGGAATTAACCGCCTGCTGAGAATGGCGGCACTGAAAGGAGTGCGTTTGTATGGGAAGAACGCTGGTTAGAGAGATTATCGCGGCCCACTCAACCCAGGAAGCGGTGGAGGGTGAGATCTGTCAGGTAAGGGTGGATTTCGCCTTCGCCAACGATATTACGGGGGCGCCGGCGGCGGCGTCCTTCAGGGAAATGGGGGCAGAAAAGGTCTTTGACGGGGAGCGTTGCGCCTTTCTGCCCGATCATTTCACCCCCAACAAGGACATTGCCTCTGCGGAACAGACCAAGGCGGGCAGGGAGTTCGCCCTGGAGCAGGGAATGCTCTACTGGGAGGTGGGCAGGGTGGGCATAGAGCACGCCTTCCTTCCTGAAAAGGGATACATCCTTCCCGGCGATATCGTCATCGGCGCCGACAGCCACACATGCACAGGGGGCGCCCTGGGGGCTCTGTCCACGGGAGTGGGCAGCACGGACCTCGCCGCAGTATGGGCCCTGGGTGAGACTTGGATGAGGGTTCCCCCCACCATAAGGGTGAACTTTATGGGGGAGCGGCCCGGATGGGTCACGGGCAAAGACATGATCCTCTCCCTGATAGGACGGATCGGCGTCCAGGGGGCAAGATACATGGCTCTGGAGTTCGGCGGGGAAGGGATCGATGCCCTGCCCATGGACGACCGGTTCACCATTGCCAATATGGCAGTGGAGGCGGGCGCAAAGACGGGGCTCTTCATCCCGGACGAAAAAACCCTATCCTACGCCCGAGAAAGGGCGGCAAGAGAGTTTACCCCCCTGTACCCCGGTGCTGGAGCGACCTACTTTAAAACCGAGACCTTCGAGCTGGACAGCATGACCCCAGTGGCAGCCATGCCCCACTCCCCCGACAACGTAAAGCCCGTGAGGGACTGCGGCTCGCCGGAGATCGACCAGGTCTTCATAGGGGCGTGCACAAACGGCCGGTTCAGGGACATAGAGATCGCGGCAAAGCTGATGGAGGGGAAAAAAGTTGCGCCCAATGTGCGCTGCATCGTAATTCCCGCCTCCTACGAGGTGTACAATGCCGCCATGGACAAGGGGTATCTCAGGACCTTCACCGAGGCGGGAGCGGTAGTCTGCACTCCCACCTGCGGACCCTGCCTTGGAGGCCATATGGGAATACTGGCGGCGGGAGAGCGGTGCGTCTCCACCAGCAACCGCAACTTCGTGGGCAGAATGGGAAGCCCCGGGAGCGAACTGGTCCTGGCAAGCCCCCTCACAGCTGCTGCCAGCGCCGTAACCGGGAAACTCACCGACCCCAGGGACGTCATGTCCGATGATTTTTTCAAGAAGCTGGAGGATTGATGACCGTGTCAAAAACCATTGAAGGAAAAGCCTGGAAGTTCGGCGATCATATCGACACCGACGTGATCATACCGGCCCGCTATCTGGTTTCCAGCGACGAAAAAGTCCTGGGCACCCACTGCATGGTGGATATAGACAAAGACTTCGTGAATAAAATCTCCCCCGGGGACATGATAGTGGGGGGAGAAAACTTCGGATGCGGCTCCTCCAGGGAGCACGCCCCCCTTGCCATCAAGGGGGCGGAGTGCAGCTGCGTCATCGCCACATCCTTTGCCCGGATCTTCTACCGGAACGCCATAAACGTGGGCCTTCCCATCTTCGAATGTCCCGAGGCGGTCGCCGACGTGGAGACGGGGGACGAAATACTCGTGGACTCCGCCGCCGGGACTATAGAGAACAAGACGAGGGGCAAGGTCTACTCCGTGGCTCCCTTCGCCCCCTTCCTCCAGGATCTCATCGGAGGCGGAGGGCTCGTCTCCTACGTCAAAAAACAGCTTGGCGAGCGGGGGTAAGGCCCCATGAGCTCAAAAAACTATCGCTTGGCCCGGATCCCCGGAGACGGCATAGGCCCTGAGGTCATCGGAGAGGCCTCCAAAATCCTCGAGGCCGCCGGACAGAGGCACGGCTTTTCCATAACCTGGGCGGACTACCCCTTCGGGGCAGACTACTACCTTAAAACGGGGGAGATCCTGCCCGACTCTGCCGTGGAGGAGATAGCCGCCTCAGATGCCCTGTTCCTGGGTGCGGTGGGAGATCCCAGGGTGAAGCCGGGCATCCTGGAGCGGGGAATACTGCTGCACCTCAGGTTTCACTTCGACCAGTACGTAAACCTGCGGCCTGCCAGGAGCTATCCGAGGGTGCCCCTTCCCATAGCTCCCGGCCCAGGAGGGCTCGATACCCTGGTTGTGAGGGAAAACACGGAAGACTTCTACATGGGCATCGGCGGAAGGACGGAAAAAGGAGAGGCCCATTTCAGCCTTGAGGCCAAACGGGGTCTGTACACTCTTGAAGGCAGCCTTAAAGGGGTCTTCTCGAAAGGGACGGAGGGAGTCTTTCAGGTAGGGGCCGCCTCAGAACCCGCCGTCAGGAGGGTTATAGCCTACGGATGCAGGGCGGCAGCCGCCCGGGGCGAGGACAAAATTACCCTGGCATCCAAGTCGAATGCCCTGCCCCAGATATACGGCTTCTGGGAGGAGGTGGCCAGGGATGAGGCGGCCAGACAGAAGACGGGCCTGAACATAGTGAACGCCGACGCCATGTGCTATCACCTGGTGCGCACTCCCGATCTTTACGGGGTGATTGTGGCCCCCAACCTGTTCGGCGACATAATAAGCGACCTTCTGGCGGGGCTGGCGGGGGGGCTCGGCGTTGCCGCAGGCGCCGATATCGGCGACGGCCTTTCCATGTTCGAACCCATCCACGGCTCGGCTCCGGACATCGCCGGGACGGGAAAGGCAAACCCGGTGGCCGCCATTCTGACCGGCGCCCTGTTGCTGGACCATATCGGAGAGAAAGAAGCCGCCCGGACAGTAGAGGAAGGCCTTGAGGCTTTTCTAGCGGAGTCGGGGACAAAGGATCTCCCGGCCGAATTCGGCGGCGAGGGAACGGTAAAAACCGTAGGAGAGGCCGTACTGAAGCAGATCTGAAATTAAATAAGGCGGCGGATCCCGGACTTCGGGGACCGCCGCCTCAAATTTTTAACCCCAGCCCGCAATACGGAAGGTCAGCCCCTTACCCCGTCCGCAATTTCCCGGCAGGCTTCCGCAAACACCAGAGTGTCCATGCTGTAGGCGATGTAGGTGAATCCCTGTTCGATCCTGGCCTTCGCCTCCTCCACCGAGCCCACATATATGCCGGCAGGCTTTCCGCATGCCTTGGCAGTAGCCAGGGCCCTGTCCACCGCCTCCACCATGACGGGGTGATATATCTCACCCGGTACGCCGAAGGACTGGGACAGGTCATAGGGGCCCACAAAGATCACATCTATCCCGTCAACGGAGGCAATCTCCTCAAGACAGTCAAGCCCGGCCTTGTTCTCGCAGTGCACTATCACCAGGGTCTCCCGGTTGGCCTCCTCGAAATACTCCGCCACCCCGGGCACGAAGCCGTACCGGGATGATCTGGTGAGGCAGGCTCCCCGCTCTCCCAGGGGAAAATATTTCGCCGAGCGCACCAGCTCCCTGGCTGATTCCAGGGAGTTTATCTGAGGAACCTCGATCCCGGCGGCGCCCACATCCAATGTCCTGAGGACAGTAACCGGCGCCGTATCGGGAATTCTGACGATGGGAGTCACACCCCGCAGCTCCGCCGCCCTCAGCATATGCTGTATGGACTCAGGGTTGCCCGGTCCGTGCTCCGTATCTATGATACAGAAGTCAAAACCTGCCAGTCCGGTGATCTCTACCAGGTCCGGACAGTTCAGTGTTATGAACATTCCGAGGACAACTTCTCCTTTTTCGAGCTTCCGCTTCAGCTGATTAGCCACCTGTCATAACCTCCGATGGAAAATATTCCCTTACGAGATCATTATACATCCTGTCCCTTCAGAAGGATGCTACTCCACTATCCGTTTCTTTCCCCTGTACTTCTCCTCCACAAATTTTCCGGGGAGGTATTTCTCCTCCATCTTTCTGATCTCCTCCAGGCGGACGAGCTCTGCAAACTCCCTGAAGTCAAAGAGGCGGTCGGCATATTCATCCGATACGCCCTCCTTCCGGATCCTGGACATGACATCGTACATGCCCCGCGCCGCCGCAAAAAGGGCGGACAGAGCCGGAACTATGATCTTGAACCCCATGGCCTCTGCCTCTTCGACGGGGATCAGGGGCGTCTTTCCGCCCTCGATGAGGTTAAGCATGAGGGGGACTTTAATCTCTGCCAGAGCCCGCTCCATCTGCTCCCGGGTCTCCAGGGCCTCAACGAACACCATATCCACCCCGGCGTCCACGGCAGCCCTGGCCCTGTCGAGGGCATCCTCAAAGCCGGTTACATGGATGGCGTCGGTCCTGTACATCACCACAAAATCTGGATCAAGAGCATCCCTGGCATCCATGGCGGCCCGCAGCTTCCCCATCATCTCATCCCGGGAGATAACCTGCTTGCCCTCCATGTGGCCGCACCGCTTGGGGGACACCTGATCCTCCATGAAAAGTCCCGCCGCACCAGCCCATATGTACTCCTGCACTGTCCTGTAGGCATTAACCGCATTTCCGAAGCCGTCGTCGGAGTCCGCCATAACCGGAACTCTGACGGCTCTGGTGATGGCCTTTACCTGGGAGGCCATTTCGGTGAGGGTGAGCAGGCCTATATCGGGCTGACCAAGCCTGGCCGCCGCAGTGCCGTAGCCGGAATGAAAGACCGCCTCAAAACCTGCCATCTCGCAGATCCGGGCGCTCAGCGAGTCATACACTCCGGGGATCATTACAGAACCGGGCCGGGCCAGAAGCTTCCTGAGCTGTTTTGACATGTTCATTAAACAGATATCTCCTTCCCCAAACAAACCGGCGGCAGGCGCTGCCTCCGCCGGTTTGTCCATAGAACTTAAACTTTAAACCTCCGGGGAGCGCCTAGTGCATGATGGACGGCAGCCAGGTGCTCATTGCCGGGAACGCTATTACCATCACCAGGAAGAAGAGCATAATCAGCAGCATGGGGAATACGCCCGCGATGGTCTCGCCCATGCGGATATCGGGCCTCAGGCTGTTGATTATGTAAAGGTTCATGCCCACAGGAGGAGTTATCAGGGCCAGGGTCATGTTTACCGTTACCACAATGCCGTACCAGATGGGGTCTATGCCCAGGGCATGGAGGATGGGAGTGACCAGGGGCATGGTGAGGAGTACGATGGATACTGTCTCAAGGATGCATCCCAGGATTATCATCAGGACGTTCATGGCAACGATGAACATCATTACCGAGAAGTTGTTGCTGATGACCAGCTCCGTCAGCTTCTGAGGGATCATGAGCAGGGTCATGACCCTGCCGAAGAGCACGGCGCCTGCAATGATGATGGCGATCATGCAGGAGGTGGTGACGGATTTGAGACAGACGGCCGGAATATCACTGAACTTAAGAGTCCTGTAAACGATGAGGGTGATGAAGAGGCTGTATACAAGCCCCACTGCAGCCGCCTCCGTAGGGGTAAAAGCGCCGGTGTAGATTCCGCCTATGATGATGAAGGGGAGCAGGATCCCCCAGAAATTCTTTTTTGTGACCTGCAGCCTCTCGCTCCAGGGGGCCTTTTCCATGGGAGTGAAGCCACCCCTTTTGCTCTTGTACACTGCATAGACGATGAACATGGCCGTAAGGACCAGTCCGGGGATTACTCCCGCTATGAAGAGCTTGCCCACCGACTCCTCGGTAATGGAACCGTAGAGGATCATGGGGATGCTCGGCGGAATCAGGATTCCCAGGGTTCCTCCCGCCGCGAGAAGCCCCAGGGTAAACTTCTTTTCATAGCCCCGCTCGATCATGGCGGGGTAGGCCACCATGCCGATGGTGGCAGCGGTAGCGGCGCCTGAGCCCGTAATGGCCGCAAAGAAGGCGCAGGCCAGAATGGTGGCTATGGCAAGCCCTCCGGGAAGGTGGCGAACCCATGCGTTCATAACGTCAAAGAGATCGTCCCCGATCCGTCCGTCCAGAAGAATCTGGCTCATAAGCACAAACAGGGGGATGGACAGCACCGTAAAACTGTCCAGGGACGAAAAAATCGTGGCGCCCACTATCTTCATGGGAAGCTCAAAAGCGGCTATTAGCAGCAGGGAGGTCCCTCCGAGGGAAAAAGCCACGGGCAGCCCCATGAAGAGGACACAGATAAGAAGCAGGACTATCAGTGAAAAGCTCAGCATGATCCGGCCTCCTCTCCGCCGCCGAAGACGGCCTTGAAACGGTCTGCAATAATAATGGCGAACTGCAGCGTAAGAAGCCCGAAACCAAGGAGAAGGGCCAGCTGGGGAATCCACATGGGGATTCGGAGCAGGGTGGCCGTGACCTTGCCGTAGCTGATGGAGGAAGCGATCATTTCCTGAGCCTGCCAGGTGATGACGGCACAGTAGATCATTCCCGCCACGCTTGTGATCATCTCAAGAATCCGCTGGGTGCGGACGGAAAGATGCTCGACTATAAGATCTATCCTTACGTGCTTTCCCTTTTCAAGGGTGTAGGCCGCCCCGGCCAGCATGGTCCACATAAACACATATACCGACATCTCCTGGGCCCAGATGGTAGGTGACCGGAAAAAGTAGCGGCATACCACCTCATAAAAGAGCATGAGCCCCATGAGGAGGATGCCGAGTCCGCTGACATAGCCGAGGATGAGGTTTCCCTTTTCCACGGCAGCGCGCAAATGCTTAAACATTAGGTCCGCCCCTTTGCATGTATTTTACAGGCAAAGCGGAAGGGATCCCCCTCCCGCTTTGCCTGGTTATCCAAGACTTTCCCTGAGAGACTGCCTATTTAGAGGCCTCCAGGGCCAGCTCAACAAGCTTTGCTCCCATCTCGCCCGTTGCCTCCACGAAGGCCTTCCGGACCGACTCTGTCGTCTCGACAAAGGCCGCCCTCTCTTCGTCGTTGGGGGAGTATATTTCCACGCCGGCATCGGCGATCACTTTTTCTGCCTCGGCCTCAGACTCGGCGATTACGCCCCTGATCCAGGCCTCCGCGTCGGCTCCCGCCTTCATTACGACTTCCTTGTCCTCCTCCGGCAGGCCATTCCACCAGTCAAGGCTCGACTGGACCACGAACTGGGCCGTGGTGTAGTTGGCCATGGTCATGTGCTTCTGCACTTCATGCACCTTCCGGGAGACTGCGGCAGGCATTCCCGTGGTGGCGCCGTCGACGGTCCCTCTCTGGAGGGCCATGTACATTTCAGAAGAGCTCATTACGGTGGGGGCTGCGCCCAGGGCCTTGAGGGTCTCGGCGTCACCGCTGCTGAAGGTCCTCATGGTAAGGCCCTTGAAATCCTCGGGGCTCTTCAGGGGATGCTTGTTGTTGAAGAACTGGATGTACCCGTAATCCACCCAGAAGAGGGTCTTTACGCCCTTCTTCTGGAACTCTCCGTCCAGAATCTCTCCCGCACCCGCATCGAGGAACTTCTTGGGAGATTCCAGGTCCTTAAACACAAAGGGCATCTCAAATACGTCCGCTACGGGGATCATGCCCGACCATTTGTTGACAGGAACCAGCCCTGTCTCGATGAGGGAATCCTGAAGAGCCTCTACTATCTCCGTATCCTTGAACAGCTGGGCCGAGTCGAAAATTTTTACTGTAAGCTTGCCCCCGGAGTATTCCGCCACCTTTTCGGCGAACAGTTCAAGCCCCTTTGAAACGTGGTGGGACGCGGGGAACTGGTTTGAAAGCTTGAACTCGGCTGCGGCAAAGGCAGATCCGCTGAAAAATCCGATGGCAAGAATAAAAATTGCCGCTGCAGTTAAAGTTTTTCTGAACATGGAATCAATCCTCCTGACTGATAATTAAACATCAAGGACAAAAAACGGCGCCAACTCGTTCAGCTGCTCCTTCCCGACTCATCCCTCCTCCTCCCGTAGCTGCGGAGAAATTGCTCGCCTCCAATTTGGAAAATTCAGTGCAATTGGGGGAGCGGCTTTGCTGCACTATGAATGCAGATTCCAATCTAGTTACCATTGTATAGGCTTCCTGTCAAGGGAAAGGGACGAAATTGCTGCCGCAACGAGAGAATGGGCAGGAAGAGCGCTTTTCTGCGGTTCAACTTTTTCCGGATTAATGTATAGTATATATAATCATAAATTGCCAGGGAGGCCAATTGTATGAAAAAAACCATCCCCTTCACAGCCCTTCTGCTCCTTACAGTCCTTTCCGCAGCCGCCTGGGGAGGCGGCTATGCCATTAAGGCAGCGGGAGTAAAATTCTCCATGCCCGACTCCTGGGAGGCAGAATCGTCAAACCTTGGAATCATGTTTACATCGCCCTCGGGGGACATGATACTGACCGTGGGGGCGATGCGCGCTGACCAGCTTGGAAATGTCCTGGAGATGGCTGACGAGAAGATAGCGATGGTCATGACGGATGTGGAGTACGAAGAAGGGGAAAGGGAAATCGAGATCAACGGCTTCAGCGGCATGGCATTCAGCGCCTGGGGCAAGAGTGAAATGAAAGATGCCTTTGCCAACTTCATAGTGCTGGGAGCAGAGAACGACCACCGTATCCTCATCTTCTCCATGGGAGAGGAAAAGTCCTGGGATAATAATATAGAGGATATCCAGGCCCTGTGCGACTCCATTCTGCCGGCGGACCAGCCTTAAGGGGCAGCGCAGGCACAGGCCGGGCTTCCGGCCGGTTCTTTATAAAGAATAAACCCGCCTCCCCCTGCCGGGAGAGCGGGTTTTTTATTTTGACATACGGTAAAAGTCCGCTAAAATGTAAATCATGACTAAACATGACTGGTTCCCTCAAGATGAATGGTTTCCCGGGGACGAACCTCCCCGGAAGCGCCCGTTTCCTTCCTTTCCCTTCAAAATCAATAAAGGGATAATAATCGCAGCGGCGGCCGGGCTGGCCCTTTTAGTGCTCCTGCCCGCCATGGCAGAATTCTACTCCGAGCTTCTGTGGTACAGCTCTGAGGGCTACAGATCCGTGTTCTGGACAAGGCTGCTGGCCAGAATCCCCCTGTTCCTGGCAGGCTTTGTTCTCTACACGACCCTTCTGTGGCTCAACTTCAACTCCGCACGAAAAAATCTTGGAGCCCACCTGTCCGAACGGGCGGAGATTTTCCGCTCAAAAGCGGCCCTTTTGGCCATCGGAGCGGCAGCCCTTTTTCTGGGCTTCAGCAACGGCGCCTCCATGACCGGTGAATGGCCCATGGCCCTCAGGTACTTCCACGGGGGCACTTTCGGCGAGGCAGACCCTCTTTTCGGAAAGGACATAGGCTTTTATATCTTCAGCCTGCCCTTCTGGAGATTTATCCACGAAAAGGCGCTGGGACTCGTCTTTCTGTGTCTGGTAACCGCCGGAGGGGCCTACGGTCTCTTCCTGGCGCCGAGGCAGGGATCCCCTGCCAACATTGCCTCTATCTCCATCCCCTCCCCCATGAGAAATCATCTGGCCATACTGGCGTCTGCCGGAGCCTTTCTGTGGTCGGCGGGATACTTTCTGGACCGATTCGACCTTCTCTTCTCGCCTACGGGGGTAGTCTACGGAGCAGGGTACGCTGACGTTCACGCGGAGCTGCTGGCCCTCAACGTCCTTGCCGTGCTCACCGCCATCTTTGCCGCATCCCTGCCCCTCGCCATGGCCAAAAGAGCGTGGAAAATTCCCCTTGGGCTGGCCGCCCTTACCCTGGTATCGGGTGTTCTGCTGAGAAACCTGTACCCCGCCATTGTCCAGAAATATTTCGTCGAACCCAATGAGTTTGACCGGGAGAAGCGGTTCATCGAGTACAACATAGCGGCCACCAACAGCGCTTACGGACTCTCAGGCATCACCCTGAAAACCATAACGCCTGATGAGGCCATCACGTGGGAGGACATAGAACAGAACCGGGACACCATAGAGAACATCCGGCTCTGGGACCACGCCCCCCTGCTCAGGAGCTTCAAGCAGCTTCAGGAGATACGGACCTACTACGACTTCTCCAACATAGACATCGATCGGTACTCCTTCGAAGATCAGTACCGGCAGATCATGATAGCCGCCAGAGAGCTCGACCTGTCCGGGATGCAAAACCCCACCTGGATAAATACAAGGCTCGAGTTCACTCACGGCTACGGCATCGTCATGAACCCCGTGAACGAAATTGCCGGATCGGGAATGCCCCGGCTCTGGATCAAGGACCTCCCCCCCACATCGGAGATTCCCATAACTGTAAAAAGGCCGGAGATCTATTTCAGCGAAAAGCCCAGCTCCTACATATTTGTAGGTACGACGGTAAAAGAGTTTGACTATCCCATGGGGGACTCCAACGTCCGCACCGCCTACGAAGGCAAAGGGGGCGTCTCCATGGGGTCTCTGTTCCGGCGCATTCTTTACGCCGTAAAGTTTGCCGACTTCAAGATCCTCTTTTCCGATGTCTTCACCGGGGACAGCCGCATAGTCTATCACCAGAACATCCGGGAACGCCTTTCCCGGGTAGCCCCCTTCCTCTACTTCGATCAGGACCCCTATCTGGTCATATTTGAGGGGCGGCTGGTCTGGATGCAGGACGCCTACACCGCTGCTGACCGGTACCCCTACTCCCAGCCCGTCTCCCTTGGCAGGGGCAGAACGGTAAACTACATCAGAAACAGCGTGAAGGCCACGGTGGATGCCTATGACGGTACCATGACGTTTTATGCCTCCGACCCGGAGGACCCTGTCCTGCAGGCCTGGAGCGGCATCTTCCCCGGCGTCTTCCGTCCCCTGGAGGAGATGCCCGCCGGACTGCAGGCCCATCTCCGGTACCCTCAGGATCTGTTCAACGTCCAGAGCGAGATCTACAGGATCTATCACATGACTGACGCCAACACCTTCTACAACAAGGAAGACGTCTGGGACCGGATCGGCGGCGACAGGAAGGGCTTCATGGAGGCCTACTATGTCAACATGCGCCTTGCGGGGGAGGATAAGTCTGAATTTGTCCTCATCACTCCCTTCATGCCTGTAAACAGGGACAACATGATCGCCTGGATGGCGGGCCGCTCCGACGGCGAAAATTACGGCGAACTCCTGGTCTATCAGTTCCCCAAGCAGAAGCTGATTTACGGCCCCTCCCAGGTGGAGGCCCTTACGAACCAGAACTCCGAGATCGCCGCCCAGCTCTCCCTCTGGAGTCAGAGAGGATCGGCAGTAATCAGAGGGAATATGACAGTAGTCCCCGTAGGGGACGGCATTCTATACGTCCAGCCCCTCTATCTGCGGGCGGAAAACAGCGAACTGCCCGAGCTCAGAAGGGTAATAACCTCCACTGGAGGCAGAGTGGTATGGGGCGAAACCCTGGACGAATCCTTGCTGCGGCTCCTCGGCCCCTCCGACGGAATGCCCCTTCCCCCTGCCCGGACTGAGGTAATAGCTGAGCCCCGGGAGCGGCCTGATGGTGACCCCGGCGCCGGCGGAGTCCTATCCTTTCTTGCCAGGGAAGCCTCCGATGCATGGGAGAGCGCAAGGAAGGCCCT
>JBMNVK010000022.1:0-23737 GCA_050946755.1 Aminivibrio sp. | reverse complement strand
TCTTCCGCCCCTCCTTCACTTTCGGGGAATTCTTCCTCCCCGGGGATAATTTCCGAAATTTCCGCCGCATATCTGCCGTCTACTGAGCCCGGCAGGGCCTTGAATTTTACCAGGTTGCCCACCCTGATGCCCAGGGGATCTTCCAAAGTCTCATCCAGCTTTATGACGTCCCCAGCCCTGAGCTGCATTACATCGGATACGTTCAGAACGGTGTGTCCCAGCTCAAGAGCAACAGGGATATGGATCTTCTCCATATGTTTTTTAAGGTAATCCATGGCCGCATCGTCGGCCTTTCTGCCCGTGGAGGCAAACCACTGCTGAGAGCTGAGTTTGTCCATTATGGGCTCCATGAGGAAATAGGGAATGCATATGCTTATCATCCCCTCTACATCGCCCACGGATAGCTTGAGTATCACCAGCAGGACCATATCAGTCCCCGGGCAGATCTGGACAAAAAAGGGATTGCTCTCAAGATTCTCGTAGCGGAAACGGACATCCACCACCGTGCTCCAGCTCTCCTCAAGGAGTTCGAGCATTCTCATGAGAACTCTCTCCACCACCGTACGCTCTATGTCGGTGAGCTCTCTGATCTTGCCTGTGAACTCCCCCCGGCCGCCAAGCATTCTGTCTATTATGGCAAATACGAGGTTGGGGTTTATCTCTATAATTGCATTGCCGCTGAAGGGGTACATTTCAAGCACGCCGATAACAGTAGGCTGAACCAGAGACCGGATAAATTCATCATAAGCCAGCTGATCCACCGAGGCTATCTCCGCCGACACCATGGACCGCACCATGGTGGACATGGTGGTGGTCAGCTGTCTGGTGAAGGACTCATGAATCATCTGGATAGCCCGGAGCTGATCCTTGCTGAATTTATCAGGGCGACGAAAATCGTACAGCTTTACTGCTTTCTCCTCGTCGCTCCGCATAGCGTCCACATCGACGCTGCCGCTGGAAAGGGCCTCGAGAAGAGAGTCTATTTCATTTTGAGAAAGTACATCGGGCGACACAGCAATCCCTCCCTTTCCAGACCTTTCAGATAAGCCTTACTGGAGGACGAAACCCTCAAAGAGAACCCGCATCACAGGAGCTTTTTCGCCGATTGCAGGCATGATGGAGTTTATCGTTCTTTTAATGTCCTCCGCCAGGGAGAGCACCCCCTCAGCGCTTGTGAGATCGTCAAAAACCCTGTCCTTGGCCAGGAGAATTATCTCATTTTTTATCCTTGCCAGCCAATTGGGCGAGGCTATCATCTCAATAGCCTTGGGATCGCTCATCTCCAGGGATAATTTGAAGTTGACCACATGCGCTCCCGTGCCTCCAAGATTTGATATGAAATCACCTACAAAAAAGACGGGTCCGGGCTCTTCGATCTTACTGGCCGGGGCGCCCTTTTCCGGCGAAAGCACCGTCCTGCCAACTACAAGCCCTCCGCCAAAGCCGAGTGAAACCAGTACGATGCCAACAATAATAAAGACTATGATGCGTTTCACCGGATCCTCCTCCTGCCTGCTACTCTTTGGGATACCTGGACAGGAATACTAGGTCCACTCTCCTGTTCAGGGCCATATGCTCCGGGGTATCGTTTGGTACGATGGGCCGGTTGGGACCGAACCCCACCGCCTGCAGTTTTTGAGGGTCAAAGCCTGCGCGATCCTGAAGGTAGGATGCCACAGAGGCGGCTCTGGCAGCTGAAAGTCCCCAGTTATCCCTGTAAATCCCCCCCCGGAGGGGTACTGCATCCGTATGCCCTTCTACCGCAACAGCCGGAACTGAATCCTTAATAAACTCCGCTATTTTAAAGAGAACCCTCATTCCTTCCGGCTTAAGGTCGGCCTTGCCTGAATCAAAGAGAAACTGGTCAGAAAGGGATACGGAAACTCCTCTCTGGGATATGCGGACTACCACCTGCTTATCCAGCCCCTCCGCCCGAAGGTAGTTCCGGAGATTCTGGGCCGCCTGATGAATGTCGGGGGATATCTTCTGAGCCTCCCCGGCCTGATGGGTGGCAACTTTGCCGCCGAAAACATTCGGGTCCTCCTGCACGGACTTGCCTCCCGGCATAAAGCCGAGGGCGCCCTGAAAGGACATGATCATCATCTCGAACTTCTGAACGTTAATGGAAGAAAAGGAGAACAGCAGTACAAAGAAGGTCAGCACAAGAGTGACCATATCGCCGTAGGAAACAAGCCACAGGGGCGCTCCGGGGCCGGAGTCTTCCTTTTTCTTCTTTCTTGCCATCAGCCTTCTCCTTTCTCTTCAGCCTCTTTTTCCTCCAGAGCAAGGCGCTGGCGGGGAGGAAGAAAGACTTTCAGTTTTTCTTCCACTATTCTGGGGTTCTCCCCCGCCTGTATGGATAGGACCCCCTCCACCATCAGCTCCATGGAGAGGACCTCTTCCTCGGAACGGACCGCCAGCTTTTTTCCTATGGGAATGGCGAACCCGTTGGCTATCATGGATCCGTAGAAGGTAGTCACCAGAGCCACCGCCATCCCGGGGCCCAGAGAGTCGGGATCCGCAAGGTTGCCCAGCATGGTGATGAGGCCTATGACGGTGCCCAGCATGCCGAAGGCGGGGCCAAGCTCTGCTATGCCGTCGAAGAGGGCTTTGTTGCCCGAATGGCGACCCTCAAGGATGCCTATCTCCGTATCCAGAATGGCCTTTACCAGCTCCGGATCAGTGCCGTCCACCACCAGCTGGATGGACTTTTTAAGGAACTCATTTTCAAGCTCCGACGCGTCCGCCTCGAGGGCCAGAAGTCCTTCCCTCCTGGCCTTCTCGGCAAAGCTTACAATGGTCTGTACCTGGGAGACCAGGTCGGGAGAACCTCCGGTAAAGGCCATTTTTATTATCTTGAAGAAGCTCTTGAGCCTGTCGGGCGGGTTTGACATCATCAGAGCCCCGGCGGTTCCTCCGAAGACTATGAGGATAGAGTCGAAGTCTATGAATGCTCCGCCCTCTCCACCTGCCACTACGCCTCCTACGACAAGAATAAGACAGACAGTCAAGCCGATAACGGTAGAAAGATCCACGAAATCCAAGCCTCCCCAAGGTACTGTGTCAATTTACAAAATGATGAGGCGGGGTCAGTCCCTCTCCTCGTTTGATGATAGCAAAGGGGTCTTCCCCCCGAAGAAGGAGAACAGAACCTTCTGTCTGTACTCTACTACCAGACTCACCACTTCATCCATAGGTTCCGCCACGACATACCGGTGTCCGTTCACCAGCCTTACCACCGTATCAGGCGTAGACTCCACTGTCTCGATGAAATCAGCATTGATGGTAAAGGGCTCGCCGTTAATCCTGTGCAGAGTAATCATACCACAGGCCTATGTTACCGCTTGATGTTGATTACTTCTTCAAGGACGTGGTCGCTTGTCGTTACTACCCTGGCATTCGCCTGGAACCCTCTCTGGGCTATGATGAGGCGAACAAACTCCTCCGACAGGTCTACGTTTGCCATTTCAAGAGTACCTCCTGCAATGGTCCCCGCTCCCCCCTCGCCTGCCGCCACTATCTGGGGAAGGCCTGAGTTGTTGCTGACCGCAAAGGCCGTGTTGCCTGTATTAGTCAGGCCAGCAGGATTCGAGAAGAGGGCAAGGGCCATCCTGTACAGGGGTATGTTGACGCCGTTGCTGTAGACTCCTGTGATGGTGCCGTCCTTGCCTGCGGCAAAATCTTCAAGGACTCCCATAGTATATCCGTCCTGGTAGTAGCCCTTGGTGGTAAAGCCGGTGCCGTACTGGGTAATGCCCTCCATGACGTCCTTGCCGAAGGACTCGCCGGTGAAATCCAGGGTTATGGTGGCGTCATCGGCGCCCAGGGAGGCAAAGTTCAGGCCTATTACTCCTGATGATCCGGTAGTTATTTTTCCATCGGAGTCAAATTCAGTGACCCCCGTATTATTGGTGAGGGTGATGCCGGGCTCACTGGGCAGCCATGCCCTCCAGCGCCACTGGTTGTTGTCGATCTTTTCCCAGCTGACCTCCAGGGTGTGGGCATTGCCGAGGCTGTCGTAGACATCAAGCTTTGTGTTGTGCACGCTGGCAATCCTCTGGTTTATGGTGGCCAGAGAAGCGTTCGAGGCAGTGTTTAGAATGGTAATGCCAAGGCCGCTTTCAGTTGCACGGGCACTTAAGGGAGTCGTTCCGATTGCCGCCGCCGCAGGCAGATGAAAAGTGCCGTCGTTGTTCACATTTATAGAGAGAGTCTCGGGATTACCCGGCGTCTCATCCCAGATATTCAGAATCCTGTTTCCTGTGGCCGGGTCATCGTCAAACTCTACCAGGTAGTGTCGGGCAGGGGTTTGATTGGAGTCGGTGACCATGGTGAAGTTCATGTATCCTGAAAGCTCAATCCGGGAAACGATGTTTGTCCCGTCAAGCAGCGTCAGCGTACCGGTGTCCGAATCATAATTATAAGTGAGGGTGTTCAAATCTCCTGTAAGGTTAACGGTGAGCTCGGGGTATCCCGAAGTGGTGTTAATTCCGTTATAAACGCACTCAATCCCCGTCAGGGGGAGCGTTGTCCCCGTCGCTTTAAACGAAAGGAAACCTGCCATCGTGCTGTCGCCCGATACGTTGCTCAGGATGTACTGATCCGCACCCACGTTCACCGTCAGGGACGAATCGTTGGCCTCAATGCCCATGGGCAGATAAGACTCTACCCGGCTGTCCAGGTTGCAGCGGTAGCCGACAAGGGTGGTGGCGTTGGCGGGGATCTTCTGCCCCACAGGAATGTTGATATCCACAAGGCTCGACCCCATGGTGTAGGATGTGGGGTCCTGAGGATCTGCCGACATTTTAAAGCCCTTGACCATATAGCCTGTACCGGACTGCACCATATTGCCGTTGGCATCGAGGAGGAAGTTGCCCGCTCTGGTGTAGAGCTGACTGGTTCCCTCGCCCACTACATAGTAGCCGTCTCCCTCGATGGCCATATCCGTTCTGTTGCCGGTAAACTCCAGCTGTCCCTGGGTATGAATGGTCTCTATTGCCGCGACTTTAACGCCCAGGCCCACCTGCATGGGGTTTATGCCCCCCCTGACTTCGCTGGGTGCAGAGGCGCCCCGGGTGGTCTGGTACATGAGGTCCTGAAAGGTCACAGCGTCCTTTTTGAAGCCGACAGTGTTTACGTTGGCGATATTATTTCCTGTTACGTCGAGAAGGGTCTGATGCGCTTTAACTCCGGATACTCCTGACATAAGGGATCGAAGCATAGTGTTATATCCTCCCTGTCTATTCTGAAGAATGCCGCAATCCCTTGCAGTCTTTAAGTCTACCCTGCCTTCCCTGGCAGAGTGTTTATCTGTCTGTTATAGAATCGGAAGTCTGCCGCTCTTTCTGAAGTCCCCGATCAGGCCACCGCCAGTACTTTCTGCAGGGGGATATCTTTTTCTTCTGTGGTGGTAAGGATTACCCCTGATTTATCAAACTTGACGTAGGCCACCGTGGCGAAGGCGTTGAGTCCGTCGTCGTCCTCGTACTCGATGACCCGGCCGATGTAATTTACGGAGGATCCCTTGGTTACGGCGTTCATCTGTTCGATGCTCCTGTTCATGTTGGTCATCTGCTCCAGGGTACTGAACTGGGCCATCTGGGCGATGAAATCCTTGTCCTTAAGCGGGTCGAGAGGATCCTGGTTGCTCAACTGAGTGATCAGGATTTTAAGAAAGGCGTCTTTTCCCAGTTCATTTTGAGTTCTTCGAAGGGCCTCTTCCGTGGCCTCCGTGTATCTGGCTTCATTGGCGCTGTTTATTCCTGACGTTGCCATTTCTGCACCTCCTAGGCCATCCAGTGGAGGAGCCCCAGTTCGAGGTCCACCCTGAATATGGGGGTTTCTTCATCCTCTCCGGAAAGAAGGGAGGCGGCACGGGATCTTCCGTCCCTGCCGTCGTATCCTGCCTCTCCCCGGCCTTCTTTGCCGTGGTCGCTTATATCCACCGTAAACTCTGCCAGCTGGACTCCCTGCTGCTGAAGGTGAGTCCTGAGCTGGCTGATGTGATCCTGCACAAGCTGCTTGAGCTGTTCATTGGCCACTCGAATCGATGCCTCCACCCCCGCTGTCCCGGAGGCAAGCTCTACCTCTACTCTGCCAAGGGCAGGAGGGTCAACTATGATGGAGGCCCTGTGCCGGCCTTCTGATCTCATAAATTTCACAACGTTGCCTACACCGTCCTCAAGAGCTGCTCCGCCTTTCCCTGCGAGCTCCAGCTCTCTTGCAAAGGATGGCTGAGGGGATGAGGCAGCCTGCCGGGTCCCCCCGGCCCCAACGGACTGGGCTCTGTCCGCAAAGGGCAGGACTGCATTTTCATGCCCCCGGGAAGAGGAGCCTTTCCCCTCTCCCTTTTCCCCCGGAGCGCCTCTTTCTCCTCCCGAATCAGCCGTGGAATGCCGTCCCCTTACCTCTGATCCGGAGGCAGACGGGAGATCCCGGTAAGATTCAGAGCTTTCAGCGGTGTTGCCGGAGGCGGCCGTTTTTTCAGGAAGAGAGCCCGGAGGGGTTGCCTTAATATCGGCAGCCCTGTCATCTTCTTCAGGATGCTTCTTGCCTGCTTCCTCCATCTGCCTGGGATTTTCAACGGCGGTGAGATCTTCTTTTTTGCCCTCAGGCATATCTTTAAATAGGGGGCTGGATTTATTTTCTTTGCTGCCCATGCTTCCGCTTACATGTACCGGGGCAGGCCGAGTGTCTTCTTTGCCTTTATCGCCTGCCTCCGTCCGGGCATGTTCCGGAGTTTCTGTCTTTTCCCGGGAGGAGTGCATCTGTTCTGTTCCTGCACGGGCAAGAGGCGTCTCCATAGCGGCTGCATTTTCTTCTACTAACTCTGCTGAGTCTTCAACCTTCACTGAGGCAGTCTGCATTGAGATGGCATGCTCTGTCCCGGCAGCGGAAAAAACTTCCTGGGGGATCAGCGTCGGATCTGTCTCGTCATCAGGAATTACGAGGATTTTATCCTCCGGGAGCTTCTGCTCTTCATAATCCGGGCCGCCATTACGGAGGGGCTCTTGAATAAGGATGTCGCTTTCGTCCTCATTTGCGCTCTCTTCTCCTATGACGCAGTCGGAAAAGGTTTGAGGAAGAAGGGCAAATCTGCCTGGTGTGTTTATGGCAGGCTCAAGGTCCGCCTCAGGTATTTTCCCGGCAGGCTGGGAATCCTTGCGGGAGGAGTACAGGAAGGATGCAAAGAGATCTTTTTTTTCTGTCTTTGTGCTTGATTGGATTTTATCGGCGAATAGCTCCCGGCCGCTGCTGCCACCCCGGGCAGCAGTAAAGGGCGATATCATAAGGCTGCACCTCCGAATAAATTAACGGGACCCAGGGGTCGCCAGCCGTTCCGTCAGCCTTGCTGCCATCGCCGCCTCCATGCGGCCGAGTATGGATGCTCTTGCGTCCTGGGGCATCCTTTCCAGCAGTTTGATCGCCAGGTCTTCCCTCAGCTGTTCCATGATGAGGGCCGCCCTTCTGGGCGATATATCCTGGTAGGTTTTCATCAGCATGTCGAGGTACTCGTCTTCTTCTTCCGGGTTTTCGGCCAAGCCGGGCCGTAGTGATGCCTGCTCTTCCTCTGTTTTTTTTGCTGCTGCGGCTCTGTTTGCCAGATCAGCGGAGAGGATGTCCAGACGAGCCTCTTTTTCCTCAAGCTCCCGCTCCCATTCGTTTAGCCGGTCGTTCCACTGGCGGAGCTCCAATGCCCGCCTCTGTTCCGCAGTGAGGGAGTATTCCTCCGGTATGCCAAGGGCGGATGCAAGGTCTTTGCCCACCCACGGAATGGCAGGGATGGCTTTATACATAAGGGGACGGGCATCCCAGCGGCCTGCTGCGTGCAGACCCGCCGCTACCCCTCCAGCCAGTAGGAAGAGCAGAAAAAGAAAAGCCATCTTCCCGCCCTTTTTTTTGGCCTTTTTTGCCGGCGGCCGGGGAGGCCCTCCCTCTCCGTAGGTTTCTGTCAGCCGTTCCGCTTCCCGGGGCATCAGTCATCGCTCCCTGAATTTTTGCGGTACATGGAGAGTATGTTTTTTACATATCTCTGAGTTTCGGGGAAGGGAGGGATTCCGCCGTAGGCATCTACCCTTCCCGGCCCCGCATTGTAGGCTGCCAGGGTTTTTGTAAGATCCCCCTGGTATTTATCGGATAGTTGGGAGAGGTATTTAATCCCTCCCTCAAGATTTTGCACAGGATCGAAGGGGTCGCTGACGCCAAGCATTTTTGCCGTCCCGGGCATAAGCTGCATCAGGCCCATGGCTCCCTTATGGGATACGGCTTCCGTCTGGCCGCCCGATTCCATTCTTATAACTGCTCTTACCAGAGCTTCTTCTATGCCGTATTTTTTTGCCAGGGGGGCAACTTGGCTCTCCCACTCTCCCGACCGGCCTTTGCCTGTTTTTGAAGCCTTGGGGGAGTCGGAAGGCGCGAGCCCGGGTATGGAGGTCCGTTTCTGTTCAGGTTTTTTACCGGATGTATTTTTGAGATTTTCTTCACTTCTGTCCAGAACGTCCACGAAACGGCTCTTCGGCTTTTCATGGGTCTCCTCATTCTGCTCGGGCCGGATTCTCCGCTCCAGCTCCTCCATGCGGCCCATTACCCTGGCCACACCCGAAAGATCAGGCCTCATGGTCATACCTCCCCGGGAGCGATGTGACGAATGCCCGCAATATCGTCAAGTTCAGTCTGCTCCTGTCTTTTTTCTTCTTCCTGCATGTTTTCCACCATGTGCGAGATGTATTTCTCCATGACCTTGACCTCCCGGTGTTTTTCGAGAAGGCGGGCTTCACAATCCCGTATGGAATCTCTCACCTCTGACAGGACATCGTCCTCCTGGCTTATCCTGCCCTCGATAAAGTCGATGGCCTGCCTGCGAAACCAGAGGTCCTGGGCAGTAAAGACCTCTTCCTCCTGGTCTTCAAAGGAGTGGAGAGCCCTGTTTCTTTCGGCTCCCAGGCTTTTGATCAGGTCCAGGAGCCGTTCTTCCTCTCTCCTTTCCATGGAGAGAAGAAGCTGTTCATCATCCCTTACTTTTACTCTTGTCTTCAAAATACGCTCAAAACGGTTGATTTTAGCGTTCATGCCATCCTCCGCATCGACGTTCCATATATGTTAATCGGACTATTGCCCCCGGCTCTTGACAGATATCAGGGCATCAGAGAGGTGAGGGCGTCCTTCATTTCATCAAAGGGGATTTTTTCGCTGACGGACTGGCGAAGAAAGCTGCGCACCGGCGAGAGGTTTTCGATGGCCCAGTCCACTTTTGCGTCCGCGCCCGTCTTGTAGGCGCCTATGTTGATGAGGTCCTCCGCCTCTCCGTATACGGCCAGCAGTTCCCTTACCTTTCCTGCCGCATCCATGTGGGGCTCGTCCACAATGGCGGGCATTACCCTGCTGACGCTCTCGAGGACGTCCACTGCCGGATAGAAGTTCCGGGCAGCTATTTTTCTGGACAGCACTACGTGGCCGTCAAGCACGCCCCTGACAGTATCCGCCACCGGTTCGTTCATGTCGTCTCCCTCGACGAGCACCGTGTATACCCCGGTAATGCTGCCCTTCTCTCCTGCCCCGGCCCGTTCGAGGAGGCGGGGAAGCATCTCGAAGACGGAAGGGGTGTAGCCCCTCGTGGTGGGAGGTTCACCAATGGCCAGACCTACCTCCCGCTGAGCCCGGGCAACTCTTGTAACGGAATCCATCATGAGCAGGACATTTTTCCCCCTGTCCCGGAAGTATTCGGCCACAGCGGTAGCAGTTAGGGCGGCTTTAAGACGAATAAGGGGAGGCTGGTCCGATGTGGCAATTACAAGCACTGACCGCCGCCGGCCCTCGGGCCCGAGGTCCCGGTCGAGGAACTCCCGGACCTCTCTGCCTCTCTCTCCAACAAGGGCGATGACGTTTACGTCCGCCTCGGTAAACCTGGCCATCATCCCCAGAAGGGTGCTCTTGCCCACGCCGGATCCGGCGAAGATGCCGATGCGCTGTCCCGTTCCGAGGGTGAGGAGGCCGTCTATGACTTTTACCCCCACTGAGAGGGGGGAACTTATCATTTTTCTTCGAAGGGGGTGAGGAGGGTCGGCATAGAGGGGGTATATTCTGGAGGCGGCCACGGGGCCGAGATCATCCATGGGCTCCCCAAGGCCGTCAATTACCCGCCCCAGGAGGGATTCTCCCACCCGTACGCCAAGGGGTCTCTCCATGGAGAGGACGTCGCATCCCGGGCCTATGTCCTTAAGATCTCCCAGGGGCATCAGAAGAACCCTGTCTCCCCGGAAACCCACCACTTCTGCCGACAGGGAGGCTTTTTCGCTGTTTCTGTATCTTATGGAGCACAGGTCTCCTACTCTGACTTCCGGACCCCTGGACTCCGCCACAAGGCCCACTACCTGGACTACTTTGCCGTTTATTCTTGTGAGCTGAGTGCCGGGCAGGCGCTGTTCAAGGATGGACAAAAGGTCGGGATCATGATTCGTTTTCATCCTCCGCCCCTCCCTCCAGGAAAAGCTGGTCTATCTCTGCCCCTATCTGCTCGAGCTGAGTTCGCCACCGGGCATCGTAGATTCCCATGTTGGTCTCTACTATGCAGCTTCCGGCATCCACGTTGGGGTCAGAGGTGAATTCAAGATGGCGTACACCTCTGAGAAGATCGCCGTATTCGTCCCTGCGGTTTCGTACGGAGTCAACATCCTCCGGGTTAAGGTAGACCAGAAGTCTTTCTTTTTCGCTTATGCGCTCAAGAACGCCCCGCAGAACCCTGATGGCCGTTTCACCGTCAAGGGATACCTCTTTTAAGAGCATCCGGGACAGAAGGCGCTCCCACATGCGGACAAGCCTGGGAGACTGAAGGGATACCAGGTCGCTCATCTTCTCTCCAAGGGTGCTGTATACGGATTCAAGGAGCTCCACAGAGGAGCGGATTGTATCGGCCGCCTCTCTGGAGGCCTCTTTTTTTGCGTCATCAATCCCCTGGTCGTATCCGGCCTTTCGGCCCTCCTCAAAGCCCTCGGCCGCGGCTTTTTTTCTTGCCGCAGCTGATTTCGCCCCCATTTCGGAGACAAGTTTTACCCGCTCTTTCTCAATTCGTTTTTTTTCTCCGGAGAGCTCCTCCTCCAGGGCCTTTACTCTAGAGGCCAGCTCCCTGTTCCCTGCCTCTGACTCCGAAAGCTGCTCCTTAAGAAGCCTGAGCTCCTCGGCCAGCCGGGACGAAGGGTCTGCCGGACGGCGGCGGGCTTCCTCCTCTCCAGGAGTCGCCTCGGGGAGGTCTGCTTCCGGAGGGGGATCGCCTATCCTGACGGCCTCCGACAGCAGGCGGACTGCCCTAAGGACGTTAGGGGAAGGGAGCTTAGACAACCAGCTCTTCCTCTCCGCCTCTGGAGATTATGATCTCTCCCACGTCCTCCAGGGCTCTGACTACGTTTACAACCTTCTGCTGAGCCTCTTCCACGTCCTTTACCCTGACGGGGCCCATGTAGTCCATGTCCTCCTTGAGCATCTCTGACGCCCTCTTGGACATATTTCTGAAGAATTTTCCCCTGAGCTCTTCCGTAGCTCCCTTGAGGGCCAGGGAGAGTTCTTTCATCTCCACCTCTCGGAGCACTCTCTGCAGCGACCTGTCGTCCATTCTGATGATGTCCTCGAAGACGAAGAGCTTGCGCTTGATCTCCTCGGCAAGCTCGGGATCGTTCTCCTCCAGGTGCTCCATGATGTTTCGCTCCGTACCCCGGTCCGCGTTGTTTATTATGTCCACAATGGCG
The DNA here is from genome assembly GCA_050946755.1 of Aminivibrio sp. Classification (GTDB taxonomy): domain Bacteria; phylum Synergistota; class Synergistia; order Synergistales; family Aminobacteriaceae; genus Aminivibrio. Next base: position 11,999 of record JBMNVK010000022.1, on the reverse strand, counting down.
TCGATGCCGCCGGCCAGGGTAAAGTCCTGCCCCATAACCGTGCTGAGCTTTCTTTCAAGCACCCTTTCCACCTCCCGGAGGACTTCCGGAGTTATCCGGTCCATGCGGGCTATTCTTCTTGCCACCTCCGCCTGCATTGCGCCGGGGAGTCCCCCAATTATGGACGCAGCCTGCTGAGGCTCAAGATAGGACATAATGAGGGCCACGGTCTGGGGGTGCTCTCCCTGAATAAAACCCAGTATCTGCTGGGCATCGGTGTGGCGCATAAAGTCAAAGGGCCGCACCTGCAGGCTTGCGGTAATGCGGGTAAGGAGGCTCTGCGCCCTCTCCGGGCCCAGGGCCCGTTCCAGGATGTCTCTGGCGTAGTCCACGCCCCCTCTCGCCAGGTATTCCCTGGCAAGGAGCGTCTCCTGGGCGTCCTTCAGCACCTCCAGCCTCTGCTCCGGAGTTACTTTTCTTAGGTTTGCTACTTCCAGAGTTACTATTTCGATAGTGGCATCGTCCAGCCTTTTATATACTTCCGCGGCCACTTCATTGCCTAAGGCCACCATAAGTATGGCTACTTTTTCTCTTCCTGCCAGTCCCCTGGCAGTTGCCTTTGCCATTATGCCCGCCTCCTAAGTTTCATCGGCAAGCCAGTCCTGGGTAAGGTTGGCTATCTCTTCCGGCTTGCTTCTGGCATACGCCCGAAGCTGCTCTTCCAGCACCGCGAGCTCTCCCTGGGCTTCCAGCAGATCCGGCGATGAGAGAAGCTCCTGTATTGTGGGGATCCTCTCTTTTTCCACCGGCGCCGGGAGGGCCGCCCTCCGAATCCTCCGCCTGCGCATCCACAGCGCCCCGGCCATGGCTGCGGCAAGGAGGATCACTGCCGCAACGACAAGGCCGGTTATAAGCTGCATCCGCTGCTGGGCTCTGAGCTGTTCTGCGAGGCTGTCGGCAAAGGTTGTGGAGAACTTCATGGACTGGATTACCAGTTCGTCTCCCCTGTCCGCATTTACCCCAATGGCGGGGGCCACCAGGGCCCTGAGCTCTGTAAGCCTCTCCGGCTCCAGCTCGCCGTCCACAAGGACGGATGCCGAAAGCCGGCGAATGGCGCCCGGGGTTATAACCTGCTGGATTTCCCTCGTGGTGATCTCATAGTTGTTGGTGGTCTCTGTTTTGCTGTATTCGCTGCCCGCGCCGTGGTGCTGGGCAATAGCGTAGCCAGGAATATTGGTGGTGGTACCCGGAGCGCCTCCAATGGGGCCGCCGGTGCCGGTGTAGGTCTCCTCCATATTCTGCTGGCTCCGTATAACTCCCTTCCCCGTCTCACCGGGGATATACTCTTTTGATGAGCTTGTCCTGCGGTCAAAGTCAAGATCCACCTTGATCCTGACTACCACTTTGCCGGGGCCGAAAACCCTTTCCAGCATGACTCTTACTTTGTTCTCCATCTCTCTTTCATGCTGCCGCTCAAGCTCCCGCTGGACAGAGGAGACTGTCCTCCCGTCCCCTCCCTGGCCGTACATGAGAAGGTCCTCGTCGATAAGGTCTGAGAGGACTTTGCCCGATGTGTCAACTACGGTTATATTCTCGGGAAGCAGCCCCTGCACACCGTGGGAGACAAGGTGGATTATGGATTTTATCTGGTCGGGGCCTATCTGCATTCCGCTCTTCAGCCTTACAAGAACCGATGCGGTGGAGGGCTGCTGCTGTTCAAGAAAAAGACGCTGTTCCGGTATGACGATGTTTACCTTGGCATAATCTACCGAGTCTATCTGACGAATGGTGCGCTCAAGCTCTCCCTCGAGAGCCCTTATGTAGGTTATTTTTTGCTGGAATTCGCTGAGCCCCATCTTGGAGGTGTCGAAGAGCTCGTAACCTACGCTGCCCCCTTTGGGAAGTCCGCCCTGGGCGAGGCTCAGCCTGGTTTCATGGACAATGTCCCCCGGCACGAGGATGGCGTTTGCTGCCGGATCCAGCCTGTAGTCCACCCTGTTCTCCCGGAGGTAGGCCACAATGGCAGACTGGTCCTCCACTTCAAGGGCGGTAAAGAGGGGTTCGTAGGAAGGTTTGCCCGCCCACAGGACGGCCAGTATTACGGCAGAAACAGCCATGACGGAGGCTCCCGCAATGGAGAGCTTCTGCCACGGTTTAAGGGAGGATTGGAACTGGACAAGCCGTCCCTTCAGACTGCGGAACCATTCCATTTAAAAAACCTAGACGGGCATCCGGCCCAGCTGCTGATAGGCATCGAGCAGCTTGTTTCTTACCTCGGTGATCATCCTGAGGGCGAATTCAGCCCTCTGGGAGGCCAGGACGACCCTGGATATGTCATCCACATCTCCAGTGGCAAGCTTATTGACCAAGTCATCGGACTCTACCTGGAGGCTGTTGACTTGCTTCATTGAGTTCTTAAGCAGCTCTTCAAAGGTGAGGCCCGTCCCTGGAACTCTTTCTGAGGAAGGCTGTGAAACGCCGCTAGCGGTTGGCAAAGCGGTCAGTTTCATGAGGTCTAGCCGCAAAAGGTCCATGAGTCCCATTCCTCCTTTCAGGTTTTTTCCCGGTACTTGCAGACATATTATCACAGTATGCATATTTATAACAAAAAAGGGAGGGGCTTGTACGCTCCTCCCGTATGTTGTTGCATAGTCCGCAAGTCCCCCTGAACAGGGGCAGATCAACTATAGCAAGGATACGGCGCCGGCCGCCTTAGCCTCTCATTATCTCAAGGGCTGCTCCCCACATGTTTCTGGCGGTATCGGCAACTGCAAGGTTAGCCTCGTAGGCCCTGCTTGCAGCCAGCATGTCCGTCATCTCCCTCACGACGTTTACGTTGGGGAAGGCGACGTATCCTTCTTCGTCGGCGTCAGGATGCTCCGGCTGATAAGCCAGCCGGGGCGGGGTATCATCCTCGGCTATCTCCACAACCCTGACCCCTCCTGTATCTTCGTAGCCCCCTATGGTCTTGTCGAGCATTTTCGCAAAGACGGGAACCTTGCGCCTGTAGGGGCCGCCCTCCGCAGTCCTGGTGGTATTTACGTTGGCCAGGTTGGCCGATATGGTGTCCAGCCAGAGTCTGTGGGCGGTAAGAGCACTGCCGGAAGCATCGACGGCGCGAAACATTCTCACGGTTATCTGCCTCCTATGACAAGACGATAGAGGGAGCTTTTTTTGGCGGCGAACCGGGAGACGGCGGCATAGGCCATCCGGGTCTGGGACATGACCGCCATCTCCCGTTCAGGGTCCACGTTATTTCCGTCAAGACGGTATTTTTCGTCGTAGATTTTAATCTCTTCAGGGATCACTGATGACACCGAGAGCGGTCCTGAGGGTATGTGCCCCTTGTCCGTGACCTTCATGGGCAGCCTTCTGGGGCCGTCGATGACATCTCTCAGCTGATCCTCAAAGGAGACGTTCCGCCGGGCGTAGTGGGGAGTGTTGGCGTTTGCAAGGTTTTTTGAAGTGGATTCAAAGCGCTTTGCAAGCCCCTCCAGATCTTTTTCCATAACCTTCCAGTTAAAATCCCCCATCATGGCCCTTACCTCCCGGCAGTAGTCTTCAGCATATATTTCGGACGATCCGTCCCGGGACTTGAATCAGTCCTTCTGAAGCACTCCCAGCTCTTCCACAAAGAGGGGGCTGAGAACCTTGATGAAGGTGCCCTTCATTCCAAGGCTTCTGCTCTCGATGATTCCGGCGCTCTCAAGCTTCCTGAGGGCGTTGACTATTACGCTTCTCGTCACTCCCACTCTGTCGGCAACTCTGCTGGCGATGACTACGCCCTCCAGGGAGCCCAGCTCATGGAAGATGTGCTTTACCGACTCCACCTCGGAGTAGGAAAGAGCTCTCATGGCCATCTGGACGATGAGCCTCTCCCTTGACCTCTCCTCGATGTTCTTCGTCCTCTCGTGAAGGATCTCTATGCCTACAAGGGTGGCCAGATGCTCGGCCATAACCAGGTCCTTGAGGGAGAAGGGCTTAAAGAACCGCACCAGGACCAGGGTACCCAGTCTCTCCGCCGCCCCGTAGATGGGGATATAGAGCATGTGCTTCTCCGGAGTTTCTCCGGCCTCGTCGTCGTACAGGTAGGCGTCAGTCTCACTGAGCACCGTCTCCCTGTGCTGGTTCATCTTCTCCACAAAGGGCTCGGGCATATAACCCTCTTCAAGGAAATTGGAGATTTCCTCAGAATGATACTCGGATATCCATGAATGGCCAAGGATTTTGCCGTCCCTGCCTATCAGGTATACGTTGGCTGTGGAAAATTCACCGAGAAGCTTGGCAAGCTTGTTGTAATCAGGCTTGCTGCCTTCCCAGCGGCTCTGAAGGGCTCTGCCTACCTGACGGGTTTTCTCGAGAAGTTCCCTGAGCCCGGGATCGTCATCGATTACCGAAAACTCCGCTGATTTCATTTCTTCTTCCTTTTTTCTCTTCGCTGCTGCCAATTGAAATCCCTCCTGGTGTTGTTTCCGTCCCGCTGCTGGAGACGGATTGTATTATAGATTTACAGAAGATATCTTCTGATATCACTGTCGGAAATAAGGGGCTCAAGCCTCTCCCTGACAAACTCCGGCGTAACGGGAAGGGGCCCCTGCCCTGATTCTGGGGCACCGAAGCTTACGTCCTCAAGCAGATGCTCAATCATGGCGTGGAGGCGCCGGGCGCCGATATTCTCCATTTCTCCGTTCATCCGCTCAGCGAGGCGGGCCATTTCGTCCACCGCCTCGGGCAGAAATTCCAGGTTCACCCCCTCGGTGGCAAGCAGGGCGGTATACTGCCTAAGCAGACTGTTCTCCGGCTCCACCAGAATTCTTGCCAGGTCCTCCCTGGATAGGGGCTGAAGCTCCACCCTTATGGGGAATCTTCCCTGGAGTTCGGGCACGAGGTCCGAGGGTTTTACCGCAGAAAAGGCCCCCGCGCTTATGAACAGTATGTGGTCTGTATTGACCGTACCGTACTTGGTCTGTACGGGAGATCCCTCCACTATGGGAAGAAGATCCCTCTGAACTCCCTCGCGGCTTACGTCAGGACCGCCGGCGCCGCCCCGGCCAACTACTTTATCTATCTCATCAATAAAGACGATGCCCTCTTCCTGGACCGTTTCCAGGGCCTCCCGGACGACAGCGTCCATGTCCACCAGCTTCTCTGCCTCTTCAGCCGCAAGCATGGTCCTGGCCTCTGAGACCTTCATTCTTCGCCTCTTTGTCTTTTTGGGGATGAGGCCTCCCAGCATGTCGCTCAGGTTGATGCCCATGGAGTCCATTCCCGCTCCGCCGAGGATGGGAATGCCCACAGACTGGCTTTCCGATACGTCAATCTCCACCTCCCGGTCATCCAGCTTTCCTTCCTGGAGCAGGGTCAGGATTTTTCTCCTGGTGGAGTCCCTTACTCTGTCGTCCTCGGAAGGCGGCTCTTTTTCCTGCTCCCTCTCCCGGGAGGAATCGCCAAAGAGGCGCATAAAATCAGGCATCTGAGGCCTTTTCTCTGACCGGGGCAGCAGGGCTTCGGCAAGGCGCTGTTCAGCCCTCTCTGCCGCTGGTTCTCTGACTCCCTCGATTTTTCGCTTTTTTACCATGGCTACCGCTGTCTCGGCCAGATCCCGGACGATGGATTCCACATCCCGCCCCACATAGCCCACCTCCGTGAACTTTGTGGCCTCCACTTTGACAAAGGGCGCTTTTACCAGATCAGCCAGCCGCCTGGCGATTTCCGTCTTGCCCACTCCGGTGGGGCCCACCATGAGTATGTTCTTGGGGGCGACCTCCCTGGCTATATCGTCAGGAAGGCGCCTTCTGCGGATTCTGTTCCGCAGGGCTATGGCCACAGATTTCTTGGCCTTCTCCTGGCCCACAATGTACCGGTCGAGATACTCCACTATCTGACGGGGAGTGAGGTCAAGCCGGTCTTCTTCCATAAGGGTCATTATCCGATGGCCTCCACGGTTATAACTTTATCGGTGTAGATGCAGATATCGGCGGCAATTTCTATGGATCTTCCTGCTATCTCCGAGGGAGACATGTCGCTACACTCCAGAAAGGCCAGGGCCGCTGCCTGGGCAAATCCGGAGCCTGATCCTATTGCTGCCACATTATTCTCCGGCTCGAGGATATCTCCCGAGCCGGAGAGCATGAGGGTAAGCTTTGCATCGGCCACGATCATGAGGGCCTCCAGCCTTCTGAGGGCCCTGTCGGTCCGCCACTCCTTCACAAGGGATACGGCGGATCTCATCAGATCCCCCGAGTTTTCCTCCAGGCGGGTTTCGAACCTTTCAAGCAGGGTCATGGCATCGGCGGTGCTGCCGGCAAATCCCGCCAACACGGAGCCTTTGTAGAGCCTGCGGACTTTTTTTGCGCCCGTTTTTATAATCTGGGATCCCAGAGTCACCTGGCCGTCGCCGGCCATGGCCACTATGTCATCCTTTCTGACACATACGATGGTTGTACCCCTGAACATTCTAGTTTTCTCCTTTTGCTCTGGGATGGGCTCTCTCATAACTTTTTCTAAGCCTTTCTCCGCTTACTGCAAGGTATTGCTGGGTGGTGAGGAGGCTCTCATGGCCGAGAAGCTCCTGAACTACCCGCAAAGAGGCTCCCCGGTCGAGGAGATGAGTGGCGAAGCTGTGCCTCAGAGTGTGAGGCGTGGCTCCGACCACACCTGCAGCGAGGGCTGCCCTCCGGACCACTCTGTTGATGGTTCTTACGGCTATGGCCCCGTCGCTCTGCCCCGGAAAGACGTACTCCTCCCCGGATCTTCCTCCTTCGAACCAGGCTAAGAGGGCGTCCCTGGCCTTAATGCCGAAGGGGACTACTCTCTCCTTGCTGCCCTTTCCCATCACCCATATCATTCTTTCTTCAAGGTCCACATCCTGCCTGCGGAGACCTGCGAGTTCCGCTATTCTGAGGCCGCATCCGTAGAGAAGCTCAAGAATGGCCCTGTCCCTTTCAGGATCAGTTCCGGCGCTTGCCGCCTCCACAATTTTAAAGACGTCCTCCTCGGATAGGGCCCTGGGAAGCTTTGAGGGCAGTCTCGGCCCCCTTACGTCCCTGGCCGGATCCCTGGGGATCAGACCCCTTTCGAAGAGAAAAGCAAACCAACTCCGCACTGAGGAGAGCTTCCTGGCCGCCGACGTCTTGGCGTATCCAAAACCCGTCATCTCCCTCAGCCAGGACCGGATAGTGCTTCCCTCCACCTGTCCCGGATCCCTTATGCCCTCTGCCTCCAGAAACTCGGCAAACTGGGCCAGATCCACGCCATAGTTGGTTACAGTATGGGGAGAAGTCTCCTTTTCGAAGCGGAGATGGTCAAAAAACAGATCAAGAGAAAATGAGATCTTATCCTGCATGGACATATTTTATCTTCTTTTTATAGACTCCAGACAGTTTTCAAAAGAATCAATAAAAGCATTATATCACAGGCCTTTTTTCATGCAATATACATTTAGCATTTTCTTTTGTTGTTTTTGCTCTGTCGGGAAAGATAGAAATGAAAAAAACTCAAAGGACTGTCAGATCTACCAGGGAGGTAAGGAAAGACGACATCGTTTCTTCTGCCCGCTGGGCAATCATGCCGGACCGGCGGGCCTTGTTGCGGATTCTCTCTTCAAGAGGGGGAAAGAGCCCAAGGTTTATGTTCATGGGCTGGAATCTTCGCTCCATGGCATCAGACAGATAGTGAAGTAGAGCGCCTATGGCCGTCTCCCTGGGCCATTCGGGGAAGGGTTTGTCAAGCAGAAGGGCGGCCATGTTAAGAGCTGCCGCCACTCCCATGGCGGTGCTCTCCAGGTATCCCTCCACTCCTGTGATCTGGCCTGCGAGAAACAAGTTTTCGGGACCACCCTTAAACCGGAGCTGTCGGTCGAGCACTGCCGGGGCGTTTACGTAGATGTTTCTGTGCATTACGCCGAAACGGGCAAACTCCGCGTCAGCGAGGCCAGGGATCATTCTGAAGACCTTTTCCTGCTCTCCCCAGCGAAGGCTGGTCTGAAACCCTACGATATTGTACAGGGTTCCTTCTTTGTTGTCCTGCCGGAGCTGGGCCACCGCCCAAGCCTCTTCGCCGGTGCCGGGAAGGGGCAGACCTACGGGACGCATGGGACCGAACCGGAGGGTATCCAGGCCTCTGGAGGCCATAACTTCCACCGGGAGGCATCCTTCAAACCAGGAGGGCGAGTCCTCGAAATCATGGGGAACTACTCTTTCGGCGCTTGTGAGGGCAGCAATGAAGGCCTCGTACTCTTCTTTTGTGAAGGGACAGTTTATGTAGTCGTCCTCCTGCCCCCACCTGCCCTTTCGAAAGGCTGTGTTCATGTCTATGGAGTCTGCCTCAACTACGGGAGCTATGGCGTCAAAGAAGGAGAGGTAGTCCTCACCGGCGAGTTCTTTTATCTTCTCCGCCATGGAGGGGGAGGTGAGGGGGCCTGTGGCCAGTATGACGGGGCCTTCCGGTATGGACGTAAGCTCTTCTCTGACGACTTCTATCAGGGGGTGACTCTCTACCGCCTCTGTGACCAGCTGTGAGAAGTTTTCACGGTCCACGGCCAGGGCCTTGCCCGCCGGAACGCGGGTGCTGTCGGCGCACCTCATTACCAGGCTGCCCAGCCGTCTGAGCTCACTTTTTAGGACTCCCGCCGGGCTCGACGGGGTGTCAGCTCCGAAGGAGTTGCTGCACACTACTTCAGCAAGGAGCCCGGTTTTATGGGCAGGAGTTGAGGAATGAGGACGCATTTCGTAAAGAACGACCCCGATTCCCCTGGATGCCAGAGTCCAGGCAGCTTCAGCTCCTGCAAGACCTCCGCCAACTATCGCCGCTACCGGCCTAGTCATCCGGCCGGGCCTCGCCCCGGGCTGTGTGGCCGCATCCGGAGCATTTTTCCCCGCCGCTTCGGCCGGCGGCGACCATGGCTTCTCCGCACTCCGGGCATTTGTTGCCCGTGGGCTGCGCCCAGGAGGCGTAGTCGCAGTCGGGGTAGCGGGAGCATCCGTAAAAGGACCTGCCTTTTCTGCTTTTTCTCCTGACTACATCCCCTTCGCCGCACTTTGGACACTTTACGCCGGTTTTGACAAGGACTGGCCTCGTGTATCTGCACTCGGGATAGCCGCTGCATCCGACAAACTCTCCGAAGCGGCCGTGCTTGATAACCAGGGGCTTGCCGCACTCGGGACAGTCTTCCCCCACCGGCTCCGGTGGAGGGGGAGGTTCAGCCGGGGCAGTCTCCGCCTTTTCCATGGTTGCGGTAAAATCCTTCCAGAAGTTTTCCATGACCCGGACCCAGGGGGCCTTGCCCTCCTCCACTTCGTCCAGACTCTCCTCCATCCTGGCGGTAAATCCTGTATCCACAATCGGCGAGGAGCTTTCCTCGCTGAAGTACTTCACCAGAAAGCGGTCCACCGTGTCCCCAAGGGCTGTGGGCTCAAGTCTGCGGTCCTCGTTTCGCACCACATAGGCCCGGTCGTAGAGGGTTTCTACAATGGACGCATAGGTGGACGGCCGGCCGACTCCTTCATCCTCCAGCACTTTTATGAGGGTTGCCTCGGAATACCGGGCAGGGGGACGGGTGAATTTCTGCTCTTTTTCCACTTCCTTTACCGCAAGAGGCTCGCCTTTTTCTGCCGGAGAGAGGGATTCGCCTTTCAGGTCAAGGGGCCAGAGTTCACTCCAGCCCGGGAAGACGAGGGTCTCCCCCATCTGCCTGAAGCCCGCTTTGCCGGCAGAGGCGGACAGGGTGGCATTGGCCACCTTTGCCGGCGCCATCTGAGAGGCGGTAAATCTGCGCCAGATGAGGGAATAAAGCTTCATCTGGTCGGGGGTAAGTATGCCCTCCAGGCTCTCAGGGGTTATTTCCACATCGGTGGGGCGAATGGCCTCGTGAGCGTCCTGAGAGCGGCCCTTCCCCGAGTGGATGTTTGCTTTTCCAGGGAGGTAGGCAGCGCCGAATCTGGATGATATGTAGCCTCTGCACTTTTCCAGGGCCTCCGGGGAAATTCTCAGGCTGTCGGTGCGCATGTAGGTTATCAGGCCCGTGGGGCCCCTTCCCGGAATGGAGACTCCTTCATAAAGCTGCTGGGCCAGGCTCATGGTCCTTCGGGGGGAAAGGCTCGCCCTCCGGGCGGCTTCCTGCTGGAGGGTGCTGGTCCTGAAGGGGGCCGGCGCAGCTCTCAGGCTCTCTCTGACCTTGAAGTCGTCCACAATGAGAGGATTGCTTTCAACTTCCGAGAGGATCAACTTTACCACTTCCTCTGAGTCTATCAGGAGAGGCTTGCCCTCTTTCCACAGGGATTTTCCATCGAGGCTGTGGCACCTCATGAGGTATTTTCTGCCATCATCCGCTTCGACAGCAACAGTGATGAGCCAGTAGGGCCTGGGTATGAAGTCCTTTATCTCCCGCTCCCGGGCACATATCAGGGCCAGGGCAACGGACTGGACTCTTCCGGCGGACAGACCCCGCCGGATTTTTTTCCACAGCAGAGGACTCAGGGTGTACCCCACCAGTCTGTCCAGGATTCTCCTGGCCTGCTGGGCGTCCACCTTGTTCATATCAACTGTTTCAAGTTTTTTTATGGCTTCCTTGACCGCCGAGGGAGTGATCTCGTAGAAACGGACCCGGCAGGGCGATGCGGGGTCCACCCCCAGAAGCTCGCACAGGTGCCAGGCTATGGCCTCTCCTTCCCTGTCGGGGTCGGAGGCCATTATCACCTGGGGCGCCTTCTTGGCAAGGGCAAGGAGTTCGTTTTTCACAGGGGCCTTGCCCTTGACAAGGATGTACTCCGGGGCAAAGTCGTTCTCAATATCTATGGCAAGGCGGCTTTTAGGCAGGTCCCTGATATGGCCTACGCTTGACTTTACTGTGTATCCTGTTCCCAAAATCTTTGCCAGCGTCCTGGCCTTGGTGGGGGACTCCACTATTACCAGGGTTTTTCCGCCATCCGCTCTCGCTCCCTTTTTAAGGGCAGCACTGCTTCTGGCGGCTCTGGAAGTCTTTTTTTTGGATGCCGGCGAGGACTTGGAGACTGTCTTTTTTGTTCCCGCTCCCGCCTTTTTCTCTAGTTTGGTTTTATCAGCTTTAGCCATTTGAGGCCTTTCTCAACATATCCAGGAGCTGGATGGATAGGCCATCTCCAGAGGATTCACAGGAATTTCAAAGGTGATGTCGTCCATGACAGCATCCATAATGGCCTCAAAAAGGGGCCCGTCCACTGAAGAGTGCTTAAGCCCACAGAGGGATACGGCCTCCTGAATAGCTCTTTCTATTATCTCCAGGGGCACCTTTTCCATGGCAAGGTGTTTATAGACAATTCCCTGAGCCTCAAGGGAAAGGGATCTTTTTTCGCAGTCGTGAAGGACTCTCCGCATGGGCGGCGGAGTTTTAACCTCCGCTCTTCGGACTCTGGCGGTTTCAGGTAGTATGGACACGGGATTCTTTCCTTTCCGTTCAAGTTTTTCTATCCGGGGGACGCGCTCCAGCGCCCCGGGCCGGACGGGAAGACTATTCCCGCCGCAGCCATTACGGCGAGGCAGGATAGAACCTCGGCGGGTGACATTGTACATTCAACAGCTATGTTGTCAACAGTCCTTTCTCCATATTTTTTTAGAACGGAAAGAATTTTTTGCTCTTTTCCGGTCAAAAAGGGATTTTTCCTCTCTCTTTCTTCCTCTGGGAATAAAACAAGCTGTCTGTCAAAGGCGAGGGCGGCAAACTCGTCAACGGAGACAAGGGGATGGGCTCCGTCAAAGATCAGTCTGTTGGAGCCGGAGCAGGCCTCCTCAGTGATCCTGCCGGGAACGGCCCAGACCTCTCTTCCCGCCTCCAAGGCATGACGGGCCGTGTTCATGGCTCCGCTTCTGTGGGGCGCCTCCACTACCACAAGCCGGTCGGCCAGCTGGGCTATGATTCTGTTGCGCTCAGGAAAATGCCATCTGCGGGGGGTCGTGCCAAAAGGGTACTCGGACATAAGGGCGCCTCCCTGATCAAGAATGCGCCGGAAGAGATTTTCGTGACTGCCGGGATAGAATACGTCCAC
>JBMNVK010000021.1:0-23960 GCA_050946755.1 Aminivibrio sp. | reverse complement strand
GATGAGGGCGTCTCCGTCCTGCTGGTGGAGCAGAATGCTACCCAGGCCCTTGAAATAAGCGACCGGGGCTACGTGCTGGAAGCGGGCCGTTTCACCAAGAGCGGAAGCGGCCCGGAACTGGCCCGGGATCCGGATATAGTGAAAGCCTACCTTGGAGGATAGGAGAGGCAGGCCTCCCCAGGAGCTGAACCGTAGAGGATTTACGGGCCTAAGTTTTAAGCATCCGGTGTATTAGCCTGCTCGCCCCTCCGGAATATAAAAATAACAACAATCCTCTCCTTTTTGCGGGAGAGGACTTTTTTTGCCTGCAAAGCAGAAAATTGCGGTTGTACCATAGTAGAAAATCTGGTAGCTTAGCATAGACAGAGGAAATTTTATGAAAAACGGAGGACAGTCAGTGATACCGTTTACAAAAATGCAGGGTAACGGCAATGATTTTATAGTGATTGACAACAGATCCGGCAGATTTTCTGAGAAGGAGCTCTCCCGGACAGCCATCTCCTTTTGCAGGAGGCGCCGGTCTCTTGGCGCAGACGGTATCCTGGCAGTTGAGAAAGCGTCGGATGCAGACTATGCCATGCGTCTTTTCAACGCAGACGGAAGTGAGGGGGAGATGTGCGGCAACGGTGCCAGATGTATTGCTAGGTATGCCTATGAAAAGAAAATTGCGGGCAGAGAGCAGGAAATTTCAACCAGGGCGGGGATAATGAAGGCAGAGGTGGACTCTCCTTTTGTGGACCTTGACATGGGCCGGATTTCATTGAGCCAGGGGTGGTTTAACCGGACTGTTTCTGTGCTTGAGGAGACCTTCACCGCCTCTTTTCTGCAGGTTGGTGTTCCCCACGCAGTGCTCTTTCCCCTGGAGGATCTTTCCTCCGAGCGCATGTTTCTTGTAGGAAGAGAGCTTCGCCATGACCTGTCCCTCTTTCCTGAAGGCGCCAACGTCAATTTTGTCGTCCCTGAAGATGACGGAAGGATCCGCTCTGTAACCTACGAGAGGGGAGTGGAAGATTTGACCGACTCCTGCGGCACCGGCTCCACTGCTTCCGCTATCTGCCATCTGCTCAGGGATTCCTTCCGGCGGGAGGAGAAAACAGTCCTTGATGTAATCAACCCCGGCGGGATAAATGCAGTTACCCTGACTTTTGATAGTGGCGGAAACTGGGTCCACGCCTCCCTAAGGGGGAGGACCGTTATAGTTGCAGAGGGCTTTTTGACGGGCGAGCTTTAGGGGCGATGCTATAATCGAAGAGCCAGCTCTGGAGATCATCAGAGTATTTTAGTACCGCCCCTTTTGGGCGGGATAAGTAAGGAGGCCATGACAGCATGGGAAAGAAAAAGATGATTGCGCTGTTCGTTGCAGCCGGCCTGGCCGGCCTTGTGCTAATAGGAGCGAGTATGGATTTTGCCGGCGGGCTGGTAATCCGGGAAGCTACGAAGGCCGTCAGGGATATGCTTGGCGCCGACCTCACTGTTGATGGAATTGCGGGCAATCCCATCAAAGGATTCACCACAGGCAAGATCAGCCTGGACAAAGAAGGGGAGACTCTGTTCTCTGCAGGTTTTCTGCAGGTAAAGCTTAACCTCATGTCCCTTCTCTCAAAATCCCCTAAATTGAGCGTCGTATCAATAGGAGGGGTGGAGGCAGATGTGGATGTCCTGGCAGCCCAGATCGCTCAGCTCGAATTCGCCGGCGACGGCGGGGGCGAGATCCCTGTAGAGTCTCTGCGGCTTGTTGACAGCGTCGTAACCTCAAAATGGGCAAAAATTGTGGTGTCTGCCCTGGGACTCTCCTTCTCCGGCAAGGATATCGGAGCAGATCTTGACGTCGCCATAAACGATATTCCCGTGAAAGGAAAGACCACGGTCCTTCTTGACGGGGATCTGGTAGATGTTAAGTCTATGGCCCTCAACGTGGGCAAGGGCAGCGCATCCGCCTCGGGCAGAGTTGCCCCGAACCTTGCCGTGAGCGGTTCCCTTAAGGAATTGGATCTTGGCGAACTTCTAGCCTTCTGGCCTGAAGCCCCTGTGGACGGAGTGGACGGCAGAGTCTCTGCGGAGTTCAGGGGAGAGGGTGAATGGAACTCTCCATCCCTTGCAGGAGACCTGAACTTCAGCGGCAAATCCATTCTGGGCTATCCTGTGGACAGCATAAAGGCCAGGTGGGATTTCGGGGCGGACAAACTTTCCGTTGCGGACCTGGATGCCCGTATTATGGCCATCCCCCTGTCTGGAGGCATGAGCCTTGCCTTTGCCCCGGATAAAGCCCCCGTACTCGACCTGGACCTTGCCGGAAAGGGCATAAACGTAGGGGAGCTCGGGAAGCTCTATCCCGAAATGGAGGGTTTCACCGGCGAAATAGACAAGTTCACCGTTAAGCTTTCAGGAGCTGCGGATGCGATGAGCGGCGTTGTCGAATTCAGTGCGCCGGCCCTGGGCGCTTTCGGCTTCTCCGTGGCAAACTCTGCGGCCCAGGTAAAGGTAACTCCCCAGGCTGCTACCCTCAGTGCGAAGAGCACTTTCGAGGGAGCCCCCGTAACAGCTCAGGGCACTGTGACCGATTACGTCACTTCGCCGAAGCTCAATCTCTCCGCAAATATCCGGTCCCTGAGCCTGGCCAGACTTGAGGCCATTTTTCCTGAACTGAAGGGCACGGCTCTTGAGGGGGCAGTGAACAGTGACATTACCGTAAAGGGGACAGCTGCAGCTCCCGAGATTTCAGGAAAAGTCTGGAGCGATAAGCTGACAGCCATGAAGGAGACGGTTGACGGGCCTTCAGTCACCTTCGGACTGAAGGGCGGCCAGGTGAATATCACCGGAGCATCCGCTAAATGGAGGGGAGCGGCCCTGTCCGGCTCAGGCACTGTGGCTGTCGACGGGAAACTTAATATAAAGGCTGCCCTGGAAAACCTGCAGCCGGGAGCCGTAGCTCCCTTCTACCCCGACATCGCCCAGTACAATATAAAGGGCGCCGTAACCGCCGGAGCTGCTGTAACGGGCACTCTTGCCTCGCCCAAGATAGACCTGTCCCTTACATCCGCCTCCCTCGGACTGATGGATGCTGTCACTTTCAAGAATCTTAAGGTAGCCACCGTTCTTGCGGGAGACCTCAAGGCCCTGGAAAAGGCGGATCTTGACCTTGATATTAGCGCAGCAGGGACTGAGGTGGAGGGGATAGCTCTCTCCGGCCTCGCCGTCAAGCTCAAGAAATCCGGCCCCAAGGTAAGCATAGCCTCTGCCTCGGTGAACAGCGGCAAGGGGTCCATCTCCGGTTCGGGCGTTGTAACGCTCCCAGAAAAGAAGGACAGCGCAGGAGAGGTAGATTTCACCGCAAAAATTGCAGGAGCAGACCTTGGTTTCCTGGCGAAAGCGGCAGGAGCGGGTGTTCCCGTAGGCGGAACAGTGGACGGTACGGTGACTGTCAAAGGCCCCCTGACGAACCCATCCCTTACCCTCAAGGCAGCCTCGCCTAAAGTTACCGCCTCGGGCCTTGCTGTAACGGACGTGGCTGTGGGACTCAGCGGCAATGCAAAGGAGATCAGGATTGACGAGTTCGGCGCCAAGTTCGGCGGCGGCGTCCTGGGAGCGACGGGAGCCGTCAAGCTCGGAGAGGCCGCCAGCGCCACTTTGGATATTTCGGGCAGGGATCTCGACCTGGAGGCCCTCACTGCGGGGATGCCCGATGCCAAGGAGTTTGGCCTGGGGGGCAGGCTTAACGTAGCGTTCAAAGGAAGCTTTGCCGGCGCCTCAGGCAAGGGGGAAGGAGCCATTACCTCCAAGTCTCTGACCGTCATGGGCGTTAAGGCCACAGATCTTAACTATCCTCTTATTCTTGAGGGCAACAGACTCTCAGGCAGAGGGGGAAGCGTCGCTCTTTACGGCGGAAAGGCCTCCGGATCAGGAGAGCTGGATATATCTACCCTTAAATTCTCTCATAGCGCAGAGTTCAGCGGCGTCGACGTAAACGGGCTGCTGCAGGATTTCACCGGCGGCCTTGGCGGCAAGGTTACCGGTCTGGCCCAGGGGTCGGCAAATGTATCGGGCGCCCTCTCGCCCAAATTTTCCCTCTCAGGCAAAGGTAGCGCCCGCATAGGAGAAGGAGCGGTCACAGGCTTTAAGGGGCTTGATCTGGTAACGAAGCTCCACGGAGTCAATGGCATAAGATATACGGAGGTAACCGCCCCCTTCCGCCTTGAGACGGGCAAGATAATACTCGAAAAAGGAACGAAGGCCACTGCCCTCAAGGGAGATCCTCTCTACCGCTTCCTGGCGGCTGAAGGGGGAGTAGGCCCGAAAGGCGCCCTTAACCTGAACTGCTCCGGCAACGTAAATATTCAGATAATAAATGCCCTTGCGGGAGGAGCTCTGGGAGGCCTCACCTCCGGAGGTTCTCTGGAGGATGCTCTCAAGGGAGTCCTTGGAGGGGCCCAGAAGGGCATGGAACATGCTGACTTCCGGGATATCTCCCTGAAGGTGGGAGGTACGGTGAACAAACCCTCCGTTTCTAACCTCAAAGTAGCCCCCGGTGCGCAGCCGAAACCTGCTGAACAGAAACCGGCAGAAGAAAAACCCAAGACGCCTCAGCCAGAGAAGCCGAAGCCCAAGACTCCTGAGCAGGCAATTCTTGAGCAGATCGTGAAGCCCGGCTCCAAGGAGGAAAAGCCGGGAGATCCTGAATCACCCAAGGAGCAGGAGAAGCCCAAGAAGTCACCCGAGCAGGTCATCCTTGAACAGATCGTGAAGCCCGATTCAAAGGAGGAGCCGGGAGACCAGGGGGAAGAGGGAAAGCCCGAAAAGCCAAAACCTAAAAAACCGGAGGATGTCATAAAGCAAAAGGTCCTTGAATCAATCTTTAAAAAGTAGATAAACAAGAAGATGCCCGGCTGATTTCCGGGCATCTTCTTGTTTATATCAGCAGCTTTGACCTGATTCTAGCTGAAGCTCGACCAGTCGTATCCTTTTTTCCGAATGTTCATGGATTTTCTCAGCTGCATTTTGGGCATTCCCACTACTACAATTCCGGAGGCAGGATCGACGGTGATCTGCTCATCATCAATGTCGGGACAATGATTCTCTCCGCAGCCCAGCACCGTATTGGGCGGGATAACGTTATGGCTGTCTATGATCACTCTTTTCAGCCTGCAGTTTTCGCCCACCACCACTCCCTCGCCTATGATGGATTCTTCCACAGAGGAGCCGGGCATGATGACGCAGTTTCTCGACAGAACCGAGGACTCCACGGTGGAGCCCAGAACTCTGCTGCCCTCAGCGGCCAGAGTGCTCTGTACGCTGCAGGAGCGGCCCTTCACGGGGCATACGTAGGAGGGAGGGTCGGCATAGGAGACGGTCCGGATTGGCCATTTAGGATTGAAAAAGGTCATCTCCGAGTCATGCTGGAGAAGATCCATATGGGCGTTCCAGTAGGCTCCTATAGTACCCACATCCCTCCAGTAGGGGCTGTCCTCCCTCCAGTAGGAGCTGTCCTTCCCCGGCAGCTCATTGGTGGAGAAGTCGTAGGCGAAAACCCGGGAGGAGGGGACTAGTTTGGGAATAATGTCCCTGCCAAAATCATGGCTTGTGGGGAGGGCTGCGTCCTCGATGAGGGATTCCTCCAAAATTTCCCTTTCAAAAATATAGTTTCCCATGGAGACATAGCTCAGGCCCGGCTTGCCGGGAATTTCAGGGGGGATTTCCGGCTTTTCAACAAATCCGGTTATCCGGCCTCCGGCATCGGTCTCAATGCAGCCAAAGGCAGAGGCCTCCGAAGTCGGGACAACGTTTGCCGCTACAGTAATATCGGCCTTTTTGTCCATGTGGTAAGCCATCATCTGTTCTACGTCCATCTTGTAAACGTGGTCTGCGGCGAAAATGGCAACCCGGTCTGCGTCGTAAAGGGTCACCAGGTGGAGGTTCTGGTATACGGCGTCTGCTGTACCCTGAAACCAGTGCTCCCCCCTCCACATCTGGGCGGGAACCAGGGTGATGAAAAAATCTCTGCCCCTAAGGGCTCCCCCGAACTGCCATCCCCGCTCAATATGCTCATTAAGGGACTGGCTTTTGAACTGCACGAGAACATAAATTGAAAATATGCCGCTGTTTACCAGGTTTGAGAGGGCAAAATCAATTATCCGGTACTTGGCGGCGAAGTGGACCGCCGGCTTTGCCCTGTATTTTGTCAGAGGCATGAGCCTTTCGCCCTTTCCTCCTGCCAGGATAATGCCGAGAACCCTGCCGAAGTTTCCGTATCTCATGATGGGCACCTCCTTCATCTTTCTGGTGTACAGATTATCTTCCATCTATCTGCGGGTTAGGATTGATTCGTAAAGTTTTTTGTAAAGAGGGGCTGACCGCCGCCATGAGTAGTCTCCCCTCATGCCGGCATGGATCAGCTCTGTCATTGCCTCTCTGTCCCGGAAGGTCTCATAAGCCCTGGCTACGGCTCCCAAAAGCTCTTCCGGCGAGTAGCCTCTGAATATAAAGCCGTTTTTTTCGGGGCCATCCTCAAAGACGGTATTGCCAAGTCCACCTACTGCTCTAACCACGGGCACCGTTCCGTACCGGAGAGCTATAAGCTGGGAAAGGCCGCAGGGCTCAAATCTGGAGGGCATGATAAAGAAGTCTCCGCCGGCGTAAGCCAGGTGGGCCAGAGGTTCGTCGTAGCCTAAAAAGACAAAGACCGAATCAGGATGTCTGGAGGCTGCCTCCTCCAATTGCGACTCATATTCCCTCTGTCCTGAACCTACAACGAAGAGGCGGCAGTTCATGTCAGCCATCTGCTCAAGGGCGGGCAGCAGGATGGAAAAGCCTTTCTGTTCCGCCATCCTTCCCACCGAGACAAAGACAGGTTTGCCGTCATCCTCCCAGCCCGCCTTCTCCAGCAATTTTTGCCTGCAGGCCCTTTTGCCCTTTAAGTTTTTCACCGAATAGTTTTTGGGCAGGCAGGGGTCGGTTTTGGGGTCCCAGTACTGGTCGTCCAGGCCGTTTAGAATGCCGCTGACTTTTGGTGCAAGGCTCCGGAGAAGCCCTCCCAGTCCCTCTCCCAGCTCCTCCGTCATTATCTCCTCCGCATAGCCGGGGCTGACAGTAGTTACGGCATCGCTTGCCACGAGGGCGCCCTTCATGAGGTTGGCCATGCCGTAGAACTCAAATCCTCCCACATCCGCCCCCTCCGCGGTAATTCCCCAATCCTGAAGGGACGTCAGAGGCAGCAGGCCCTGATGGGCCAGGTTGTGGATAGTAAAGACAGTTTTATAGGGATAGGGAGTTTCCTGGAAGTGAAGATGCCACCGTAGGGCCGCCGGAAGAGGAGCCGTGCCCCAGTCGTGGCAGTGAAAAATATGGGGCTGCCACCGGGATGCCTCCGGAAAGCTCAGTGCTGCCAGGGAGAGGAATAAAAAGGGAGTAACGGAATCAGGAGTGAGCTCATCCGGATAGACAGGATCCCTGAAAAGGGAGGGTTCTTCCAGGAGGTAGGCTGTCATTCCATTGCCGGAGCACTTCCACAAGGTTCCCTTGTGGATTTTCCAGCGAATGGCCGCCTCCGCCTTTCGGGTGATTCGTGTAACCCTGAATCCCCAGTCCCTTGCCCTGTCCAGTACGCCGGGCCAGGCAGGAGTGAGCAGTCTGCAGTCCGCCCCCAGCTCCCCCAGTGCGGGAGGCAGCGAGCCAGCTACATCGGCCAGTCCGCCTACTTTGCTGAAAGGGACTGCCTCGGGGCTGACATGGAGGACTTTCATCCTGCCCGCTCCCTTCCGGCTCACGGAGATCACATCCCCCGGAAGCTGATGTTATATGCTTTTTCGCAGTACTCTTTTACAACCCTGTGAGTGTTGAAGTAGCTTCCGTTCAGGGCTATGGTACGCTGCATCATCCAGATCCATTTGTTTCTGTCCTGATAGTAGGTAGGAATGATTTTCTTCTCAAGCTTGTCGTAGAGGTCTATGGCATCCAGAGATTCGTCGTAGTGCATCATGTCCGATTCGCTGGGTTCGGGGCCCACAGACCAGCCGGTGACGTCCTCAAGCCAGCCCTCAATCCACCAGCCGTCGAGGACGGAAAAGTTCATCACGCCGTTCAGGGCGCACTTCATGCCGCTCGTCCCCGAAGCCTCCCGGGGGCGGATGGGAGTGTTCAGCCAAAGATCTACCCCCTGGGTGATAAGGGCTCCCATCTCCATATCGTAGTTTTCGAGAAATACCACGGGGATCATCTCATCGACTTTGTGGGACGAGTTCAGCAGCTTTTGCAGAACGGCCTTGCCCACATCGTCCCTGGGATGGGCCTTGCCGGCGAAGACGAGCTGTATTTTCCCCGCCCCGACTTCTATAAGGCGGCGAATGTTTGAAAGCAGAAGGTCGGCCCTCTTGTACTGGGCTGCCCGTCTGGCGAAGCCGATAGTCAGCACGTCGGGCTCAAGCTGCCGTCCGGTCTGCTCGAGAACGCCCGCAAGAAGGCGCATCTTTGAGGCCTGGTGGGCAGTCCATATGTCCTCAGGCGGAATTTTTACGGCCTGCACGAGTCTGCCGGGATCCTTGTCCCAGCCAGGAATATGGAGATTGAACAGCCTCCTCATCCCGCTGCTTACCCATGTCCCCGGGTGTACCCCGTTGGTGACCCAGTCGATTCCGGGCATGGCGAACATCCGGCGGCTCACCTCTGCATGTTTCTTGGACACGGCGTTTACATAGTGGCTGAATTTTATTCCCAGTTCCGTCATGGATACCCCGTCGGAGTTGGGAAGCATTCTCTTCAGGTTGTAGAGGGCATCCTGGGAGATGACCCTGTCCACAAGATCGAAGCGGAAAAAGTCATGGCCTGCAGGCACTGGGGTGTGGGTGGTAAAGATAACCTGGTCCCGTATTTTTTCAGGATCGTAGTATCCCTGCTCCCTCATCAGCTCCAGAGTAAGGAAACCGGCGTGCCCTTCGTTCATGTGGAAGGTCTCGATGTTTTTGTAGCCCATATCCCGGAGCATTCTTAGGCCCCCGACGCCCAGTACCATCTCCTGGCAGAGCCGGTAGAGCTGGTCTCCTCCGTAAAGATGCCAGGAGAGCTTTCGGTCCTCCGGGTGGTTGTCGTCAAAGTCAGTATCAAGGAAGTATACGGGCAGGGGATAGCCTGTGGCTCCAATTATTTCATAGAGCCATACCCGCACGTGAACCTCTCTGTTCTGGAGAGTAAGGGAGACCTGATTCGGCAGGAGGGTAAGTTCCTGTACCGGCTGCCACAGCACTGGCTTTTCAACCTGCCATCCGTCGGCGTTAAACTCCTGGTCGAAGTAGCCTTTGCGGTACAGGAGCGTCAGCCCTACCATGGGGACTCCCAGGTCAGCCGCGCTCTTGAGTATGTCTCCAGCCAATATTCCCAGGCCTCCGGAATAAGTGGGGAGAGACTCCTTTATGCCTATCTCCATGGAAAGATAGGCGACTGGCCTGAAGGCAGGATCGCCTTCCATGAGTTTTCTTATGGAGCTGCCAAGCTCTCTCTGGTGCATTGATGTCATAGCGCTGTTGATTCCTCCCCCCTGGATCTTATGTAACAATTTTACCAGATAGTTTACCATTAATTGGAATGGTATAGTTACTTCCTTCCGTAGATTTTAGCCAGTCGGGCCATTCTTTCTGCAAGATCTGACGAAAGGTGCTCTTCTTTTGTCCTCCACTCCCAGTTGCCCCCCGTGGTGGACGGGGTGTTGATTCTGCCCTCTTGCCCCAGGCCCAGATAGTCCTGGAGGGGGATTATGACCCGGCCGGCCACGGAGCCCATAACCAGCCTCACCATGCCCTCCGCCGGCTTTTTGGCATACCCGGGGGCATACTCCTCAAAATCCTTTCGTTCATCCTCCGTGGCATCAGTGCTGTACCAGCCCTCTGCCGTATTGTTGTCGTGGGTTCCTGTATATGCTGCCAGTTCCCGGCGGTAGTTGTGAGGGATATGGGGATTTCTTTCCATATCTCCGCCAAAGCCGAACAGGGCTACCGCCATTCCCGGAAGCTCCATAGCCTCCATGGCCTCCGTCACGTCAGGAGTGATGATTCCAAGGTTTTCCGCAAGAAAGGGCATTGACGGAAACTCCTGCTTCAGCCGGGCAAAAAACTCTTCTGAGGGGACATCTCTCCATGTCCCCCGTTCTGCCGTCTTATCCCCGAAGGGTACCGCCCAGTACGCCAGCAATCCCCTGAAATGATCAATTCTTACCAGGTCAAACATGGCCAGTGAGTGATGAAGCCTCGCGAGCCACCAGGAAAAACCGGTGTTTCTCATTTCGCTCCAGTTATACAAAGGGTTGCCCCACAGCTGTCCTGTTTTGCTGAAATAGTCCGGCGGTACCCCCGCCACCTCTGTGGGGAGAAGATCTTCACTCAGGCAGAACAGGGACTGATTGGCCCATACGTCAGAGCTGTCAAAGTTTACATAGATGGGGAGATCACCGATCAGCTCCACTCCTGCCTCCCGGCAGGCAGTCCTCATATCCTCCAGCTGAGAGAAGAAGATATACTGGACAAACCGCAGATAGTCCGATTCTTCCTTTAGCATCGCCTCCGCTGCTAAGAGCGCCCTTCTGTCCCTTCTCTTGAGATCCTCAGGCCATTCGATCCACGGCGCCCCCCCGAAATATGTCTTGAGGGCTGAAAATAGAACAAAGTCGTCAAGCCAGAAGGCATTTGCCTCCTGAAAGGCTTTGAACTCACCTTCAGGTGAAAACCGGGCAAAAGTGCGTCTGAGAATTTTTTCCTTAAAAAGTCTGGCCAGGCCGTAATCAATGCGATCCTGGGGAAAAGAGGGTGGACTCAGGAGTTCATCCCTGTCCAGAAGGCCCCGGGAGAGGAGTCCCTCAAGGGAGATGCACAGCGGGTTGCCTGCGAAGGCCGAAGGGGAGCTGTAGGGAGAGTTCCCCAGGGCGCCGTCCGTCACGGTCAGGGGCAGAACCTGCCAAATGGACTGGCCGCTCCTCTTCAGGAAGTCGATGAAATTAGCGGCCGGCTTTCCGAGATCTCCTGTACCGAAGCCTCCCGGCAGGGACAGGAGGGGAAGAAGAATGCCACATTTTCTGTCCAGAAGAACCACCTCCGTAGCGCAGCTTTTATAAAAGAAGGCCCAACGGCTTTTTGAAAAAGACTTATTCTGTTATGCCTCCGGTCTATTTTACACCAGGGGCAATCAAATCGGTCTCTGCGGGGCAGCGGCGGAACAGATGCTATATAATCTGTGGGAATAACCGGATAGGGGAGGACATCCTGACATGGTACCTTCAGTTTGTATTCACGGTCACTTTTATCAGCCGCCAAGGGAAAACCCCTGGCTGGAGGAGATTGAAATACAGGAGTCGGCCGCTCCCTGGCATGATTGGAATGAAAGGATAGCGGCGGAGTGTTATGCCCCCAACGGAGCTGCCAGGATTCTTGACGAAGAGGGGCGGATCAGAAGCATAGTCAGCAACTACTCCCGCATCAGCTTTAACTTTGGACCTACCCTGCTTTCATGGATGGAGAAAAAGAGGCCCGATATTTATGATGCGCTCCTCAGGGCGGACAGACTGGGCAGGGAACGATTTTCAGGCCATGGACCAGCCATAGCCCAGGTCTACAACCATATGATCATGCCCCTGGCGTCCCGGCGGGATAAAGTAACTCAGGTCCTGTGGGGGCTTGAAGATTTCAGAAGCCGCTTCGGAAGGGATCCGGAGGGGATGTGGGTTGCCGAGACAGCGGTTGATACAGAAACGCTCGAGGTGATGGCGGACAACGGCATTGAGTTCACTATTCTGGCTCCCAGACAGGCGGCATCCGCCCGGTATCCGGGGGAGCGTCTGTGGGTAGATGTATCGGGCGAACGGGTGGATGTGTTCCAGCCTTACCGGTGCCCCCTTCCCTCGGGAAAGTCCATCTCCCTTTTCTTTTATCACGGAGGCCTGGCCCAGCAGGTAGCCTTCGGCGAGGCGCTCAGGAATGGAAGCGTCTTTGCCGCCATGCTGCTGGATGCAATTCCCGACCACTATTTTGGAGCCCCCCTGCTGTCCATAGCGACAGACGGGGAGACCTTCGGACATCATCACAAGTACGGCGATATGGCCCTGGCCCGCTGCCTGGAGGATATCGAAAAATCCGGCCGGGGAAGGCTCACCGTCTACGGGGAGTATCTTGAAAAACACCCCCCTTCAGCGGAGATAAGAATTGTGGAAAATTCATCCTGGAGCTGTGTTCACGGGGTAGAAAGATGGCGGAGCAACTGCGGCTGTTCTGCCGCCTCCAGGCCAGGGTGGAGCCAGGGCTGGAGAAAGCCGCTGAGAGAAGGGCTGGACGGTCTCCGGGACGGTCTGTCTAAGCTGTATGCGGACAAGAGCGGAGAGCTGTTCTGCGATCCGGAGGGGGCAAGAAACAGATACATAAATGTCCTCCTTGACAGGAGCCCTGAGAGGATGAGGACATTTCTGATCAGGGAGGCGGGCAGAGCCCTGTCAAGAAAGGAGGAGACTCTGGCAGCCTCCCTGCTGGAAATGGAAAAAAATCTCATGTATATGTACACGAGCTGCGGGTGGTTTTTTGACGAAATCTCAGGCATTGAAACTCTGCAGATTCTGGCCTATGCCGCCAGGGCTCTGGAGCTGGGAGGAGCCATCTATCCGGAGGCAGGCCTCAGGGCGCCTTTTATGGAATCCCTTGCCGGCGCTGCAAGCAATATCTCTGAATTCAGGGATGGGCGTCGGATTTTCGAGATTTTCATTGAACCTCTAAAAGCAGATCTTCACCGGGCAGGAGCTCATTTTGCAGTCTCCTGCCTGTTCTCCGGCAGGGGAAGGGGCGGCTGCTCCCCGGAACAGTGTTCCTTCTCCTCCTACCGGATTACGAAATGCTCTCTGGAGACTGCAGAGGAGGGAGAGATAAAATTTGTGCTGGGCTATCTCAGCATCATGTCAGAGGTGACTCTGCGGGAGGCGGACATGTTTGCGGCTGCTCTTTTCACCGGAGGCAGGAATGTGGTGTGCGGAGTTGCAGGTCCCGCCCTGCCTGAGGATGATCATGGCCTGAGGGACAGAATAGAGTCGGCTCTTAGGAGGGGAGACGGTCAGACTCTGGTAGAATTCTTCGGCCATAATATCTATTCTCTGCGCCACCTTTTCAAGGACGAGCAGCGCAAAATACTGCAATCCATAATATCCGGGGACGTAGAGCAGATCTCCGGTGCGCTCAGGCTCATTCTGAGGGATTACTCCTCGATGCTCTCCTTTCTTGCCGAACTTTCTATGCCCGCCCCCGAATCCTTTCGCAAGGTTGCTGAAGTGGTACTTAACGGCGACCTGCTGGATGCCCTGAACAGCCCTTCTCCCGATCTCGGATCCATCCTGCGCAGGGTAAACGATGCAGAAGAATGGGGAATTTCCCTCGATATGGAAACCCTCCGCCACGGCGCAAGGAAGAAGCTGGAGGAGATTATTGACCGGCTGTCTCTGCGCCCTGATGACAGGGATACCTTTACAGAGCTCCAGTCCTTTCTCTCTTTCCTGCAGCAGAAGGCCTGGGATGTGGATCTCTGGGGAGCTCAGAACAGATTTGCGAAACTGCTGAACCGGGGGAGGTCCGTCTTCGGAGATGCAGAGGAGCTCGTCGCTCCGGTAGGAGGGCTGCTCAAAATCAGAGTTTCGGAGGACCGTTCCGCCTTCTCCACTCTGTGAGGCTTAGGTGCCGGACTCTTGCCTGGACTAAAGAGGTAAAATATGGAAGAATGATAGGGTCCGGACGAATGCGCCGGATGAGGAAATTTTAAAATGAAGGGGGTAGTAAAGATGAGGTTTGGAAGACTGGCAGCAATGGCTGTAATAATTGCAGTGTGTCTTGCGTTGCCTCTGGGAGCTGACGCTGCGGTTGAGGTCAGAATGTCCTATAACGGCCCCGCTGATGCGGAGAATAATGCAGTGCACCTCTTTGCGGAAAACTTTGTTAAATTCGTAGAAGAGGGGACAGAGGGCGGAGTAAAGATAAGACTATTCCCTGACAGCCAGCTGGGCAACGAAGAGGAAAGAATGGAGCTCCTCTCCAAACGGGGGATGAACCAGCCCATAATTAATGTGGCCTCTTTTGCGGGAGTGGCTCCCGTCTTCCCGGAAATTTACGCCTCTGCGGTGCCCTTTATGTTCAACAGCTACAAGGCGGCCCACATATTCTTCGATGAAAGCAGCTACTGGGAGAGGGCAAAAAAAGTATTTCATGAGCGGACCGGCGCCTATCTGTTTGAGGCGGTAGAAGAGGGAGGTTTCCTTGCTTTTACCAACAACAAGAGGGAGATCAGGACGCCCAAGGACTTTGAAGGTCTTAAATTCCGTGGAATGGACGAAGGGCAGGTCATTCTTTACCAGTCCTTCGGCGCGAGCGGAACTCCCGTGCCCTGGACCGAGCTCTATATGGCCCTGAAGACGGGGGTCGTGGACGGACAGATGAACCCCGCCATGTACATCAAGATGGGCAGCCTCCAGGAGGTTCAGAAGTATCTCACCCTGGCAAATATCCAGTACTCTGACCAGTTCCTGGTCATAAACGGTGATTTCTTCGACTCCCTTACGGAAGAACACAGGGCGGTGATAGCGGAGGCGGGCAAGAAGGCCAATGCCCTGAACAGGGAAGCTATGGCCATTCAGGACAAAAAAGACATAGATTTCCTGGTTGAGAGAGGTATGGTGGCCTACAATCCTACCAACGAAGAGATGGACGAGTTCCGCAAAGTGGGTCAGCCCGCTTATGTGGAATGGCTGAAGGAAAGGGCAGGGGAAGATTGGCTTGGTCTGGCCCTCGAGTGCGCCAGAGTAGCCAACGAAAAGGCTAAGTAGATGGACCAATGACGCCTGAACATCTTCAGAATATCACCGGGAGCAGGCTCTCCCGGCTTATAAGCGGACTTGAGATGTTCGCTGCGTGGATAGCCTGCTTTCTCATGGCGGTAAATATCGGGGATATACTCTTGGGCATTTTTTGCCGGTATTTTCTGAAGAGCTCTATTATCTGGACGGAGGAGGCGGCCCGTTTTTCTCTGGTGTGGATGGTCATGACCGGGGCAGTGTGCGCCGCTATTCGGGGGGACCACATGGTGATCGACTTTGTGGTTCCCCGTTTTCCGGCCCCTCTCCGCAGGGCGGTTGAGTGGGGAAGATTTTTGCTGGCCACGGGCCTTATCGGACTTATGACCTGGCTCGGGTGGGTAAACGCTCTCCAGATGTGGCACATGAAGACCATGGCCCTTAACATACCGAAGACAATCCCCCTGCTGTCAGTTCCTGTAGGCTTTGCCCTTCTGCTGGCGGGCACTGTCCTTCTGCATCTTCAGAAGATTTTAGAGAGGGGGGATTGACATGGGCATGTCCATGCTCTTTGCATTTTTAGGCCTCATGGTGCTCGGCGTCCCTCTTTACCTGGCTTTGCTGTCCACATCCCTGCTGGGGGTAACCCTGCTGGGGGACTGGACGCTGCTGCGGGTGTTGAGCCAGCAGTTTTTTGGCGGGATGGATGTATTTTCCCTTATGGCCATTCCCTTTTTTATTCTGGCAGGAATTCTGATGAACCGGTCCGGTCTGACTGACCGCCTTCTGGATTTCAGCCGGCTGCTGGTAGGCTCCGTCCGGGGGGGACTGGGCTACGTAAACGTGGTGGGAAGCGTTATTCTGGCAGGGGTTAACGGATCGGCCGCCGCCGATGCCTCAGCTCTGGGCTCCATACTCATCCCTGCAATGATCAAGGATGGCTTCCCGGCTCACTACGCCGCAGGACTCACTGCGGGCAGCGCCCTTATAGGCCCCATAATTCCTCCCAGCATCTTCATGATAATCTATGCCTCCATGACCAACACGTCCATAGGGGGGCTGTTTGCTGCGGGCTTTATCCCGGGCTTTATTCTGGGAGGAGCCTTCATGATAATGAACTATTTTTACTCAAAAAGGTACCACGTCCCGGTAGCGGATTTCTCGGAGGTGCGCAAGAGGAAGAAGGAGATCCTTATCCGTTCCATGGTGGCTTTGATCGCTCCCCTGATAATAGTCGGCGGCATAGTCACCGGGGTTGTTACTCCGACGGAATCAGGCGCTCTTGCCGTAGGATACTGTCTTGTAGCAGGTCTTCTCTATACAAGGCAGCTGAATTTGAGGATTATTGCAGAATCCCTGTACGAGACCGTCCGCCTGTCGAGCTCCATCTTCATAATAATGGGGGCGGCCACGGTCATAGGGTGGCTTTTGAAATGGGAGCAGGTTCCCCAAAAATTTGCCTCTCTTATTCTTGACGCGGGGATAATCGACAAGCCCTGGATCCTTATGATCGTCCTCAGCGCCATAATCTTTCCTGTGGGGATGTTTATGGAGGAAGTCTCCACCCTGGCCCTCCTGACGCCTATCTTTACGCCAATTGCCATGAAGGCGGGCATTGATCTCTTTCACTTCGGCATAGTGATGACTCTGAATGTCACTATTGCCCTGATAACCCCCCCGATGGGGGCGTGCAACTATATTGTGGCGGCTGTGGGAAAAGTCCCCCTGGCCGATGTCTTTAAAAATATATGGCCCTTTATCGGAGTTTCGCTGATCGTCTTGTTGACAATTATTACTTTCCCCTCGCTTACAACGCTGGTTCCCAAATTGTTGAATCTGTAAAAGGAAGGAGCTAATGATGAACCACCCTTATCAGGATATTCCCATCAGTCTGCCGGATTTTTTTTCCTGGGAGTCCTCCCGGGCCATCCCTGTGGAAGAGTGCGGTGAACCCATTGTCTCGGCAAGCTATGTGCCGGAAAAAATACTGGTGAGCCCCCAGTATTTCATCCACGGCATTAACGGAGCTGTTGCTGACTGCTTTGTGAGGCGGTCAGTGCTGCTCAGGCTAATTGAGGCGGCTGATATGCTGCCGGAAGGGCTCAGGCTGTTGCTTCTGGATGGCTGGAGACATCGCATGGTGCAGACCTCCCTCTTCCAAAAATTCCGCTCAGAGCTAAGGGCCAAAATGCCCCTTTTAAGCGACAGGGAGATTACTGACCTGGCATCCCAGTTCGTGGCCCCTCCCTCCGTTGCTGCTACCCACCCCTCTCCCCATACCACAGGAGGAGCGGTCGATGTGACCATAGTGGACGGGACAGGTCTGTGCCTCCCGATGGGGACAGAGTTTGATGAGACAACTGAAAGATCGGCTACCGATTACTACGAAAAAAAAGTCATTGCCAGGGAAAAGCTTTCGGAAGAAGAGGGGGAGTTTCTGTTAAACCGGAGACTGCTTTATGCCGTGATGACCAGGGCCGGCTTTACGAACTATCCTGATGAGTGGTGGCATTATGATTACGGAAATCAAAACTGGGCCCTTCTCAGGGGAGAAAGGGCAGCCCTGTATGGCGCATCTGAGCCCAAATTCCGCTGGAGATTGTCCTGAGTTGTTCCAGAAAGAGCCGGGAGGGTACCCTCCCGGCTCTTTCTGCTGAAGGCCAATCCTAACCGACCAGAGCGGTCAGCAGTCCGGCGAAAAGCAGGGCCGGCAGCATATTGACGACTTTGATCTGCTTTATCTCCAGAATATTAAAGCCTATGCCCAGTAGCAGCAGTCCGCCTACAGCGCTCACTTCGTCGATTACAGGGGTGGACATGACAGTCTGCACTACTCCTGCAAGAAGGGTCATGCCTCCCTGATAAAGGAGCACGGGAATTGCGGAAAACAGTACCCCCGGCCCCATGGATGCCGCCATGGCAGCGGAGGCCATGCCATCCATAAGGGACTTGGTCACAAAAAGCCCGGGAAACTCCCCCATGCCCTCTTCGATTGCACCGAGGATAGCCATTGACCCGACGCAGTAGAGGAGAGACGACGCCACGAAAGCCTCAGTAAACTTCTTGTTGCTAGATCGTATCTTCTTCTTGGTCCACTCTCCCGCCCTGTTAAGCCCTCTGTCCAGGTCAAGAAACTCTCCGAGCATGGATCCTCCTACTATGCTGAAAGCCATTACAAGTGTGTTCTGGGTTTTCTGGGCCATGAACATTCCGAGAAAAAGTGTGAGAAGCCCCAGCCCCTGAAAGGTTATGGTCACAAATCTCTGAGGGAGCCGGGAGTGCAGGGCCAGTCCGGCCAGAGAACCAGCCACTATGGCCATGGCGTTCATAATGCTCCCTGACGCCGGGACGTGCTTAAAAAAAAGATCCACTGCCACATTTGCCTCCTTACGCAAAAAGTCTTTAAAAACTGGTCTGTTTTCTTTTAAAAAAGCAAGGGACGGGAGGCCTGCGCCTCCCGTCCCTTGCCGCAAACAAAAGCCTTCTCAGGCGAGAAGATCGATGCTCTGACCGATGCCCATGCTCTGCATAAGCTGTGCGAGCATGTCCTTCTGGAGGTCTGCAACTTTTTTGGCGACGGAGTATTGTACTGCAAGCTGTACATCATGGTTTTGAACTCTGCCGGCTGAGGATGAAATTGCTTCCATATGCATCGCCTCCCTATCTCAATTCTTGACGGAATTATACCATATGCAGACTCCATACAGGCATCCCTCAGCAAAAGAGGGTATAATCTACAGGTATTGAAAAGGGGAATTTCAGGAAGGCGGGATTCCATTGCATTTTTTCAACTATGCTTTTTTCCTCACCATATGGGGTTGGGTACTTTCGGGGGCTTATGTAAGATTTGTTTTCCCGCTGATAAATTCGGCCTATGCCACCCTGGACGCTCTGGAGAAGGACGGAGGCCTTTACCGGCGCTATCTGTCCCTTTCCGTAAAGATCATCCTAACCGTCTCTCAGACTTACGTTTTGGGCATATGGTCTGCCTACTGTGTTCTGCGTACCATGAAGTTCCTTTTGGAGCCTGGCACGAATGGATGGCTGTACTACACGTCCGCTTTCATAATCTGCGAGGGGGTCCTGGGGATCGTCGCAAAAAGAGAGACCTACAGGGGCATCCTCTCCATTATGCACTCCGCCATGGCTATGGGTTTTTTTGTTGTCTTCGCCTTGAACCCGCCCTTTCTTGCCTCAGTTTATCCCTGGCTGCCTGCCCTGATGCAGATTTCGCTGGGCTAGAGGAAAGTTTGTATTCCCCAAAATCTGAAAGAGGGGCAGGGAGAGATTCTTTCTTTTCGGGCGCAGATTTAGAGCCGGGCGGGTTTCTTGCAAAAATTTCATGATTGTCTATAATTTGATGCCATGTGGCCGAAGATTTAATCCGTCAATTGCGGATTTTATTTTGTGTTTAAGCAAGTTATTTCAGAAAGATGGAGGAGTTCAATATGAAAAAACGGGTTGCGTTGCTTTCAGCAGTTTTTCTTACGATGGTTCTGGCTGTAATGCCTTCAGCTGCTGCCATGGACATCAAGATGGCCCACGTGGTTAATGAAAACGATGCCTTCCATGTGTGCGCCCTCAAGTTCAAGGAGCTAGTGGAAGAGGGCAGCGGAGGAGATCTGACTGTGACCATCTATCCCAATGCCAAGCTGGGGGACGAGAGAAACCTCCTGGAAAGCATGCGTATGGGTGTAGTGGATTCCGCCATTGTAACCGGCGGCCCCATCATGAACTTCATGCCTAAATTCGGCGTTTTTGACCTGCCCTTCCTCTTCTCCTCCCCGGAGCAGGCCTATAAAGTTCTTGACGGCGAGATAGGCAAAAAGATGCTTGCCGATATGGATGCCATCGGATGGAAGGGTCTCGCCTACGGAGAGCGGGGCTTCAGAAATCTTACAAACAGCAAGCGTCCTGTGCATACTCCCGAGGACTTGAAAGGTCTCAAAATCCGGCTGATGCAAAACCCTGTCTACGTGGACTCCTTCAAGGCCCTGGGCGCCAATGCCGTGCCCATGGCGTGGACAGAGGCCCTGACGGCTCTGCAGCAGGGTACAATTGACGGGCAGGAAAACCCCCTCAATGTCATTGTCTCCTTTAACCTTTTCGAATCCCAGAAACACCTGGCCCTTACAAGGCACGCCTACGCTCCTAACGTAATAATGATGAGCAAGATGACCTGGGATAAGCTTTCCCCGGAACATCAGAAGCTGGTTCAGGAGTCAGCCCAGGCGGCAGCAGAGCACAACAGAGCCTATGACAACGAAAAGGAAGCTGAATGGCTGCAGTTCCTCAAGGACAAGGGCATGGAGGTCACCGAGCCTGACGTAAACCTGCTTAGAGAGGCGTCGAAGCCTGTTTACGAGAAGTACGAGGCCGAGTTCGGCAAAGATCTCATAGAAGCCATCTTCTCGACGGAGTAGGCAACCGCCAGATGGAACAAAACAGAAACGAAGCAGGAGGCGGGTCCGGGCGCCCGCCTCTTACCTTGTTGAGCGATGCAGTAAACAGAGTGAGCGAGGCCATTCTTTTCTGCATGATCATGATAATGATAGTGGTGACCACACTTCAGGTGATATGCCGCATGTTTTTTGACGCCCTCATATGGTCAGAGGAGCTTACCACCTATCTTCTGGTGGCCTCATCCCTTCTCGGCGCTGCCGTAGGCTTCAAGAGAGGATCCCACATAGCAGTCACCTTTTTGGTAAACAAGCTTCCGGAGAGAGGCAGAAAAGTTATGTCCATATTTGTCCAGCTTGTAGGAGTAGTCTTTTTTGCAGTGGTAGCCTTCTACGGCGCAGTCCTGATGAAGAGCGAAGCCCTGCAGACTACGCCTGCCCTGGGCATCTCCATGACCTGGATTTACATCATGTACCCTGTAATAGGCAGCGTAATTCTGCTCCACTTGCTGGCAGGATTCAGCGGCATTCTGGGGAGGCGGTAACTGTGGGACTCGTCCTTGCAGTAGGGTTTCTTGTATTCATGCTGATGGGAGTTCCGGTAGGGCTGGCTATTGGAGCCGCTGGCCTGCTGGTAGTCCTCCTCAGCGGCTTCCCCCTGGCCATGATCCCCCAGACCATGTTTTCGGGCAACGAATCCTTTGCTCTGGTGGCCGTCCCCTTCTTTGTGCTGGCGGGGGATATTCTGGCCAGAGGCGGCATTTCTGAGCGAATTGTTGCCTTTGCAGAGGCGACCCTGGGGCGCTTCCGGGGAGGCCTGTCCATTGTCTCCACTACGGCATCCATGTTCATTGCGGCCATTTCAGGCTCCGGAGCGGCGACCACAGCAGCGGTAGGCTCCGCCCTGCTTCCGCAGCTAAAGGAAAAGGGCTATGACGTGGATTTCTCCGCGGCCCTCATCGCCGCCTCCGGAACCATCGGAGTGGTCATTCCTCCCAGCGTTCCCATGGTGCTTTATGCCGTGATAGCGGGGGTATCAGTGGCGAAGCTTTTCATGGGAGGATTCATCCCCGGCTTTCTTATGGGGCTGGGCCTAATCATATATTCCATGTATATCGCAGCAAAAAGGGGATACCTGGCAGCAGAGCCTACCACGGGAAGGCAGAAGTGGAAACTATTTGCCGAAGCGTCCTGGGGTCTTATGACGCCGGTAATAATTCTAGGCGGCATCTTCTCCGGCTTTTTTACCCCTTCAGAGGCGGCCGCCATAGCGGTGGACTATTCCCTGCTTGTTGCTTTCTTCGTTTATAAGTCCATGGACTTGAAAAAACTGTATAATCTTGTCGTAGGCGCCGGCGTAACCTCGGCCCTTATCATGTTCATAATAGCCACATCAAAACTGTTCGGATGGGGGCTGGCCTTCTACGAGATACCGGAGGCCGTGGCCCAATTCCTTCTTGGCATGGCAGGAGGTAGCCGGGCTCTCATCTATCTGATGATTACCATAATAATACTTCTGGCGGGGATGTTCATGGAGACTGCATCGGCTCTTATTATCCTGACCCCCATCTTTATTCCCACTGTTGTCCAGGCAGGCGGCAACCTAATCCATTTTGGCGTTATCCTGGCTGTTGGTCTGGCTATAGGGATGGCAACGCCTCCGGTGGCCATTAATATTTACGTTGCAAGCGCCATAACGGGCCTGCCCATGGAGCAGATCAGCAAGCCCATAATACCCATTGTCCTGGTGCTGATAGGAGTGCTTCTGCTGGTCACCTACGTACCGTCCATAATTCTCTCCCTGCCCCTTCTCGTATGGGGACCGGGAGGAATTTAAATATAAGATTCAGGGAGGTTGTTAGCAATGAGAAGTGACAAAGCCAAGTCCGGCCCTGAAAGGGCGCCTCACAGGTCCCTGCTCAAGGCCTCCGGTTACGCTGACTGGGAGATAAACCGGCCCTGGGTTGGGGTGGTCAACCCCTACAATGCCATCATTCCCGGACATGTCCATTTAAACAGAATAACAGAAGGGGTTAAGGCTGCAGTTTACGCCTTTGGCGGCTTTCCCCTTGAGTTCCCTGTAATCGGAGTCTGTGACGGCATTGCCATGAACCACGAGGGAATGAAGTTTTCCCTCCCCAGCAGGGAGCTTATAATGGACTCCATCGAGGTGATGGTCAGAGCTCATGCCCTGGATGCACTGGTGCTTGTAACCAACTGTGACAAAATAATCCCGGGCATGGCCATGGCTGCCCTTTCCCTGAATATCCCCACGGTGATGGTCAGCGGCGGCCCTATGCTTGCAGGGGTTGCAGGAGGCAGGGATGTAGACCTCAGTGATATTTTCGAGGCAGTGGGCAAGAGGGTTGCAGGTCTTATAACTGATGATGAGCTTCGGGAAGTGGAAGATCTGACATGCCCCACCTGCGGCTCCTGCGCAGGCATGTTCACCGCAAACACGATGAACTGCATGATGGAGGCCCTGGGCCTCGCTCTCCCCGGAAACGGCACTATCCCTGCCGTGTATTCGGCAAGGGACCGGCTGGCCAAGGAGGCGGGCCGTCACGTTATGATGCTTCTGGAAAAAAATATCCGTCCAAGGGATATTATGACAGAAAAGGCCTTTGAAAATGCTGTGGCAGTAGACATGGCCCTGGGCGGATCCACAAATACAGCTCTCCACCTTCCTGCCCTGGCCCATTCAGCAGGCATAGATCTTACCCTCGATCATTTTGAGGAGGCGAGCGTGCGGACTCCCCATATCTGCAGCATGAGTCCGGGGGGAAGGCACCATATTCAGGATCTCTGGGCGGCGGGAGGAGTTCAGGCGGTGATGTCGGTCCTTCTAGCCGGAGGCCTGATTGACGGTGCGCCCGTAACTGCGACAGGCCGTACGGTGGCGGAGAACCTGGAGAAAGTCCGGGTTGTGGACGAAGACGTAATTCGCCCCCTTGACAACCCCTACCACGCTCAGGGAGGCATTGCCGTACTCAAAGGCAACCTGGCCTTTGAAGGAAGCGTTGTCAAGCAGTCAGCAGTGGACCCCTCCATGCTCGTTCATTCTGGGCCCGCCAGGGTCTTCGACAGTGAGGAGGCGGCGAGCGAGGCGATTATGGGCAGAAAAATCAAGGACGGAGATGTTTTAGTAATCCGTTACGAAGGGCCCAAAGGAGGCCCCGGGATGAGAGAGATGCTCGGCCCCACCTCTGCTCTTGCCGGTATGGGCATGGACAAGACCGTGGCCCTGATCACCGACGGGCGATTTTCAGGGGCATCCAGAGGGGCATCCATCGGCCACGTATCGCCGGAGGCTGCTGCCGGAGGAAACATCGGTCTCGTAGCTGAGGGGGACACTATTGAAATAGACATACCGGGAAGATCGCTGCACCTTGCGGTGACGGATGAAGAGCTGAACAAGAGGCGGGAAGGCTGGAAGCCCGAAGAGGTTCTTACTGACAGCTCCTTCCTTGAAAGATACCGCTCCTTCGTAACCTCCGGTTCAAAGGGAGCCATCTTTAAATAGAATAGGCCTATGAAAGAGGCTGGACAGGGGTCGCGCGGCCCCTGTCCAGCCTGAATAGCCGGCGTAGGATTCTTGCCGGAATCGGCCTGTTCTATTTCAGGGCCTCCAGGAGGGCCCTGCCGAAGTAGGGCAGGTCTGCGGGAGTCCTGCTTGTAACAAGTTTTCCTGAGACTACCACTGGCTCGTCGACCCAGTCGGCACCTGCCAGAATCATATCATCCCTTATGCTGATAAAAGACGTAGCCTTTTT